>DATNAU010000001.1:0-9706 GCA_035572415.1 Acidobacteriaceae bacterium
ACCGCTTTGAGCTTGCGTCTGTGGCCAGGATTTGTGCATTTGGGAGGCGGTCGGCCATCACAAGCGTCTTCCCACCTGGCGCGGCGCAGCAGTCCCACAGCCTCAATGGGCGATCGCTCCGGTCCGGCAGCGCCGCAGCCGCCAGTTCCGCTACCAACCGCGAGCCATCGTCGATCTGAATCGGAGTGGCAGGTGGCGAAGCGTCTGGTTCTAACTGCTCTTGGGCAGTGTCAGCGAACAAAGAACCCGCGAACGGCTCGCGCTGGTCATACTCGCAAATCGCAAGCGCAGCATCTCTGCCGAAGTTGAAGGACCAACGTTCCACCAACCAGGCCGGATGGCCGAGCCGCTCTGCGAATGCCGCGGGCGATTCAAAGATCGGAGTTCGGCGCTTTGCCTCACCGGAACTGCCCGCCGCAGTCCGCGGGCCGTTTGCCAGCTTCCGGAGAATTGCATTCGCCATGCCTGCTGCGTGTGCCTGCCCTGCGCTCCGGCATAGTTCAACGCTTTCATTGATCGCCGCGTGTGCAGGGATGCGATCCAGATACTGCAACTGGAACACCCCGAGCCGCAGAGCAATGGCCACAGCCTCCGCAAGCTGCTGGCCTGGACGGGCGAGCAGCTTCGCAATCTGCGCGTCCAGCGCAATCTGCCACCGCAGCACGCCCATCACCAGCGCGGTTGTAAGATTGCGGTCCTCCGGCGAGAGCTTCGCTATGTGTGATGAATGGAGCAGGTCGTCGCTGTGCGCATCGCTCTCAGCTACACGCATAAGGATTTCGAAAGCAGCTTTACGCGCCGGCGACATTCTTGACCGGGAGCTTTGCGACATGAGGTTAGGGTACGTTCGCGATCCCCGCCGATCGGTTCGGGGCGACTTTGCGGAATTGCTGCTCACTCTCCCAGCCTCTCACCGGTGCGGAGTTGAAAGCCGCGCAGAAACTCCGCCGCGCTCATGCGCTTCTTGCCTTCGAGCTGCACTTCGTGGAGAAGAATCGCGCCGTCGCCGCAACCGGCGAAAATGAGGTCGCCTCGTTCAATGCGCAACACCTTCGGAGGAACCGCCACATCGTGAGATCCGGCAAAACTCATCCGGTGCACGATGAGCTTCTTGCCTCGAAGGGATGTGTACGCGCCGGGCCACGGCTGGAAGCCGCGCCAACGATCGTAGATTTGCTTCGCAGGTTGTTCGAAATCGATGCGGCCATCCTGACGCCTCAGGATGGGTGCGAGGGTCGCCCGTGAATGATCCTGCGGCTGCGGTGTAATCAGGCCGCATTCCAACTTCGCCAGGGTCTCTACCATCAGGTTCGCTCCTGTCTCAGCAAGCGAGCCGAAGAGATCGAGCGCGGTCTCCTCCGGCGCGATTGGTACAGCATGGGCGAGCAGCATGTCGCCGGTGTCGAGCCCCTGGTCGAGCCGCATGGTCGTTATGCCGGTGGTGGTCTCACCGTTCGCGACCGCCCATTGAATCGGCGCAGCGCCGCGATACTTCGGCAATAGAGATCCATGCAGATTGATGTTGCCGTGACGAGGCAGATCGAGCATCCATGGAGGAATGATGCGGCCATAGGCAACGACCAGGATGGCATCCGGCCTGATGCTCTCAAGGTGAGCGCGGAATTCCGTGTTGTGCTTGATCTTCTCCGGCTGCGCAATTGGCAAGCCTCGCGCCAGTGCTGTCCGCTTGACGGGAGGCGCCTGCAACTCAAGTCCGCGGCCTACTGCGCGGTCCGGCTGCGTGACGACCAGCGCGACCTCATGGCCAGCCGCGAGGACTGCTTCGAGTGTAGGGACTGCAAACTCCGGCGTTCCGCAGAAGACGAGCTTCATAGATTCATCTTAGGTGCTTACGGCGGACGAAGAGGCTACCACTCGCCGTTCTTCTGCATCTTGCGAATCTTACGCAACGCCAGTTCGCGTTTCAGGCGGCTGATGCGGTCGATAAAGAGAACGCCGTTCAGATGATCGATCTCATGCTGCATCGCGCGCGCCAGCAGTTCGTCACCCTCGATCTCGAACCATTCGCCTTTTTCATTCTGGGCCTTTACCTTCACTCGCGCGGCGCGCTTCACCTTCTCACGAATGTCCGGCAGGCTGAGACAACCCTCTTCTTCGAACTGGCTCCCCTCGGTCTCGATAATCTCCGGATTGATAAGAACCAGCCTGTCCTTGAGATCCTTTTTGAACGACGTATCGATCACTGTGAGTCGCTGCGACAGGCCGATCTGCGGAGCGGCGAGGCCAATTCCCTGCGCCGCATACATGCTCTCGAACATCTCCGCGACCAGCTTCTTCAACGAAGCATCGAATGCGGTGACTGGAGCGGCCGCCTTCGCAAGCACGGGGTCAGGGTACTTGACGATGGCGTGAATCCTGGCGCTACCTTTCGGCGTGGATTTTTCCGCCGCAGCGGCGATCTTTGGATTGTCGGTGTGTTTTGCTGCCATCTCAGTACGCTCGAATTTGTTCGCAGTAGCTCTCGTAATTGCGCTGAAGTTCACGCAACGAATCGCCACCGAATTTCTCCAGCACCAGCCGCGCGATGGTCAGAGCGACCATTGACTCCGCAGCAACGCCTGCGGCCGGCACCACGCAAACATCGCTGCGTTCATAGGCCGCTTTCACCGGCTCGCGCGTGGCAAAGCTGACAGACGCAAGGGGACGGCGCAGGGTCGAGATCGGTTTCAAATAACCCCGCACGATCACGTCTTCGCCGTTGGAGATGCCGCCCTCAATGCCGCCGGCATTGTTCTGCTCGCGCGAGAATTTCGTAAAGTCGTCGTCGCTTCCCTCATAGGCAATCGCATCATGCACAGCGCTGCCCATGGATTGCGCTGCGGTAACGCCGCGTCCGATTTCAACTGCCTTGACCGCCTGCAGGCTCATGACCGACTGCGCGAGCAGGCCATCCATGCGTTCGTCCCAGTTCGCGTGCGTGCCCACTCCGGGCGGCAACTTGTGCACAACGACCTCAAACACACCGCCCACCGTGTCTCCCGTTTTCAGAGCAGTGTCCACCTCGGCTTTCATCTTCTGCTCATCGCCGGCATCGACGCAGTTGAGCAGCACCTCGTCCTTCGCCTGCAGCGCGGCAATCTCCTCCCACGTTGCCGGGCGGGACAACTGTGCCCCGCCGACGCGGATGACGTGGCTCGCCACCTCGATACCGAGAGCTCGCAGCAACATTTTTGCGAGCGAGCCGCAGGCGACTCGCGCCGCGCTCTCTCTTGCACTTGCGCGCTCCAGGACATAACGTGCATCGGGGAAGTCGTACTTCAGGCTGCCAGCCAGATCAGCGTGTCCTGGGCGAGGGCTTGCCACCGCCTTGTGCTTGTCGGGATCACCAGTCTCTACCGGAAGAATCTCCTGCCAGTTCTTCCAGTCGTTGTTCGCAATCGTCATGGCGATCGGCGAACCAATGGTCTTGCCATGGCGCACGCCGCTCAGGATGTGTGCCGTGTCCTGCTCGATGCGCATGCGCCCACCGCGCCCGTAGCCCTTCTGCCGGCGGCGCATCTCCCGATCCAGAAATGCCTGATCCACGGGAACGCCCGCAGGCAGTCCGCTGACCAACGCCACCAGGCTTTCGCCGTGGCTCTCACCTGCAGTGGAAAATCGCAGCATTCGCTCTCTTTCGCCTGAATAGAAATTGTAACAATTTCGGATGGTGCGATGACGGCTTGCCCCACTGCTCGCCTTCACCATGAGGATCGCGCCGACGCATACGTCCGGAATCAGAAGGCCAACTTCGCGGTAGTTCGTGCAGCGCAACAGCCAGATGAGATCGTCAGGCTTCGCGGTTTTACTCCTATCAAAATCACGATCTGTGAAACAGTTTTCGTATTGACAAGCGCGAAATGCGATCTCTACCATCTTCCGCGGTAACACACCAACCAAGGCAGCACGACTCGCCCATTTTGTTCCGCCGGAGAACCCAATGAGACTCTCCCCTCTCTCGGCAATGGCGCTCTTTCTATTGCTCAGTCAAATTCCCGCTGCATCAGCCCAAATCACCATAGACACCAGCAATCCGAAGGACTGGAAGATCGGCAATGGCGCCGTCACCGTCGACTGGCTGCCCAGCGATGGACGCATCTTCAGCATCCATTGGGCCGCGTTTCCGAGCCAGGAGATTGTTGATCAGACAAACCGGGACCACAACGGGCCGAAGGGCTTCTATATGGACAATGCCGGCAGTTTCGGAGGAGGAACGGCGGCCAATAACTACTACCTCGATCCGAATGGGCAATACATTGACTGGTGGAACACCATCCCCGCCAATTCCGGCAACGCATTCACCTGGTCCCAGCACCATATTCTGTTCCTCAACGATCCCGGCATCCATATCTACTTCACGATCGATCACGGCGCGGGCAACATCGCCGGCAGCGTTGGCCAGGTTCAGTGGGTGCTGCGCAGCGACCTGAATCAATTCGCAAATACTTATTCGGTGAACAGCGGGCTAGGGAACCTCGGCGCCACCACGGTGCCTACCAACCTGGACTTTGGCAGCGGCTCCGGCCGGAATGTTCAGGATGCTACGAATGATCTTCACGGCCTCAACGAGCCTGCCGGCTTCCGTCGCCAGTTCTACACCAAGTACGACTATTCGAGCTACGAGTACCTCCATCGCGGAGAAGGCGTCTACGGGAACAACATGGCTGCGTGGATGATTGTTCCCAGTTCGGAATCGCTCACCGGCGGCCCCACGAAGCAGGACCTCATCTTTACGAACAACCTTCTCATCATGGAGGCATTCTCCAACCACCTGGATAACCAGATCAACTTTAGCGTTCCGGCGAATGCCCTCATGCATCGTCTCTACGGTCCGTTCTATCTCCACTTCAACACTTATAGCGCCACCGATCCCACCGTTGCTTCGCTATATGGTGAAGCACTTGCTGCGTCGGCGCAGCTCCAAGCTTCTTATGACACGGATGCGATACTCGTGCAGAACGGTTACGTTCCCGATTCCGGTCGCGGCAATGCTCAGGTGAATGTAGCCGGCGCACAATCGCAACCGCTTAATCACGCGTGGGTCGTCCTCAGCGATCCCGCGACGAACTTCCAATACTCTCACGCCGGCGACGAATACTGGCAAAGCCCCAAACCCGCCGGTCAGACGAATTTCAACCGGATTGCCCCGGGAGCCTACAGGGTCTCGGCTTACATCCTTGGGCAATGGGGAGAACTGCGCCACGACAACGTGACAGTCGGCACGGGCAAGCCAACGAAACTCGCTGTGCAGTTCACGCCGGAGAACTTCAGCAGCTATACCCCCATCTGGACGATCGGCACGCCGGACCGTTCCTCACATGAGTTCCTGCATGGGCAGATCGCCAATCCCATCGATCTCGATCCAAACTATACGGACGAATATAAGGATCGGCTCGGGAATTCGGTTCAGGATGACCGCGAATACTGGGGAAACTGGAACTACTGGGGAGATTTCGCAACGAACAATGGTGCTGTGAACTACTACGCCACGGCGGTCGGTTCTACCCCGGCCACCAACGATCTAACGCAGTGGAACTACAACCAGTGGCATATCTTCGATCCTGGCCTGTACGCCGGTGTTTACAATCCGGCGGACCAGACCACCGATGGCTACAACTACATCTGCCCGGCGTACGTCGGTCCGTTCGGTGCCTGCAAATCCGCCGCTGTCCCTGATTGGCAGGTTCACTTCACCACTACTTCTGATCAGCAGGCGCAAGGCCAGTTTGTAGTTCTGTCGATCGGTCTCGCCGCGACTGAATCCAGCCTGACGGTTTCGTTGAACGGCCACCCGCTGGTCTGGCACAGCTTCAACGTCAAGAACGCGGATGCCGCGGTGCGCAGCGGCTTCTCCGGGACTTACCAATGGGCAGCCCTCCAGTGGGATGCGAGCGATCTCAATCCACCGGGACAGGACAATATCATCGATCTGAACGTGGGACGCACGCAGGGCGTGATGTATGACGCGCTCCGCATGGAAATCGGTTCAACTTCTGCTGACCACACCGTTACCGGCTGGAATGACTACGAGTTTCTCTACGGATCGACGGACGAGCCGGCCAACGATGCCATCAACAATCAGTAGTGCGGATGCTGCGCACGCCATTGCGGAGCATGCTGGCTATGCGTGCTCCGCGATTGGCGTGTCACGTGAATATGCGACGCCGCCCTACTCCGAGCTACCTGGCTACTCCCCGTTCAGGTATGCCTTCGAGTTCAGCAGCGGGCGCTCCATGCTACGCACCCACTCTGTCATCTCTGCACCGGACTTTCCTGCGGATGCATCGCGCGAGAATTCGTTACGCACCGCCTGCATCTTCGCCTCCAGATCATCCAACGCGCTCAGCAGGATCGCCTCCGGAGTCATCGGCAGAATCGGCGAGCCGAATTCGCGACGTCCGTGGTGGCTCAGGATCATGTGCTCGACCAGTGTAAGCAGGCGCGGCGGAAAGTTGGGTAGAGCCGCTGATTTCTCATGCAGCATGCCCTGAGCAATGGAGATGTGGCCAATCATCTGTCCTTCGACCGTGTAGCTGAACGTCGATCTCCAACCCAGCTCGCGTATCTTGCCGATATCGTGCAGGATCGCTCCGGTCACAAGCAGATCAGGATCCACTTCGAGATAAAACGGAGCCGTTGCGCGGCAGACTCGCACTAGGGTGACTACATGCTCCAGCAGGCCGCCAATCCATGCGTGATGCAGCATTTTTGCCGCAGGAGCCTCACGATAAGCTGTCGAGATTGCGGAATCGTCGAGGAAGGTGAAGACCAGTCGCTTCAAGTCGTGGTTCTGGAATTCGTCGACGTATCCGCGCAGTTCCGCCCACATCTCATCGACGTTATAGCGGGTGGTGGGCACAAAATCCGAGGTCTCGATCTCGGCCGCTGCAGCGAGGCGCATCTTTGACACTGTGATCTGAAACTTGCCCTGATATTTCGAGACCTGACCCTGCACTTTCACGTAACAGCCCTCGGAGCAACTTCCCAGGACCTCAGCAAAGTCCTCCCACATTCGCGCTTCCATGGAGCCAGTCTTGTCGGCAAGCATCAGCGCCAGGTATTGACCGGCGCCTGTCTTTTTGTCGCGCGCTTGTAACGACGCCAGCGCGAAGAACGATGTAACCACTTCGCCGTCAAACCGCGCGGCGTCTGCAACAAAGAAATCTTTCATCGTGGGACAAGAATACTTGAGTTCGCAGGTCGGAAAGATACTCAGCGGTTGCGGCATCCCGCCCGGCTTTCAGGAGGACCGCTTTCCCCGACTGGATTACGGCAAAGGCATCAGGCCTTCGTAGCGAACCTGCCAGTCGGCGGGAAAGCCGGGGACGTGCGCGGTGGTGCCGTCCCAGCCGGCTGCCATCATGGCGACGGCGGTGAGCCAGCCACCGTTGGCGGGCATGTACATTGGCGTCTGGTCCGGGCGCCGGACGGTGTAGCCGGAGACGCGGAAGGGATTCTGGTCGGACGTTCCCGTCAGCAAGGCGACGGCCTTGTCCGGCTCGTTGAGGCGCGCGGCGCACATGGCGAGCATGGCCGTGCCCCAGGTGACGCTGGATACGGGGCGATCCGTGCGCGTAACGCGATCGAGTGTGTTCCGCATGGCGTGCTTATCGATGCCATCGCCGGGCAACGCGCCGAACATGAAGGTGGTCATCGTGGAGGCCGAGTTTTCGACCGGCACTTCCATCGCCGGATAGATACCGTTGCGAATGGTTGGTTTGGCGAGGTGATCGATGACGTCCTGCCAGTGAGGATCGGGTGCGAGACCGAGGCGAGCGCGCCACTGCTGCGCGACCTCGAGCGTCCAGTGCCAGTAGGAGAGCTCCATGGTGGGGTTGAGATTGTGCGCGAGGTCGGTGTGCTTCTCGTCCGCGGAGTTGATACCGGGACCGAGGACGTATTCGTGCCGCCCGGCGTCGTAGTCGACGAAGGTGGCCATATAGTCCGCGGTGGCGAAGACGATGTTCTTGTAGCGCTCGAGCGTGGCATGAGCTGCAGCTTTATCGTGAGCGTGAGCACGATAGACGAGTTCCGAAAGATAGATGGGATGCGGCTGCTGCCAGACGAGCGTGGGGCCAACGCCGGAGGGACTTTCATTACCGGATGGATCGGTCATCTTCGACCACTTGACACCCTTGGCGCCTTCGAGGCGCGCCATCTTCTCGCCGGCGGGCATGAGCGCGTGCAGGTTGTTGAGGGACCGTTCGAGGATGTCGGCATGGCCCCACAGCGCCCAGTGCGCGGAGTGCCACCAGTACATCTCCATGTGGAACTTGCCATACCAGGAGTTGACGCCGAGGCCGGTCTCCTGCGGCGGCCACGAGTTCGCGTCGTGCACGGCCATTACGTATTGCGACAGGACGATGCGGCGTTCGAGCTCGGCGGCACGTGGGTCGGCGGTGCCGGAGAAGTCGATGACGCCGCCGGTCATCCAGTAATGCTGCCAGTGGGCGCGGGAGGCCGACTCGACGGCGGCGAAGGTATCGGCGGGAGCATTGATGGCACGGGGCGAGAACCATGCCGCAAGGTCGATGGAATTGCTGTTGCTGGAGAGCAGGAACTGGTGCTGCGCAGTCTCCGCCAGTTTTGTGCCGGGAGACCAACGCGCGCGGACGGTATAGTGCGTCGCGTCCAGAGTGCGGGTGAAGTCGGCGGCGCTTGCGCCGCGGCGGGTGAGTACGGTGGTATGCACGGCGGGGTGGTTCCAGTCCTGATAGTCAGGGCCGAAGGAGTCGAGCGCGTAGGGGAAGGCGATGCGGACCTTGATGCGGCCGGAGGCGATGAGCGGCGATTCAACGTGGATGGCGATCTCGTCGCGGTCAGGATGGGCGACGGTTTCAACATGAACGGGCGAGTCGTCGACGGTGAAGGAACTGGTGAGGATGCCGGACCAGAGGTCGAGTCTCTCGTCAATGTTGGCGAGTTCTGTGATGAGGACCTTCGACCCATCGGCGTGCGTCATCTCCAGGCCAATGCGTCCGAGGCCGAAGCGGTGCGGGTTGGCGCGAAGATACTCGGCTTCGGGTGTGGGATGGCTCGTGCTGGCGTCAGGAAAGACGAACTGGCGGCCATTCTTCGGGATCGACTTCATCGGGAAATCGCTGAGCGAGTAGCCGTGGGGATTGGGGAAGCTGTGCCAGCCCCAATCGCTGAGGATTCCGATGGGCATGGTCTTCGCATAGTAGTCGGGGAAGCTTTGCAGGCCGGTGACGTCGAAGTTGAACGCAAAGTGGCCGTTGCCGACGGCCATGGCGCCGTCGGGATCGATGGTGTGGAGTTCGATGTTGTGGCGCGTGACGAGTGCATGGCGATCGATGGGAGCGTTGCTTGCCTGCTGCGCGAGGGCGAGCGATGCTGGGCAAAGGCAGGCTGCGGCGACAAAAGCGAGGCGAGAAGTTCGCATGATTACTTCCTTGTACGGATGACGTCGCTGGAGAGTTTAGCGGAACGGAGTAGCTGACTGCGCGCTGGCAGTGCTGTCAGACCTTCAAAAAGATGCGTTTGCGCCAGAGGTACCAGTTGGCGAGGAAGCAGAGCGCGGTGAAGGCGATGGCGAAGGCGAGCGAGGTGATGTTCGTGGAGTCCTGTCGCGCGAAGAGATGGCGATAGCTCCAGAGCCATGCTGAGATGCGTGCGGAGGGATCGGTCACGTTGACGAGCGCGCCGGCGGGGACTTTGATCCAGAGGGCGAGCTCGACGATGAAGT
>DATNAU010000002.1:0-50569 GCA_035572415.1 Acidobacteriaceae bacterium
CGCCGTTTTTGGTGATGGTTGCCTTCACGATGCCGTTGTCGAGCGTCCACGAGGCGCCGTTATCGGTGATGGTGACGGCCGGATCCGTTTTGGCCGTCGCGGCGTTTTGCGCGAAACCGGCGGAGGCTCCGAGTAACGCAAAGACGAAAACGGCGCACGCGACGAACGAGAGTGCACCCTTGCGGCGAGAGATTTTCATGGAACGCTCCACGGAAGGTTTGGCGGCCGGCCCGGGTGAAGCACGGCCAGCGGCTTTACGAGGCAACCGGATGCCGAACCCAGCCACAGGAATTCGGCAAACAGTTTGCGTATTGAATCTGACGGCTATAGCCACGGTGAAGTTTCAGAGCGACCGGCCCGTGAAGGGCCCGAAGCAGACATGCGCAGCAGGGGCCAGACCGTCCGCGGCTTTTTCTTGACTGCGGCGCGCCTCGTGATACTCTCTTGCCACCACAAAGTAGCCGCGAAAGGAACACCGCAATGGACGCGACTCTGCGGCCTCTGAGCCTCGGCGAGATACTCGACCGTACGTTCCAGCTCTATCGTTCCCACTTCCTGATGTTTGCTGGGATTTCGTGTTTCGCAGCCGGCCTGGACCTGATCTGGAAGCTGGCCCAGACAACTGCCGTGCGCGCGGTGCAGCATCGGGTGGGGGCCGTTGCGCTGGGCAGCGTCAGCGCGGGGTTCGGGCTGGTGAGCTTCATTGTCTACGTCATTGTGAGCGCCGTCGCCATGGCCGCGATCAGCCGGGCCGTCTCGGCCATCTATCTCGGACAGCCGACAGGAATCGCGCAGGCGTATCGGGAGGTGAAGCCTCACTGGTTCCGGTATGTGAGGCTGGCAGGGTCGGCGCTGTTCCTGTCGTGGGGCGCGACGATTCTCGTGTCTCGGGTAATTTTCGGCATTGCGGTTGCGATGCCCGGCTTCAACAACGCGATTGGGCCGGCGATCGCGGTCGGTGTCCTGAGCCTCACGTTCCTGGCCATTGTTCCATTCGGAATCTGGATGATGCTGCGGTATTCGGTGTGCATTCCGGCATCACTCTTTGAAGACCTTGGCGTGCGCGCTTCGCTGAAGAGGAGTGTTTATCTTTCAAAGGGCGGCATGCAGAAGCTAAGCATCTTTGTGCTGATTCTTCTGGTATGGGTAATTTCCGCGGTCATCACGTATGCCGGTCTTACGCCTGTGTTTATCTCGGTGTTCCGTACGGCGTTCAGCCATGGCACCCCGGTGGTCTCGCTGGGCATGACGATTTACACGCTGACGATCCAGTTCATCGTGGCTTCGATCACGATTCCGCTGTATGCCATTGGGCTGACGCTCTTCTATTACGACGCGCGCATCCGCAGGGAAGGCTTCGATGTGGAGTGGCTAATCCAGCGTTCCACGCCGGAAGCGCCGCCGGCGCCGTCGCTGCCTCCGGCCGAATCCGCGGGACAGGCGTGACGACAGCACCACGAAAATTGCTGGCGGTGGTTGCGCTGCTGCTGTCGGCGTCAGTTGTCGCCGCTGCGGATACTCCGCCGGTCGAACGCTGCGATTTTGCGGGATACCGGCAGCATCTGCAGCAGCTCGGTGCGATTGTGCGCACATGTTCCGCGCAGAAGTCCGCTGCCGCGTGCGATCCGGCGCAGGTGGGTGCGGACAACGAGGTGAGTTGGGCGCAGGGGACTCGTCTGGTCCGCTATGGCTGGTTGCGGCAGGCGCTTGCAGACGCCGGGAAAGGCGCGGCGCTTCCCGGAAAGCAGGGAGATGCGGCGCGGGCGGTGATCGCCGCCGCGGCTTTGCGGCTCACGCAGGATGCCCAGTCTTCGCCGGGTTCAGCGGGTGTTGCGCCGATCGAGAAAGTTCGGGCCGATCTCAACAGCATTCTGAGCGAGCATCGCTTCCAGCGCATCCAGGAAGAGCCGAATCTATTGCAGCGCGCGTGGGCGGCGCTGTTGAACTGGTTGTTCGAGCGGCTGAACAAGGTGGTTGCGTATGGCGGGGAGAATCCGTGGATTGCGCACATTCTTGAGGTGGTTGCGATCTGCGTGCCGTGCGTGCTGCTGGCGTGGTGGGTGATGGTGAAACTGCGGCGCCAGGCTGCATTGCCGCGGACGGCAGTGGAGGCAACTGCTGCGACGGCGCCTTCGGCTCGCGGGTGGCAGCGGTGGCTGGCCGAGGCGGAGGGCTTTGCGCGGGAGGGCCGCTGGCGCGAGGCGGTCCATCATGTGTATTGGGCGGCGATCAGCCGGCTGGAGGCGCATGGTATGTGGCCCGCCGACCGCGCGCGCACGCCGCGTGAGTACCTGCGCCTGCTGCGCTCCGGACATGCGCTGGAGCCCGATCTGCGCGGGCTGACGCGCTCGTTTGAACTCATCTGGTATGGCAATCGCCCCGCTGCCGAAGAGCAATACCAGGATGCACGCGCGCGCATGGAAAAGCTGGTGCCGCGATGAGCCGGAGTTCGCTGAGCGGTCGCGACCGCCGGCTGCTGTTCGCATTCCTGATTATGGTTGCGGTGGTGCTGGTGGTTGTGGCCGTGCTGGGGCCGCAGCAGGACGACCAGGACCGCACGCCGTCGACATTTTCTTCGGGTACCCATGGCGCGGAGGCGGCGTATCTTGCGCTGGAGCAGTCGGGCTATCGCATGGAGCGATGGGAGCAACCGCTCAGCGATCTTGTGCCGCAGGTCAACTCACATACGGTGGTCATCTTCGCGGAGCCGAACTTCAACCGCGTGGTGCGGTCGCGCACGGTCGTGCAGCAGATTCTCGATCGCGGCGGCCGCGTACTGGTGACCGGAATGGCTGGCGGATTCCTGCTTCCGGAAGACCGGGTGCAGGCTGGGTCGCCGGTTGCGGGCAGCCTCTATCCCAGTTGCGATGCGCAGCCGGAGGGCTTCGGGGCGCTTGCGGACTCGGGCATGGTGCATATGCGCGCCAGCTATGAGTGGCACGATCCGCGGCCCAACCAGCGCGTGCAGTACACCTGCCGGGGGAACGCGGTGGTGGTCAGCTTTCCGGCGAGTCATGGGCAGGTGATCTGGTGGGCGGACTCGCAGCCGCTGGAGAATGCTTTCATCGCGAAGGATGGCGACCTTGCGCTGCTGCTGGCGAGCATCGGCACACCGGGCAATCGCATTGTGTGGGATGAGAGCCTGCACGATGACGAAGCAGGTCTCTGGTCCTACGCGAAGGGCACGCCGGTGCATCTGCTGTGGGCGCAGTTGGCCGTCGTTGCTTTGCTGCTGGTCCTCAGCTTCAGCCGCCGTAGCGGGCCGTTGCTGCCTGATCCCGTGGTCGCGCGCGATGCGCCGTTGGAATTTGTGTATTCGCTGGGCGCACTGTATGACAAGGCTGGAGCGACCAACACGGCTGTCGAGATTGCGTATGACCGCTTCCGCATGACGCTGGGCCGCGCTGCGAGACCGGAGAACGCGCAACAGACCGAAGAGATGATCGGCGTGGCGCGCGCGCGGCTGGGCCGCGACGGGCCGGAGCTGCGCGAGACGATCAAGACCTGCGAGGAGCTTCGTTATGCTGCCGGACAGGTGCAGCCGGGGCGCGCGCTGATGCTGGTGCGTGCGTTGAACAAGTTTGGAGAAGAAGTCAGCCAGACCGGCGGAACGAACACCGCCAAAAAGTGAGGAGAGGCAAGTGGACGAGCAGAGCAACGCAAGCGAAGCATTGAAGGCAACCGCGCAACTGGTGCGCCACGGCCGCGCGGAGATCGGGAAGGTGATCGCCGGGCAGGAGGAGCTGATCGACCAGGCGCTCATCACGGTGCTGTGCCGAGGCCACGCACTGATTGAAGGCGTGCCAGGCATCGCGAAGACGATGCTGGTGAAGCTGATGGGACGGCTGTTGGGGCTGGACTTCCATCGCGTGCAGGCCACGCCGGACCTTATGCCGGCCGACATTCTCGGCACGGTAATCTTCCGCCCGCAGACGCAGGAGTTCGCGCTGCATCGCGGTCCGGTGTTCACGGACTTTCTGTTGGTCGACGAGATCAATCGCATGCCGCCGCGCACGCAGGCCGCGCTGCTGGAGTGCATGGAGGAGCGGCAAGTCACCATCGACGGCGAGCGGCATGCGCTGCCGGATGGATTCACCGTCTTCGCGACGCAGAACCCGATCGATTCGGAAGGAACGTATCCGCTGCCGGAGGCGCAGCTCGATCGGTTTCTGATGAAGATTCGCGTCGCTTATCCGACGGCGGAGCAGGAGCGCACCGTGTTGCAGCGGCATCGCCAGGGCTTCAACCCGCGCGGCATCGACGAGGTTCCCATCGCACCCATTGCGCCGGAACTGCTGGCCGCGGCGCAGCGCGAGGTGCGCGCCATCAACATCGAGCCCGCGCTCTACGAGTACATCATCGCTCTGGCCCGCCGCAGCCGCGAGTGGCCGTCGCTGATTCTCGGCGCCAGCCCGCGCGCGGCGCTCAGCCTGATGTTTGTCGCGCAGGCCTATGCGGCGCTGGAGGACCGCGACTTCCTGGTGCCTGACGACGTGAAGGTGGCGGCGATTCCTGTGCTGCGCCATCGGCTGGTGCTGCGGCCGGAGGCCGAGCTCGAGGGATACGATTCCGACCGTGTGCTCTCGGACATTCTCGCCGCTGTGCCGGTGCCTAAGGACTAAGGCGATGACCCAAGGACAACCCCGGTGATCTCAGGCTCGCTCACTCCGGAGGCGGTCTCCGCCGCGGCGCAACCGCGCAGCCGCTTCGCGTTTGGGCTCACGCGCCGCGGGCTGCTGCTGTTGCTTGCCGGAGCGCTGTGGCTCGCGCCTGCGTTCTTCTTTCCACGCATGGCGTGGGGCATGGCGGTCTGGGACGCGGTCCTGCTCGCGGTCGCATGGCTCGATGCGGCGCGTCTGCCCGCGCCTCGCGATATCACCGCCGAGCGCGTCTGGCGGAACGCGCCTGCTCTGGGCAGTGAGACGGTCATCGAGATCGGTTCCACGCAGGAGGGCGGCACGCAACTGCTGTGCGACGTGACCGACGACCTCACCGGCACGCTGGTCGAGAAGCCTCCGACGGTTGCGCTGACCGTCTATCCGCTGGGTCGGTCGAGCACGGCGTATCGCTTTACGCCGCGCGAGCGTGGTGACCACATGACCGGGCGGCTGTATCTGCGCTATCGCTCCGCGGCGCTGGGGCTGGTGCAGCGCTGGGCCGTGGCTGATCTGGTGCAACGCGTGCGCGTCTATCCTGCGGTGCATGCAGTGGCGGAGCAGTCGCTCTTTCTCACGCGCAGCCGGCAGATCGAGCTGCAGCAGCGCCTGCAGCGGCAGCGCGGATTGGGCCGCGACTTTGAGAGCCTGCGCGAGTACCGCGAGGGCGACGACATCCGCGATCTCTGCTGGACCGCGACCGCGCGACGCGGCGTTCCCATCACGCGCCAGTACCAGACCGAGAAGAGCCAGCCGGTGTGGCTGCTGATGGATGCGGGCCGTCTGCTGCAGGCCCGCGTGACGCAGACCGCGTCGAAAGATCTCAACGCCAGCGAAGAAGAGCCAGCGCGTTACACGCGGCTCGACTACGCAACTTCCACTGCGCTTGCCCTGGCGCAACTGGCGCTTGCCGGAGGCGATCGTGTTGGCCTGCTGGCGTATGGGCAGAGCGTACAGCAACGCGTGCCGCTGGGCCGCGGCGCGGCGCAGTTGCGGCAACTGATGGAGTCGCTCGCGCAGGTGCGCGGAGAATCCGGCGAGGCCGACCATCTGAACGCCGCGGTGAACCTGAACCGCATTCAGCCGCGCCGCAGTCTGGTCCTGTGGATCACGGACGTCGCCGAGACCTCGATGCGGCCGGAGGTGATCGACGGCGCGGCGCACCTGATGAGGCGGCACCTGGTGCTCTTCGTCGCGATGCGCCAGGCGGAGATGGTCGCGCTGGCGGCGCATGCGCCCGACTCGCGTCACGAGATGTTCGCCGTGGCGGCAGCGCAGGAGCTGGTGCATCGCCGCATGGTGCTGATGGCGCAGTTGCGCGAGCAGGGCGCGCTGACGCTCGAAACGACGCCGCAGGACCTCACTGCCGCGGTGCTCAACCGCTATCTGGATGTGAAGGAACGCGCGCTGATCTAAGCTCGCTCGAAACGATCCTGCCTCAGCACTGAAGCTGATAAGCGGCGTCGTCTTCAGAACATTGAAAATTTCGCCACTCGCATTCCGTATCAGCAAGGTTGACAGCTCAGGCTAGGGCCTTCCCTAGGTCACAAGCGCGATGTGGCGATGTCCCATCATGGAATGGATAAAGATACTGTTAACTGTCTGCGCCGAGCGAATGAGCGGTTCGCCGATTCGATGCTCGCTCTTCAGCGCAGTGACAGGCTGCTTGTTTCACTTGCCGAAGTTCTTCTCCGGGGGGGGGGCCATCCTCTCCGGCCCTGCATCGTTGCTGATTCCGCCCCTCTCTTGAGCGGATTGCGAATCGCGACTGCTATTAGGCCGGTCGTGTCTCCTGGCCGAGTTCCGGCTCACGCTCGCGCGGGGCGTACCACCAGAACATCAGCGCGGTGAAGAGACACGAGCCTACGAGAAACTTGAGCGCAACGGGGGCCTTCGAGGGCGAGAAGAACCCTTCGAGCGTTCCGGCGACGATCAGCATGGGAATCACGCCGGCCATCAGCCGTACTGCGTCGCGCCCGGCGTCCGCGATGGAGTGCCGGCGGCTGTAGGAGCCGGGAAAGAGCAGGCCCTGGCCGAGACGCATGCCCGCCGCGCCGGAGAGGATGATGGCCGGCAGTTCCAGCGATCCATGCGGCGCGACAAAGCTCCATAGCGAGACGGACATCTGCGCCTGCGCGCAGGCCGCTCCCACGACGCCCAGCAGGACGCCATTCCAGCCGATCATATATAGCGTGCCCAGGCCGGCGGCGATTCCGCTGGCGAAGGTGAGGAAAGTCACGCTGAGATTGTTGGTCATGATGCCGCTTGATGCTTGCGGAGCCATCGATGTGACGGAGTCGGTCCACATCTTGTGATGTTCGATGGTCGCGACCATGTCCGGGCCAAGCAGATGCCGCATGAACTCCGGCTTAGCAAGCGTGAGCAGCGAGCCGAGCATGCCGCCGGCCAGGAACAGAACCAGAGATGCGAGGAGAAGCGGCTGCATTTTGCGGATGACGTGCGGGTAGTCGTACCAGAGGAAGCGCAGCGCAATCATGGGACCGCCCTTCCGGCCGGAGTAGACGAAGTTGTGCGCGCGCGCCAGCAGCTGATTGAGGTAGGTTGCCAGTGCCGGCGCGGAGCCGTCCTGGCGCAGCGCGGAGAGGTCGCTCGCGATCTGGCGGTAGAGGAACGCCATCTCCTTGAGTTCGCCATGCTGCAGGCTGCCCAGGCCGCGCGCGTCGGCGGCGGTGAGCAGCGCGGTCAGCCGGTCCCAATGGGGACGCCGCTTGTCAATCCATCGATTGGTGATCATCGTCAGTCAAGCAGACAGTTTATAGGCATTCCATGGAAGGCACGAAAGACCCCAGGGCTGAAGCCCTGTCTTTCAGGTGACGTTTACCGCGCGCTCAAGCGCGCTGCTACTCCCGGGGGTTGAAACCCCTGTTCCTATGTTCCCGCGATGCCCGTACTGAAGTCCGGGCCTATCTTAGAAGCAAAAGCAAAAGCTATGATAGGTCAACCGCGCGCATAGCCTTTATGGAGCAATACCCTCGAGATTTGCAGACCGCACGGCCTGGCGTTGGCGACCAGCTTAGCATTGCCACGCCCGAGCTGGTGGCTATTGAGTTTCCGCTGGCGGGACTGGGCAGCCGGTTTGTCGCGGTGCTGCTGGATTATCTGCTGCAGGCGGCCGTGGTCTTCATCCTGACCATCGTCTTCCTGGTCCTGCTCTCGGGATTGTCGATCCGCGGGGGAGGCGGGGCTGGAGCATCCGCGGCCGGTGGCGATCTCTCCACCAAGTGGACCATCGCGATCATCATTGCTATTCCGTTTCTGCTGGAGTGGGCGTACTTCGCGCTGTTTGAGGCCTTCTGGCACGGCCAGACGCCGGGCAAACGGATCATGAAGATCCGCGTGATCCAGCAGACCGGGCGTCCGGTGAGTCTGTTCGAATCTTTGGCGCGGAACCTCGTGAGAGTTATCGATCTTCTCCCAACGGCCTATGCGATTGGGGTGATCAGCATGTTCATCACCAAGCGGCAGCAGCGGCTGGGCGACCTGATTGCCGGCACGCTGGTGGTGCATGAGCGCCCGCTGGAGGCGCCGGTAGAAAGCATCGGCTCCTCGCGGACATTTACTTCGGGGGTCTTTCAGCCTGTGGCCACTGCGCCTCCGCCGCGCGTGAGCCAGTTGCCGACGGATGCGGTCGCAAGGCTGACGATGGCCGATCTGCAGACGCTGGAGCACTATCTTGCGCGCCGGCTGGATGTTCCGATGGAAACGCGGGCGGCGCTGGCGGCGAGAATCTCACAGAACATCGCGCAGAAGATGAACTATGCGATTCCGAATGGGATGCACCAGGAGGTCTTCCTGGAGGAGGCGGCGTATGCGCTGCGCTCGCTGCCGCAGGCGAGGCGATAACAGATTGCCGTAGATTAGTAGGCATGAAGAGAACAGCGGCAGTTGGCGTGGTGGCAGCAGTGATGGTTGCGATGTGTGCAGGCGCGGGGGCGCAGCGGGTTTCAGCAGACGGCGGCTTGCAGACGTTTCATTATGTGGCAGACGGATTTTTCAAGGACGTCTACTTCAGGTTCTCGCCAACCAACGGAACGGCCGCCGGGCTGCATGATTACGATGCGAAGCTGGAGGACTATTCGGCGGCAGGGATTCAGGCAAACATCGCGGCGCTGCATGAGTATGAGAAGAAGGTGGAGGCGATCGATCCGAGTGCGCTGGACGCGCCGGTGGCCGCAGACCGCGAGATTCTGCTGAACAACATAAAGAGCGAGTTGCTGAGCCTGGAAGTGATTCGCGGGTGGGAGAAGAATCCGGACAACTACTCGTCCGGAATTACCAATGCGGCGTTCGTGATTATGGAGCGGCCGTATGCGCCGGCGAATGTGCGGCTGCGCGCGCTGGTCGAGCGCGAGAAGCAGATGCCGAAGGCGCTCGATGAGGCGCGGAAGAACCTGAAGAATCCGCCGAAGATTTTTACGGAGATTGCGCTGGAGCAGATCGATGGCGACATCAGCTTCTTTGAGCATGACGTGCCGAGCGCATTCTTCAGCGGGGCCGATGGCGCGGAGGTGGCGAGCGATGCGGCGGCGAAGGCGGAGTTCGAGAAGACGAACGCGGCAGTGATAGCCGCACTGAAGAGCTATGAGAGCTGGATGAAGACGGACCTGCTGCCGCGGTCGAACGGCGATTACAAGCTGGGTGCGGATACGTATCGCAAGAAGCTGAGCTACGACGAGATGGTGGACCTGCCGCTGGACCGGCTACTGCAGATTGGCATGGACGATCTGCACAAAAACCAGGCGGAGGCGGCGAAAGTAGCAAAGGAGATTGACCCAAGCAAGACGCTGGCCGAGGAGATGGACGCGCTGCAGAAGATGCATCCGGCGGGCGACCAATTGCTGGGAGACTTCCACCAGACGTTCGACTCGCTGATCGGGTTCATCCGCGCGAACCACATCATCACGATCCCAAGCGATGTCCAGCCGACACTGGAAGAGACGCCGCCGTTTATGCGCGCGACAACGTTCGCGTCGATGGATCCGCCCGGGCCGTTCGAGATGCACTCGAAGAAGGCGTACTTCAACGTGACGCTGCCGGAGAAGGACTGGACGGCGGAACATACGGCGTCGTTCATGGCGCAGTTCAATGTGGGCACGATCGTTTCGACCAGCGTGCATGAGGCGTATCCGGGACACTACGTTCAGTTCCTGTGGATGCCGCAGTTCCCGAGCAACATCCGCAAGGTGCTTGGTGCGAACTCGAACATCGAGGGCTGGGCGCACTACTGCGAGCAGATGATGCTGGATGAGGGTTACGACGCGGCGCCGGCCAACGCAACGCCGGAACAGGTGAAGAAGGCGAAGCTGATCCGGCTCGGGCAGTTGATGGATGCGCTGCTGAGGGACGCACGGTTCGTGAACTCGATCAAGCTGCACACGGACCCCAACTGGACGCTGAAGGACGCCGAGGACTTCTTCGTGAAGGAGGGCTACCAGACACAGGCGATCGCGGAGGTGGAGACGAAGCGCGGCACGGGCGACCCGATGTATCTGTACTACACGCTGGGCAAGCTGGAGATCATGAAGCTGCGCGCGGACTACAAAAAGAAGATGGGCGCGGCGTACAGCATCGGCGGCTTTCACGATGCGCTGATGAAGCAGGGCTTCGCGCCGATCAAGATCGTGCGCAAGGCGATGTTGGGGGACGATTCGCCGGTGCTTTAGGAAATGGCATTTACTTATGGTAAAATGCCACTCATGAGTACCATTACCGAAATCGACAAGGCCGGCCGGATCGTCGTTCCCAAGAAGATGCGGGATTCGCTGCACCTCGTCCCCGGTACAAGGCTAAGCATTCGCACGGAGGGTGACAGCGTGGTGATTGAGCCGGAGAGGAAGCCGCGCGGCCTGTACATGAAGAAGGGGACACTGGTGTACGATTCCGGTTCGGGACCTGGTACCGACGCCGCGGAAGAGGTCACGAACGCTCGTAACGCGCGTTTGGATTCTCTCCTGAGCGATCTTTCCAAGTGATCTTCGTCGACACCAATGTAATAGTGGCTGCCGTGTCGGCTTCCGACGGAAGACACGATGTTTGCGTCGATGCGCTGGCTGAGGCGGACAGGCACGGGGGATGTTGCTCGATACATTCACTGGCGGAGATATTCAATGTATTGAGCGGCCGTCGACGCCCATTGCGCTTGTCCCCTCTCGACGCTGCACGGGTAGTCGCGCACATTGAAGGGCGGTTCCGGCCGATCAGTTTGACCGCGCCGGAGTATGTTGAGGCTGTGGACGAGTTGGCGCGCCGGGGCCATAGCGGAGGAATGGTCTACGACGCGCTGATTCTTGCATGCGCGAGAAAATCAAAGGCACGGAAAATCTACACGTTAAATCCCAGGCATTTTCGCCTCGTGGCGCCAGATCTGGCGAACAAAATCCTGGAACCTTAATGTGAAGAGCAAGGCTTTGCGCCGATCAAAGTTGTGCGTAAAGCGATGCTGGGTAACGATTCGCCGGTGCTGTGAAATTACGAAGCTTGTGCGTTGGCTGAGGCAACGTTGGTACAGACATTCGCTTGCATCGCGGTGCTGAAATGCTCTGCCACAGCATAGAAGACCAGCCAAAGAAGGCTGAGACTGGCAACCCATTCCTTGGGCAACCCGGGCGATTGATTGAAGATCAGCATCTGTACGACGAGGTAACCAGCGCTCGCGAGCAACCAATCGGTCTGAGTCTTTGAAAGCGCGACTCCTAGAGATATGAATGCGGGGAGCACGAGGACATAATCGTGGGCCCATGAGTATGGCGCGGTCGCGATGGACATCAGCAAAAGCACGGGGATACGCTCCTCCCATCTCCATGCAATGCGATGCCTGCCCCAGTAAAAAAGCAAACCAGGCTACTCCGGCCAGGGTGGGAAGAAATTGAAGCCAGACCAGCTGAGTGCCGAATAGCGAGCGCAATGCGCCGCCGACGCCACAGCTGGTATCCAGCGCCGCCTGCGTGGTGCCATGGGCGTATTTGAGGACCTGATGATTGAAAACAATGGCCCCGAGCGTTGCGGCCGCATAGGACGAAATTGCAGCTATGGCCAGTTTCCATCGCCGGGATTCAATAGTCCAAAGAATGACGGCAAGCATGACGAGATAAAGCAGATGCGGCTTTAGCCCCAGGCCAATGAGGAAGACGCCGGCGATGACCTCGCGACGGCGGCGCATAAGGAGAAGAAATATCGTGAGCGCGCCTAGCATCAGTGGGGTGATCTGACCCATGTGTTCCGCAGCGCCGGACGGCAGGAAGGTAACGGCGATGATGAGCGCGATCCATTGTTTTCGGGATTCTCCGCCAAAGTACCGCCACAGCGCAATTGCACTGGCTGCTTCGACGAACATAGAGAGCGCCCACCAGAGATAATGCGCGGTGTTGAATGAAAGCGCGCCCAGCGGCGCTATGAATGGAAGCGTCCAGGGAGGGTTGAGCAGTACCAACGGCTGCGTGTATTGCCAGCCTAAGACACGCTCCAGGGCGTACATTGCGGACGCGCTGTATGGGTTGGCGCCCGAAATGAAAAGCTTTCCAGCGGCCCAGTAGGTCATGAAGTCATAAAGCGGCAGCGGCCAGCCTACGCCGCGAATTCTTGAGCGCACGAGCACGAGGCTGATTGCGATAGCCGGGATAAAGCGCGTCCAGCCGCCCACAGCGATCTTACGCGGTTCTGCCTTGGGCAGGCTTGCTACTTCATACGAGGTTGCGGGCATGCTGAGTCGATGTTACTGCCGCAAGGGGCGCGTCATAATGGCTCATTTGGGGGAGCAAGAGCCCACAAAAGCAGTCCGGCGATTATCCGGCTTTGAACATGGCGCGGATGCCGCGGAGGGCCTGGCGGGTGCGCTCTTCGTTTTCGATCAGCGAGAAGCGGACGTGCGAGTCGCCGTGCTCGCCGAAGCCGACGCCGGGGCTGACGGCGGTCTTTGCCTCAATGAGGAGCTTCTTCGAGAACTCCACGGAGCCGAGGTGGCGATACTGCTCCGGAATGCGCGCCCAGACGAACATGGTGGCTTTGGGCAGGGCGACGTTCCAGCCGAGCTTGTTGAGGCCGGAGACGAGGACGTCGCGGCGGGATTTGTAATTAGCGACGATGTCGGCGACACATTGCTGCGGGCCGTCAAGCGCGGCGATGGAGGCGACCTGGATGGGCGTGAAGGTGCCGTAGTCGAAGTAGCTCTTGATGCGGCCGAGCGCGGATACCAGTTGCGGATTGCCGACCATGAAGCCGACGCGCCAGCCGGGCATGTTGTAGGACTTCGAGAGCGTGAAGAACTCGACGGCGATGTCCTTGGCGCCGGGCACTTCGAGGATCGATGGCGCGCGGTAGCCGTCGAAGACGAGGTCGGCGTAGGCAAGGTCGTGGATGATGTTGATGCCGAGCTCTTTGCAGAGCGGCACTAATCGCTCAAAGAAGCTGAGGTCGACGCATTGTGTGGACGGGTTGGCGGGGAAGTTGAGGATGAGCAGGCGGGGGCGAGGCGACATCCGCGGCAACTCGCGCTCCAGCGTTGCGATCAGATTGTCGGAGGTCGAGCCGTCGTCGAGCGGAATGGACTGCACGCGCGCGCCGGCTATGACTGGACCGAAGATGTGGATCGGGTAGCTGGGGTTGAAGACGGCGACGGTATCCTGTTCGTCGAGCGTAGCGAGGCAGAGGTGCGCGATGCCTTCCTTGGAGCCGATGGTTACGATGGCTTCGGATTCGGGGTCGAGCGAGACCGAGTAGCGGCGCTGGTACCAGTCGCAGATCGCCTTGCGTAGCCGCGGCAGCCCGCGCGAGAGCGAGTAGCGGTGCGTGGGCGTCTTCTGCGCGGACTCGATGAGCTTGGCGACGATGTGCGGCGGCGTGGCGCCATCGGGATTGCCCATGCCGAAGTCGATGATGTCCTCGCCGCGCCTGCGCGCCGATGCTTTGAGCTCGCCCGTAATGTTGAAGACGTACTTCGGCAGGCGCGTGAGGCGGCGAAACTCTTCGAGCGTAGGCGTGGATTCGGTAAGGGCGGCCATGTGTCGTGCGCTTAAATTCGAGTGGGCGCTTCCCTGATTCTACTTGGGAGCGACCGGTTCTATTTCGCCGTGAAGGAGATCTTTGCCGGCAGCGTCTTCGGCGGGAAGCAGGATGCGTTGTTGCAGGCCTGGTAGCGCAACGAGGCGTCGATAGAGTGCGCGCCGGGCGCAGCGGTGACGGGGAGCTTCACGATGAAGTCGCCGGCGTAGACCGAGAGCTTGTTCTTGGGGTCAAAGGAGAACGAGTACGGCTGGCCCGCGGGATAGGCGGGCTCTCCGGGCTTTACGCCGGCCGCGGCGGGCACCGTGAGCGCGGTGGGGATGAGGAACTGCTCGGTCGGCGTGTGCGAGTTGACGTGATAGCCGGGCAGCACGCGGAAGTGGACCTCAAGCGTGGAGCGGCGATTGGCCGCGACGGTCTGCGGCAGGTCCGTGTAAGCGACGTACGAAGCAGGCTTTGCGTGGGAGCTCAGGCTGCCGAGCTGCGCAGGCGCGGTCAGCGCGATGGGAGCGGCGAAGAGAGCAAGGATGAGTACTGTGCTTTTCATGATCGTCAGTGTCTCAATCAAATACGGGGATTCTTCATCCATTCGACTCGGCTGTGCCTCGCTCAGGACTCAGAATGACAGGTTCAAATTTCTCTACTAGTCCGCGGCGATGGTCTGCTGGACCTGGGCTTCCAATGCATTCTTTGCCTTGGTGTCGTCATCACTAAGGCCGGCGGTGACGTTGACGACCTTCCCGTTGCGGTCGACCCAGAAGGAGACGGGCAGCACCTCGACATTGTTCAAATAGGCGTCCTCGATCTTTGAGTCCGAGAGCAGGATCGGATAGGTGACGCCGAGTTCCTGCGTGGCCTTTGAGATCTTCGCCTTGCCTACCTCGGCATCATAGGTCACGCCGATGACATCAAAGCCCTGCGGAGCATATTTCTTGCTGAGCGCCTCAAGCCAGGGCATCTCTATCTTGCAGGGATCGCAGTAGGTGCCCCAAAAGTTGAGAACGAGGGGATGGCCCTTGAAGTCGGCGAGGGTGACCTTTTTGCCGGAGAGATCGACGAGCGAGAAATTGGGCGCCGGCTTGCCGCGCATCGACTCATCCACGTTGGGCGAGACGATGGGCGCGTTGTCCTTGACGAGGTCGACTCTGTTGGCGCGGGCGGCTTCAGCGGCGCGGACGCGGTCACGATGGTTCCGTATGCCGGCGAAGACGACCAGCACCAGGCCGGCGGTGAGAGTGAGAAGCAGGAGCGCTTTGCGGAGCATAGGCGAATCCTTCGCGCGCGGTCGTTTGCGCTCACTCTAGTTTACCGCGTGGGTAGAAATCGTTGTACGTTGTTCGTTCTCCGTTGTGCGTAAGGATATATGTCGTGCGCGAACGTACAACGAACAACGGAGAACGTCCTGCCGCTCTGCTAGCATCGGATCGAATGGGAGCAACGGCACAGGAGCGAACGCAGGCGTCAGAGCTGGTGCGCGCGGAGGCGCGCGCGCTGCTGGAGCTGGCCATGCGGCTGGATGGGCCGATGGCGGAGCCGTTCGCGCGTGCGGTCGCGGTGATAATCGATGCCGCAGGGCACGGCGGCCGCGTGATCGTCCTGGGGATGGGCAAGAGTGGGCTGATCGGGCGGAAGATTGCCGCGACGCTCTGCTCGACCGGGACGAGGGCGCATTTTCTGCATCCGGCGGAGGCGCGGCACGGCGACCTCGGCATGGTGGCCGCAGGCGACGTGGTGCTGGCACTCTCCGCCAGCGGAGAGACAGAGGAGCTACTGGAACTGCTGCCGGCTCTGGAACGAGTTGGCGCGAAGGTCATCAGCTTGTGTGGGAACGGCGGCTCAACACTGGCGCAGACGAGCGCGGTGTGGCTCGATGCGAGCGTGGCCGATTCTTTTGTCTCGGGCGAAACTGGCCCGCCGAACGGGACTCACAATCTTGCGCCCACGGCTTCGACGACGGTGATGCTGGCGCTGGGCGATGCGCTCGCGCTGGAGATTTCACGCCAGCGCGGCTTCGCGGCGGCTGACTTTGCCGAGCTGCATCCGGGCGGAAGGCTGGGACGGCGGCTGGCGCGGGTGAAGACGCTGATGCACTCGGGCGAGGCGATGCCGCAGGTCGCGGCGGACACGGTGATGACGCAGGTAATTCACGAGATGAGCCACAAGCGGCTGGGCATGACGACGGTGGTCGAAGCTGTATCAGCTTCGAACGCCGCAGGTTCAAAGCTCATTGGCGTGATCTCCGACGGCGACCTGCGCCGTCTGCTGGAGCGCGACGGGCCGAACGCGCTGGCGCACACCGCGGGCGAGATCATGCATCGGACACCGGTGACGATCTCGCCGGAGGCCTTCGCCGGTGAAGCGCTGGCGCTGATGGAAGAGCGCAAGATTACGTCGCTGGTTGTGACGGGCGCGTACGGCGAGGCGCTCGGCGTCGTCCACCTGCATGATCTGTGGGAGAGAAGCTAGCGCCACCGTCGCCACATGAGGGCAGTGCCTGTATAGGCCCAAACTGGAGCACCAATGATCATTGTCCATCCAAACAAATAAACAGGCCATCCATGTTCATACCCCAGTGCGCCATAGACATATAAGAAGGACAAAGAAGCGAACGCAAGTGCCGCCAATACAATCGCGGATATCGTTACAGCTCTCGGAACCCGTAATCCGAATCCACGGACCGGTTGCGCCGTCGAACGTCTGGCTCTGACTAGGCAATCGAGGCTGGCTAGTCCAATTAGTGATGCAAGTAAAAGAGAAACAGAGCTGTTGAAAAGCAGCAAAAGCGCAGCGGCGATCAGGAGAAGGATAATGCCCACGGCATATAGGCCATAGTTCATCTTGCACGCCATAACGATCCCTCTCGCGTAAGCCGAACTTTACACCAACGCTTCCAAGCCATGCTTCTCCACTACGGAGAGAAGTTTGAGGGCCATGCCGCTGGGCTGCTTGGCGCCGGTCTCCCACTTCTCAATGGTGGACTCGCTGGTATTAAGGTAGCGCGCAAACACCGGCTGGCTGACCCTGTATCGCTCACGCAGCTTCTTGATCTCTTTCGGTTTGAAGCGCGGAGGAGTGACAAGACAGGACGTATCGAAGCTGCGCATCGTGGCTTTGTCGATCGCTCCGACCTTCAACATGGCCGAGGCAGAAGAATGAATTGCCTCGAAGGCGCCGCTCTTGAACTTAGGTTTCTTTGCCATGGCAAATCTCCATCCAGTGGTGCTCTCGAAGTAGTCGATCGATCTGCGGCTCGGTCAATTCGCTGTAGATTTTGACCAGCTTGCGGAATTCGTTCAGCTCATCGTCATCGATGTTTGCCCGGTCCTGCTTGGCGAAGAGATATTCGTAAACCCAGTAATGGGCTGCACTGGTCAGAATGATCGATCGATACTGATTTTTCTTCACGCGCTTCTTGAATACGCCGCCACCAAGATTGTCCGCTTGACCGAGCATCACCTGCTCGATTGCGGCGCATAGTTCTTCGTCCGGAATGTGTGCCTTCCGTGCCGCTTTCGAGAACCATGCGGTTTTGAAAACGCGCTGTAACTTCTCAGCGTGCGCGGCCATATCTCAATTGTAGCACCAGGTGCAACCAAAAAGAATCGCGGATTCGTGATCCTGACGACCTATTTCGAGGGTGCTGCGCCCGTCTGCATGGCCCAGAACTGGTCGAGGAATTCGTAGCGCGGGCGGAGGGTGTCGGGTTTGACGGTGGAGTTGGCGTCGAGGTGCATGACGGGGAAGTCTGAAGGCTGCGCCGCGCCGGTGAGATGGTTCGCAATTGTGGTTTGGGACGGCGCACCAGCTGGTTGATTCGCGTTTCCGCTCGCAACCGAAGGCGCGCTTGGCGCGTGGTTGTAGGTGGGCCATGGCGGAAGGCCCGGGCCATTGGGGTCGCCGGTGCGGGCGAAGTTGACCCAGTACTGCTGCATCAGGTCTGACAGCGCGCGGTCTTCAGGGCGAATGGCCATCTGCGCGCGCGAGTCGAGCATGCCGAAGGCGTACTCGATGTCATCGGAGTGGAAGGCGGTGCCCGCGGCGTGGTAACGGTCGCCAGGGCTGGGCAGGTCAAACCTAAATCTATAGACCGGCGCGTCGCCTGTGCGGGAATGCGCTTCAAGCCATGCCCAGTCGGCGTAGGCGCCGAAGCGGTCGCCCTCAAAGTCATCGACGGAGCGGGCGAGCTCGGCGTCGTTGGCGATGGGATAGAGCTTCAGTGCGTCGTTCGCGTGTGAGCCGAAGCTGTCGCGCAGCTCGCTCAGGAAGTCGTCGGCGGCAAGCGGTTGCGGCGGATGGCGCTCGTCCGCGGTCCAGCCGGCGATCAGTGGAATATGTGCCTGCTTGCCGTCGGCGTAGATGCGCGGCAGGTAGTCGGGCAGGAAGAAGCCATCGACGATGGGGCCGAAGCGCGGCGCGGGCAGCGTGCGCGACTGCGTGGCTTCGACGATCTCGTCGGCGGGGAGCTGGCGAAGGTAGAACAGCTTGTCGGAGCCGAAGGCGCGCGTGGCCCAGTCGTCGTTGACGCGCTCCGCTTGCGTAAGGTTCGGCATGATGTGGCCCGCGGCAGGAAACGCCGCGCCGCTTTGGCCGATGGCGCGGACGAAGAGCGTGTTCGAGAGCGGCGAGGCCATCTGCACGCTGACGGACTCCGAGCCCGCGTCTTCGCCGAAGATGGTCACATTGGCCGGATCGCCGCCGAAGGCCGCGATGTTGCGATGCACCCAGGCAAGCGCCGCGGCCTGGTCCATAAGGCCGTAGTTGCCGGACGTGTGGTGTGCGGATTGCGCGGTCAGCTCGGGCAGCGAGAGGAAGCCGAAGATGCCGAGACGGTAGTTCATGCTGACGACGATGACGCCGCGCCGGGCGAGCGCTTCGCCATCCTGGCGTGCCTCGGATGTTCCGCCGGCAAAGAAGTAGCCGCCGTAGATCCAGACCATCACGGGCAGCTTGCGCGCGGGCTTTGCCGCGGCGGTTGCGGCCGGCGCCCAGACGTTGAGCGTAAGGCAGTCCTCACTGGGGCCGGGATCGCGGAAGACCATGTCGGGCCAGCCGCCGGACTGGATGCAGTGCGGGCCGAAGTCGCGAGCGATGAGCGTGCGCTTCCACTTGCCGGCGAGCGGCACGGGCGGCTGCCAGCGGAGTTCGTCGATGGGCGGCTGCGCGTAAGGGATGCCCTTGTAGGCGACGACCTGCGCGTTCGGCGTGAGGAAGCCCTGGACGCGGCCGTTCTCGATGAGGACCGGGCGCGGAGGCGGAACGCGCGTTGCAGTTTCCTTCCTCGCCTTCTGCGCGGGTGCAGTTGCAGCGACGAGGAGAGCGAGCGTAAGGACGACATGGGCGCGCGCCGGCATGGTGTGGCAAGTCTACACAGAAAGCGATGAGTCTCGAGCTGTCAGCTTACAGCTCTCAGCTGACAGCTCTGGAATCGCCTGTCCTCGCGCCTGACGATGGCAATCTTCGCTCGTTAGGTGGGCGGAAGCAGCACGTTGTCGATCAGGCGCGTGTTGCCGATGAACGCGGCGATGGCGAGCAGCGCGCCGCGCGACGTGTCGGTGAGCGGGAGCAACGTGTCGGGATCGACGACCGCGGCGTAGTCGAGGCGGGAGGGGACGTCGCGGGCGGCGGCCGAAGGATCGGGTTCTGCGAAGGCGTCGAGCATGGCGGAGCGGAGGGCATCTCGCATCCCACCCATCGACGATGAAGCCGTCGATGGATGGGGCACCTTGGCGTTAGCAGCATCACGCGCGGCGGCGAGAGCGCGGGAGAGGACGAGGGCGCGGGTGCGTTCGGCGGGCGAAAGATAGCGGTTGCGGGAGCTCATGGCGAGGCCGTCGGGTTCGCGGACGATGGGGCAGGCAACGATTTCAACGGGCAGGTTGAGGTCGCGCACGACGTGGCGCAGGACCGCGACCTGCGCGGCGTCCTTCTGGCCGAAGTAGGCGCGGTCGGGCTGCGCGATGTTGAACAAGCGCGCGACGATGGTGGCGACGCCGCGGAAGTGGCCAGGCCGCGAGGCTCCGTCGAGGCGGTCGCCGATGGGGCCAGGATCGACGAAGGTGGTGTTGCCGCTGGGATACATCGTCTCGGCCGAGGGCGCGAAGAGGATGTCGACGCCGGCCGCTTCGAGTTGCTTGCGGTCGGAGTCGAAGGTGCGCGGGTATTGGGTGAAGTCTTCGTTGGGGCCGAACTGTGTGGGGTTGACGAAGATGGAGGCTGCGACGAGGTCACACTGCTCGCGCGCAGCGGTGACGAGCGACATGTGGCCGGCGTGCAGCGCGCCCATGGTGGGGACGAGGCCGAGGGTTGGTTGCGCGATGGTGCGCGCGCGGAGTTCGCCGCAAGCTGCGTGCATTTCGGTTGGAGTGGTGCAGATCAACATGGTGGCAACGAAAAATGCGGGGATTCTTCGCCTACGGCTCAGAATGACAAGTTCGATCGGTATTGGCTGGCGAAAGAAATGCTTCGACTATGCTTTACGGGCGAAGTTGTAGTTCGAGCGGAAGATGGATGCGACCTCGCGGGGCAGGTGATAGCTTTCGGCGTCGGAGGGGAAGGTGCGGGTGGTGACGTCGTGGCGGTATTGCGCGAGCGCGGTGGAGAACATGCCGGCCGCATCGGCGTAGGGCCGCACGAACTTTGCGGTGGGCGCGAAGGTGAGGTTGAAGAGATCGTGGAAGACCAGGATCTGGCCGTCGCAGTCCGGTCCGGCGCCGATGCCGATGGTGGGGATTTCGCAGTGCGCGGTCAGGTCGGCGGCGACCTCGCGCGGAATGCCTTCGAGGACGATGGCGATGGCTCCTGCTTCTTCGAGGGCGCGCGCGTCGGCGTGGAGGCGGTCGATGGCGGAGAGCGTCTTACCCTGCACCCTGTAGCCGCCCATGGCGTGCAGCGACTGCGGCGTGAGGCCGATGTGGGCGACGACGGGGACCTCGGCTTCGGTGAGGCGGCGGACGAGGTTGGCGCGGGCGGCTCCGCCTTCTATCTTGACGGCCTGCGCGCCGGCTTCCTTGAGGAAGCGGACTGCATTGGTCGCGGCTTCGTCGAGCGAGCCGTGGTAGGAGCCGTATGGCATGTCGGCGACGAGGAAGGCGCGGCGCGTGGCGCGGGCGACGGCGCGGGTGTGGTGCAGCATTTCATCGACGGTGACGGCGAGCGTGTTCTCGTGTCCGAGGACGACCATGGCGAGCGAGTCGCCGACGAGGATGAGGTCGATGCCGGCTTCGTCGGCCAGCCGCGCGGTCGGGTAGTCGTAGGCGGTGAGGGCGGTGATGGGCGAGCCGAGGCGCTTCTTTTCGAGGAGGGTTTGTGCGGTAACGCGCGCGACGGAAGACGAAGCGAATGCTTCGGAGGGACGAAGCTGAGTGAGGCTCATGATATTCTCCAGTGCCACTCCGGCAGAGGTGCGCCGGATGCAGCCCGATACTTTGACTAGTTTACAAGGTTCGAGGTTCGCGGTTCGAGCTTGTCGATTCCTGAGAGATTTCGGGCCTCTTCGGGAACAATCGTCTTTTCTTCGGTGTCTTTCGTCTAAGGAAGCCGGAGGCGGATGGTACGGGCGGTCGGAACGCTGAGGATGCAGAACTTGCAAGCGAGGCGGCGGCGTTCCTATAATTTGGCATCATATTTTTGCCCTGCAACCGTGCCTCACGGCACAGGCAGACTGGACCAGGAGCGGCGTTGAGAACGAACTTGATCCCAGAGACTCCGGCGGCAGGCAGGCATTCTGAAAAAAAATGATTTGAGGAGTCTTCGATGAAGAGGATTGTGAAAGCCGCCCTGCTGACTAGTCTTGCGGCGGCGCTACCGATGGTGATGTTCGCGCAAGGCGCTGCTGCTCCCGCTGCTCCCGCTGCGGGCGGGCAGTGCCAGATGCAGGACCCTGAATACCAGGTCTACAACAATGCAAATACGCAGACGCAGCCGGCGGCGAAGGCCGCGGCGCTGGAAGCGTACCTCACGCAGTTCCCGAACTCCTGCGTGAAGCTCCAGACACTACAGACGCTGCCGCAGCTCTATGTGCAGGCAGGCGATATTCAAAAGGCGATTGGCGCGGCGGACCGCGTGCTGCAACTGGATCCGAACGACGTGACCACGTTGGCGCAGGAAGCATATCTGCACTACACGGCGGCCAGCAAAGTGACCGACGCCGATGCCAGCAAGGTTCCGGCGGAGCGGCAGCCGGAGCTTGACCAGGCAGCGAGCTATGCGCAGAAGGCGCTGGCAGCGCCGAAGCCAGCCAATGTCGACGATGCGACCTTCACGAAGTTCAAGGAGCAATGGTATTGGCTGCTCGACAGTTACATTGGGTTTGCCGCGCTGAACAAGAAGGACTCAGCCGACGCGGTGGACGCCTATAAGAAAGAGTTCGCGTTTGTCGAGGGCGATCCCACGCTGGCGCCGATGCTGAAGACGCCGGGTGCAGCTTCGGACACCTATTTCCTTGCCACTGCCTACTACCAGGCGCAGCCGCCCGATTATCTGAACTGCGCGTTCTATGCTTCACGTGCCGCCGGCCTTACACAGGACGCCACGATGAAGACACAGGCGACGCAGATTGCAAAGTACTGCTATCACCAGTACCACGGGCAGACGGACGACCAGTATGACCAGCTGACGCAGATTGCGAAAGCGAACGTGACCCCACCGGCGGACCTGGGGACGACGATCACTCCGAAGCCAACTCCGGCACAGATCATCGCAAAGACGCTGCAGGACACTCCTGTGGACCAACTTGCGACGGCCGACAAGGAATACATCCTGCAGAACGGCACACCGGAGCAGGTGCAGCAGGTGTGGGACACGATGAAGGGCAAGACCTTCCAGTTCCCGGGTATGGTGGTGGTTTCCTCGACGCCGACGCAGATCCAGGCTGCCAGCCCTGCAGCGGTGGTGCCGGGGCAGACGCCGACGGCGGACTTTACCTTCAACATGACGGCTCCGGAGGCGGTACCGGACCTTTCCGCGAGGGCCACTCCTGCGCAGAAGGCGGCCCACGCTCGTGCAGTCAAGAAAGCAGCGGACGAGGCTGCTGCGATTGCCGCGGCAACCGCTGTGGGACAGACGGTGACGTTGAGTGGGACGTTCGATTCGTTCACGCCGAAGCCGTTCATGATCAACCTGACGGATGGCCAGGTGATCCTGCCGGAGGCGGCGAAGAAGCCAGCAACGAAGCCGTCGCCGGCGCATCGCGCAGCACCTGCGGCGCGGAGGGCGAAGTAAAGTTCACCCCATCCGTCCGCAAAGAGCGCGTACGGATGGGGCACCCAAACGATGTCGATTGAAGAGGCCTGGCGAGATGCCGGGCCTTTTCGCTTGTGGGAGGTTTTTGGATCACCTGCAATCGAAGGTTATCTTCGATTTCTGGACGCGAGTACGGCATCCTTCGACTTCGCTCAGGACAGGCTCTGAAGCCGTGCCCTTAAGCAAGACAAATACGGAGATTCTGGACACGCGCTGCGCGCGGTCCAGAATGACGAACCGTGGAAAGCTGCGGTCATGCGAGCAGCTTGAGGCCGGCGGTGTAGGCCGCGGTGAAGCGGTCGAGGCCGTTGGAGCCGCCGTTGACGAGGCGGCGGGCGCGAGTGAGGTCATTCTGCGCGAGGGCGGAGCGGATGGCGGATTGCTTTTCGCGGAGGAAGGCGGCGAGGATGCGCGCGGCCGGCTCGGGTTCGGCGGCGAGTGGCGGGTTGTTGAGGAGGTCGAGTGCGAGGCGCGCGCCGTAGTGGGTGTAGTTGGCGCGGCCGGTGAGCTGGATGTATCCGCGGCCGCGGAAGTTGGCGCCGTCAGGCGGGCCCTGGTTGCCGAGATCGGCGCGGTGGTCGTAGAGGTCGAAGGGGCTGCCGCCGGGTGAGGTGTTGAAGCGGGATTCGGCCTCGGTGAGAGGGAGGAAGGATTCGGCCTCAGCGCGGATGGTGGCAAGCGCCGCGAGGAGCATGGGAGTGTCGGTGAGTCCGGCGGCGGCGAGGGCGGCCAGCACGTGCGGCAGGTTTGCGGCGATGTTGGCGAGCGTAGTGAACGGGAAGAGCGGGTGGATGAGGGCTGGAGTGATTGCGGTGGCGTGAGGTTCGAGGTTCGTGGCTCGGGGTTCGAGCGGGGTGCGGGGTACGGGTTGGGCAGACGAGGTGATCTGAGGGAGAACGGCGCGAGTGATGGTGGCGATGCGAAGTGCGTCGGGGTCCTTCGACTCCGCCGCTCGCGTGGCTTCGCTCAGGATGAGACCGTGTGAGCCGGGTCCGGCGGTGACGGCATAGATGGTCTTGATCGTGGCTTGCATGATGAACCTCGCGGGAAATCGATAGACCGGCTGACCGGCGATTTTTTTTGGGGGTATTTTGGGAGCAAAATATCTGGATTCAGCCACTTGCAGGCGGTATCGGTCTGCAAAATATTGATTTCAAATAATTTACGCACAAAATTTCTGAATTCATGCACTTACGGAGAGATAGAGCGTATTCAAGCCAAAAAAAGCCCGGCGCGATGGCCGGGCTCCTGTGTTTCTTCTCTCCTTCTATTGTAGCGAGCGGGGCAAAACTAAAATGCCACTTTTTTAAAAGGATTATCGCGAACGAGATGAACCAGTTAGCGCGAAATTGTGTTGACGAGCGGCTTGACAGGATTTGGGGTGAACCCGTTGGTTGAGACAGGTTGACAGCCTGCGGTCTTGCCCTCAGGGGCTGAAGTCCTTTTGTTGCGACACACACTACGGCACGGCTGAAGCCGTGCCCTTAAGCAAAGGCCCGTCTTCGACGCTCACTTCCCCCGATTTCGCGGAGTATTCAAACCCAACAAATACGGAGATTCCGATCCCGCTGAGCGGGATCAGAATGGCTGCTGTCGATGCTCGTCAGGTGTGTTGTGAGATGGAGAGGGTGTTGTTGTCGGGGTCGCGGAACCAGGCGACACGGGCTCCGTTGCCGGGGGCGGTCCAGACGCCGTCGGGAGATTGTTCGAGGAAGTCATAGCGGAGGAACTGGACGCCGCGCGCGGTGAGATTGGCGACGGCGGCGTCGATGTCAGGGACCTGCCAGCCGAGGATGGTGAACTGGAACGGGGTGAAGTCGCCGGCGCAGACGATGCGGAGCATGGTGCCGTTGGCGTCAAAGACGAGAGCGAAGTTGTCCTCGGAGACGAAACGCAGGCCGAGGGTTTCGGCGTAGAAGGCGCGGGCGCGTGCGGAATCGCGGGTGGGGATGAAGGCGATGATGGGTGAGGTGGAGAGCATGGGAAGATCCTTTGGCGAAAGGCTTAACGCCGATGACACTAATTGAACCGATGAAAAGCAAGACCGAACCGCGGATTGACGCGGATGAACGCGGATTAAGCTCAAGAATAATTCCGCGAATAGAATCCGGGGGCTAAAGCCCGACGCGGTTTGGGCCTGTTGTGCCGGGACCGAAGTCCCGGCCTATCTCAGAGGCAAAGGCAGATACTGGAATCCCTCGGCTTCATCGATACGCAGCTACGCCCGGGATGACGGCATGAAGAAGTGGCGGCACGATCCCACTCATCGCGCCAAGAGCGCGCGATGAATGGGGCACGGATTTGTGAAGGTTCGGGTATGGTCGCACGATCCCACTCATCGCGCGGAGAGCGCGCGATGAATGGGGCACGGATTTGTGAAGGTTCGGGCATGGTGGCACGATCCCACTCAAGCACAGCTTCGGTGGGGCACCCGAAGCGTTCCCTCCGTAGAATGGAGGGTGATGGGTTTTACGGAAGAGTTCGATGTGGTGGTGGTGGGCGCGGGGCACGCGGGGTGCGAGGCCGCGATGGCGTCGGCGCGCATGGGGCTGCGGACGGCGATCTTTACGCTGAATCTGGACTTGATTGCGCAGATGAGCTGCAACCCGGCGATTGGCGGGATTGCCAAGGGGCACCTGGTGCGCGAGGTGGATGCGCTGGGCGGCGTGATGGGCGAGGTGGCCGATGCGTGCGGGATCCAGTTCCGGCTGCTGAATACGAGCCGTGGGCCGGCGGTGTGGTCGCCGCGTGCGCAGTGCGATAAGGCGCTGTACCGGGTGAAGATGCGGGAGGTGCTGGAGGGGCAGCCGGGGCTGTTTATCAAGCAGGCGGAGGTGGTCGATCTGGTCATAGACCAGATCGAGGTGCGAGGGTCGGGGTTCGAGGTTCGAGGAGAAGCAAAGCGGGTGGTGACGGGCGTGCGGCTGCGGGATGGGCGTGTGGTGCGGGCGCGCGCGACGGTGGTGACGACCGGAACGTTTCTGAATGGGCTGATCCATTGCGGCGAGCAGCAGTATCCCGCGGGACGGAGCGGAGAGCCGGCGTCGGTTTTGCTGGGTGAGAGCCTGAAGAAGCTGGGGCTGCGGGAGTGCCGGCTGAAGACGGGGACGCCGCCGCGTCTGGATGGGCGGACGATTGACTGGAGCCGGTTTGAGGAGCAGCCGGGGGATGGTGATCCGACGCCGTTCAGTTTCAGGGCGGGGCTTAAGGACAAAACAAATACAGGGGTCCTTCGCTCGGCTCAGGATGACGAACAAAGGCAAATGCGGGGGTCCCTCGACTCCGCGGGCGATGCGCGCTTCGCTCAGGATGACGGCATTCGTGCTGGTTTGAACGAAAGGCAATCCGCCCTTCGCGATGCGAAGGATGGGCCACCCGGTTCGGGGGTGGCGCCAGGCAGTTGGGTGCCGGAGTTGCGGCAGGTGAGCTGCTACATTGCGACGACGACGCCGGAGACGATGCGGCTGATCCGCGAGAATGCGCACCGGTCGCCGATGTATACGGGGCAGATCTCGGCGGTGGGGCCGCGGTACTGCCCGTCGATCGAAGACAAGATTGTGCGGTTCCCGGAGAAGGCGCAGCACCAGTTCTTTCTGGAGCCGGAGGGGCTGAACACGCACGAGGTGTATGTGAACGGCATGTCGACGAGCCTGCCGATGGAGGTGCAGGCGGCGATGGTGCGGTCGATTCCCGGCCTCGAGAATGCGGAGATGCTGCGGCCTGGATATGCGATCGAGTATGACGCGATTGACCCGACGGAGCTGGACCGGACCTTGGGGGTGAAGTCGATTGCGGGGCTGTATCTGGCGGGGCAGATCAATGGGACGAGCGGGTATGAAGAGGCGGCGTGCCAGGGGCTGATGGCGGGCATCAATGCGGCGCTGTGGGCTAAGAGCGACAGGGATGATTCGAGCAGTTTGCATCCCACCCGTCCGCAAAAGGCGCGTACGGATGGGGCATCCGGAGACGGTGCAACTCTGAGCGGGTTACATCCCACTCATCGCGATGGAGCCGCGCTGGATGGGGCACCGGAGCTGAATGGGCCCAATTTTCACGTCTCAGGATCGAGGCGTGGGGCACCCGGAGATGAGTTTGTTGGGTTCACGCTGGACCGGACGGAGGGGTACACGGGGATTCTGATTGACGATCTGATCTCGAAGGGGACGAATGAGCCGTACCGGATGTTTACGTCGCGGGCGGAGTTCCGGCTGCATCTGCGAATTGACAATGCGGACCGCAGGCTGACGCCGCATGGGCGGAGGCTGGGGCTGATCGGGGATGCGGCGTGGGCGGCCTTTGAGGCGAAGATGAGGCGGGCAGCGGCGTTGGATGCGCTGCTGACGCCGCAGCGAGTCAGCGAAGAAGCAAGTCAGCGAGTCAGGCAAGCGGTGCGAGAGCGGGATGGTGAGGACGCGGCGAAGCGCGTCAGCGGCCTCACCGGGGCAAGCTATGCGCAGGCGCTGAAGCGGCCGGAGCTGACGGTGGAACTGGTGTGGCCGGAGCTGATGGAGGCGATGCGGGGCGTCGAGGAGCTGCGGGAGTGGGTGGCGGCGATTGAGTTTCGTTCGCACAACAAATACGGGGATTCTTCGGCTACGCCTCAGAATGACAAGGCGAATACAAATGCGGGGGTTTCTCCACTGCGCAGCGAACGCGCTGCGTCCGCTGCTCCGGTCGAGATGACGGCATCTTTTGTGGGCGCGGGCGTGCTGCCCGTGTGGGTGCGGAACGAGATGAAGACGGTGGAGACGGAGATCAAGTACGCGGGATATCTGGAGCAGCAGAAGCGGTCGATGGAAAAGTTGAAGCGGGATGAGGGGCGTGCGATTCCGGCGTGGTTCGATTACGCGGCGTGCAGTGGGTTGAGTAAGGAGATGGTGGAGAAGCTGGGGCGCGTGCGTCCGCAGACGCTGGGCCAGGCGAGCCGGATTGCGGGCGTGACTCCGGCGGCGGTGGCGCTGGTGAATTGCTATATCGAGATACAGGGGAAGAAGCAGGCGCTGGTTGCTCGGGACTAGTTACTGGGGACTTGGGACTGGGGACTGGGGACTGGGAACCACGAAAGGCGAATCCAGCGGGGATTGTGCGACGTTCTCCAGGTGAGGTGATGTGATGCGCAGGCTGAGTGCGGTTGCGGTTGGCGTGGTGCTGGTGCTGGCGGTGGCTATGGGGGTGAAGACGATGGTATTTGGGGCCGGTATCTCGGAGACGGGGAAGCCGCAGCGGCTGCCGCCGCCTGCGGTGAACGAGACGACAAGTGCGCATACGGAGACCGCGGTGTTTGCGGGCGGGTGCTTCTGGGGCGTGCAGACGGCGTTCGAGCGGATCAAGGGTGTGACGGGAACGCGCGCCGGGTATTCCGGCGGGACGAAGGAGACGGCGAACTATGCGGATGTTTCAAGCGAACGTACGGGTCATGCGGAGAGCGTGAAGATCACGTTCGATCCGCAGAAGATCAGCTATGGAACGCTGCTGCAGGTGTTCTTCAGCGTGGTGGCCGATCCGACGCAACTGAACCGGCAGGGGCCGGATGTGGGGACGAGCTACCGGTCGGTGATTTTCTATACGTCGCCCGAGCAGGAGAAAGTTGCGAAGGCGTACATCGCGCAACTGGATGCGGCGAAGGTGTTCAAGAAGCCGATTGTGACGCAGGTGACACCGCTGGTGGCGTTCTATGACGCGGAGGAGTATCACCAGGACTACGCGGAGAAGAACCCGGACAATCCGTATATCCAGGTGTGCGATATTCCGAAGATTCACGCAATCCAGAAGGAGTTTCCGGAGCTGTTTCAGGAGTACAAGGGGAAGCAGTAGCTGGGGACTAGTTGCTGGGGACTAAGGACTGGGTGCAAAAGCAAATGCGGGGATTCTTCGCCTGCGGCTCAGAATGACAGCAGATCAATATCGAGTTGAGATCAAGCGGCGTTTGCGGTGTTGAGGAGCGCGTTGACGCGGGTGATGAGGTTCTGGGCGTCGACGGGGGCGTAGACCTTGGCGTCGTTATCGAAGTAGACGTAGACGTCGCGGGTGGCGCGGGGGCGCGCGGGAGTCGTGGAGGCGGGCGAGGTCGGCGGCGGCGATGGCGGTGCGTGGGAGAAGTGAGAAGAAGGCATCGAGTTTGGCGGCGTCAAAGATGAAGCGCGGCGGGAACTGCCAGAGGATGGGGCCGAGTTTGGGGCCGAGGGCGAGCAGGCCGGAGGCGAAGAAGTTGGCGAGTGGCGCTTCGATGTTGCGCAGCTTGAGCATATGCGTGATGTAGCGGCTGGCTTTGACGCTGAAGACGAAATCGTCGGGCGTCTGCTCGGCCCAAGTGAGAAAGCTGGAGGGGCGCTGGAGCGAGTAGTGCGTGCCGTTGATCTCAATGGAGGAGAAGAGAGAGGCTGCGTAGGCGAGCTCTTTTTTCTGGGGGAGCTCGGCAGGATAGAATTTGCCGCGCCAGCCTTTGTAGGTCCATCCGGAGATGCCGATGCGGACGCGGCCGGGCATAGGAGTTGTTAGTTGCCGGCTGTTGGCTGTTAGTTGCAGGAAGCAGCCTGGAAGGGAAGTTTCGGGCCGCTGCGCGCTACGCTAATCTGGAGCGATCCTGTGGGGAGCCTTTGCTAAAGAGGATCACATTGCTGCGTGAGCGGGTCGTGGACTGGAACGGTTATCCGTTCCGCGTGCCGGCGATTGCTGGCCTGGATACTTTGGAAGTTCGTTCGCGGGTGATGTTTTTCGCCGGCGAGAATGGCAGCGGGAAATCGACGCTGCTGGAAGCAATTGCGAGCCATTATGGATTTGGGCCCGAAGGCGGGAACCGCAATCTGCTGCACGATACGACGGAACACAATCATGGGATCGCTCCGCTGGTGAAGGCTTTGCGGCTCTCATTCGATGTGCGGACGGGCGCAGGGTTCTTTCTTCGGGCGGAGAGCTTCTTCAATGCTGCGACGCACATTGACAATCTGGACAAAGAACCGGCCTTCGGACCGCCGATTATTGATTCGTTTGGCGGGGTTGGCCTCCATGAGCAGTCTCATGGAGAGAGCTTCTTCGCGCTGCTGCTGCACAAGTTCCGGCGGAACGGCCTTTTTTTACTGGATGAGCCGGAGGCGGCGCTCTCGCCGCAGCGGCAGCTCTCGTTTCTGGTGCTGATGCACGACACCCTGAAACGTTACAAGGACGCGCAGTTCATCATTTCGACGCATTCGCCGATATTGCTGGGCTATCCGGAGGCGCAGATCTTCTCCTTTGATGATGGAAAGGTCCACGAGATTTCATACCAAGAGACGCAACCGCTGGAGATTGTGCGGCGGTTTGTGAACAACCGGGAAGAGATGCTGTGCGAGTTGTTGCAGGAGACCTACGAGCTATTCCCAAGGGACTGATGGTCGCGACATCGCGCCGGCCGCTACCAGATGCGGCGGATGCCGAATGCATCGAGCTTCGCGTCGATGCTGATGATGGGGATGTCGAGCGCGAGGGCGTGGGCTGCGATGACGCGATCAAAAGGATCGCGATGCACAGAGACGAAGCGCGCAGCGCGGAGCGCCGTTTCTGTGTCGATTGAGAGCAGCGTGTAGCCGGATTCGTTCATCGCCTCAATAAAGCGCGCTTCCAGAGCAACTGCCTGGGGGAGTTTGCCGATACGTACCTTGGTTGCGATTTCCCAGGCAGAGGCAGCGGAGACGAGAATCTCATTTGCAGGATCGGCGATGAGGGTCGCCGCCTTACGGCTGAGAGAGGCGCGGGAGAGCGCTGCCCAGATCAGGGCGTTGGTGTCGAGCAGAACCCTCACTCGCCTTCACCGTTCCAGAGTTTGAGCTCATCCTCGGGCAGGTCTTCCCAGAAGGAGTCCGGCAGAACGAAGCCGGGAGTTTCCATGACGCCGAGACGCTTTGGGGTGGGTTTTGGCGCGGGTGCGATCGGCTCCAGGCGGGCGATGGGCCTTTTATCGCGGCCGGAGGTGATGATGACCGTGTCGCCCTGCTGCGCTTTTTTGAGCAGCGCGGAGAGCTGGGTCTTGGCCTCGAAGATGGTGACTTTGACGGTCATGGAGCATCCTAGCTAAGTTATGTTAGCTAAGGTGGGGAAGGGCCGTCAAGGCTTCGAAACATCGGACACTGCTTCCGTTGCTCCGACAAAACCGGGCACCGAGCACACCTGTTATTCGCACGTATCGGGACACTTCAGAAAGTGTCACAGCCTCTCTCCCGAGCTATGCAGCGCGTATTTATTTTGACGGCAAGAAAAGAATTCCACTATGCGCTCCCGAACCCTCCGCCAGCTTCTGACGCTCGTAGCCCTCGTTCTCGTCCCAAGTATGCTCGCTCTCGCTCAAGCGCCTCAAACCCGAACCTGGGACGGTACCCAGCAAATCGTCATCCCTAAGCAGAAGCTCTATGTGGTGACCACCGCGCAACCCATGCAGCGCCGCTACTGCATGGTGAGCAACGTGACCGACGATCAACTTGTCTGCCAGAGTCGTTTCGGCAAAGCTCATACTTACCGCACCCAAGACATCGCTGCCATCATCACCCCTGGTGAACACACAGTTGTATTCACTTTTCTCGCGTTCGCCGGGGCTACAGCGGCCGCTACATGGGGAACAATCGTTGTCGCTGCCACCTGTCCACTATGTGCCGTAGCGACCGGCGCCGCCGCTGGGTTCCTCTTTATTTGCACTCTCGGTTCAGGGTTTGAGGCCGACGGCGATAGAGCTGATGCGCTACTCTACCTCGCTCCGGGCCAAACTCTTCGGGTCAAACTACGCTGATCAGCTGCGGACAGGGACGATTAACCGGCTGTGCGAAACTCGTATGCCAGAGCGCTGATGACGCCCGGTTTCCAACAGGGTGCGAGCGGATTTGCTCAGGGTGGGCTGAGGGGATAATCGGGTATGGCTTCCATTGCTCAGATCGGTGCGGCGGAGGGACTGCCGTCTTCGATTCACACGGAGATCGCGATCCTGGGCGCGATGCTGCTGGACCCGGTGGCGATCAGCGACGCGACGGCGAAGCTGCGCGCAGAGGATTTTTCGCTGGACTCGCACCAGCGGATCTATCGCTGCATTCTGGCGCTGATGGAGCAGGGCCACGGCGTGGACCTGACGACGGTGCGCGCGGAACTGGAGCGGCGGCGCGAACTGGATGCCGTGGGCGGTTCGGGGTATATCGCGTACCTGACCGAGGGGATTCCGCGGAACTTCTCGATCGAGAGCTACGTGAAGATCGTGAAGGACAAGAGCCTGCTGCGGCAGCTGATGTCCATCTTTCACGACGGCGTGACGCGGGCCAGCGACCAGAGCGAAGACGCGATCGATGTGCTGAACACGGTGGAGGCGCAACTGGCCGATGTGGCGGAGTCGGCGATCCAGCGCGGGCTGGCGGGCATTGGCGAGATTGTGGCGTCGAGCTTCGGCTCGATCGATGCGCTGTATGAGCAGGGACGCGAGATTACCGGGCTGGCGACACACTTCATTGACTTCGACCGCATGACGAGCGGGTTGCAGGATTCGGAGCTGATCATCATTGCGGCGCGGCCGAGCATGGGCAAGACGGCGTGGGCGATCAACATCGCGCAGAATGCGGCGATTCGCGACGGCAGAGTGGTGGCGGTGTTCTCGCTGGAAATGAGCAAGGAAAGCCTGCTGCGGCGCCTGCTGGCGAGCGAGGCGCAGGTGAACTCGCGGAAGATCCAGACGGGCTTTCTGCCGAAGGAAGACAAGGGCAAGCTGATGAGCGCGCTGGAGCGGCTGATGGAGTCGAAGATGTTCATCGACGACACGCCGGGCATTACGTTGGCCGAGATGCGCGCGAAGGCGAGGCGGCTGAAGCAGCAGGAGGGCCGGCTGGATTTGATTCTGGTCGATTACCTGCAGCTGATGACGGGCGTGAATGCGAGCGGCAAGCGCGGCTTCGAGAACCGCACGCAGGAGGTGAGCTCGATCTCGCGCGGGCTGAAGGCGCTGGCGAAGGAGATGCGCGTGCCGGTGGTGGCGCTCTCGCAGCTTTCGCGCGGCAGCGAGCAGAGGACCGGCGACAAGAAGCCGCTGCTGAGTGATCTGCGCGAGTCGGGCTCGATTGAGCAGGATGCGGACGTGGTGGCGTTCATCCATCGCGAGGAGTACTACGACCGCGAGAACGAGGACCTGAAGGGCAAGGCGGAGATCATCATCGCGAAGCAGAGGAACGGGCCGACGGGCATTGTGAACCTGCTGTATCTCTCGGATTACACGCTTTTCGCCAATCCGGCAGGCGATGACGCGGGCGGGTATTAGGCTGGTGGCGGAGAATACGCGGAGCTGGGTGGAGATCGACGAGGCGCGGCTCAAGGAAAACTACCGCGTGGTGCGCGAGGCTGCTGGCGCGGAAGTGCTTGCGGTTGTTAAGGCGAATGCATACGGACATGGGCTGGAGCGATGCGCGGTGGCGCTGGCACGTGCGGGGGCGCGATGGCTGGGCGTGGCGGATGCGGTGGAGGGGGTACGCGTCCGAAGGGCATTGGAGGCGGAGAAGTTAACTGCGGGTCCCTCCACTTCGGCCGCTGCGCGGCCTCCGCTCGGGATGACAGATCCTTCTGAGTTGAACCTTCTGGCGATGTGCGGGGTGACGCGCGACGAGGTGAGTGCGATTGCGGAACACGGGTTGACGCCGGTGGTGTGGACGATGGATCAGGTGGAGCTGCTTCGCGGGACAGGCGCGCGCGTCCATGTGGAGATTGAGACGGGGATGGGGCGGCAGGGCGTGCGGCCTGGAGTGGAGCTGGAGGAACTGCTGCGAACGATTCTGGGTGCGGGACTGAAGTTGGAAGGTGCATGCACGCACTTCCACTCGGCGGAGATTGCTGGATCAGAGAGGACGAAAGAGCAGAAGAAGAGGTTTGAGGAGGCGTTAGGGCAGATAGATGGATTCGGTGGCGTAACTCCCACATCTCAGAATCGAGATGTGGGGTACCCGGACTCTCGCGGCTTCGCGCCGCAATGGGTCCATGCAGGAGCATCATCGAGCGTGGATGTGGGTGAGGATGCGGGTTGGCTGGAGAAGTTGGCGCAGAGCGGCGGCGCGCGGGCGATGGTGCGCAGCGGCATTGCGGTGTATGGATATTGCCTGCCGGCGGTGGGTGCTGAATCGAAGATTCGCGCGAAGCTGAAGCCGGTGATGACGTGGAAGACGCGCGTGCTGGATGTGCGTGAGGTCGCGGCCAGGGAGACGATCGGATACAACGCGACGTTCACGGCAAAGCAGGCGATGCGTGTCGCGCTGCTGCCGGTGGGGTATGCGGATGGTATGCGGCGCGAGCTTTCAGGGACGGATGAGCGCGCTGGCGGCTGGGTGATGGTGCGTGGCTCGGACGGAAAGATGCACCGAGCAAACATTGTGGGGCGCATTTCGATGAACCTGACGACTGTAGATGTGACCGCAACCGGAGGCGTCGGCGTGGGCGATGAGGTGGTACTGCTGGGCGATGGAGTGACGGCAGACGATCACGCGCGGATTGCGGGGACGATCTCGTATGAGATTTTGTGCGGGATAAAGGCAAGTTGTCAGTTCTAAGTTCTCAGTTGTCAGTTTCCTGTGGCGAGCCGCTGCCTGTGAACTGTGGCACTCTGAACTCCGAACTGCGGTACCATCGGGTGGAAGCCGACCGGGCGATGAGGATTGAGACGAGATGAGCGATGTGGTGAATGGGCAGCGGCGCGACGCGGACATTGCGCTGGATCTGCTGAAGTTTGTGGCGGCGCAGGCGCACGTGGGCGTAAAGGCGGGTGGAACGACGGGCTTTGGCGCGGCAGGCGGAGCAAAGGGCGAGGACCAGGTGACCGAGCTGCTGGCGCTGTATGCGCGGTGCCGGCAGGCGGTTGAGGCGCCGATTAAGTAGGTGCGAGGTGCAGGGTTCGAGGTTCGAGGGATTCATCGGTGACCGCAATCGGTGCCGGTGAGACGCTGCGCGTGGCGGTGGTGGGCGCGGGGGTGTTTGGGCGCAACCATCTGCGGGTGTATCGAGAACTAGAGCGCGCTGGATACAAGGTTGAACTGGCGGCGGTGATCGATCCGAGCGAGGCTGCACGCAAAAAGGCCGAGGCGGATTTCGGCGTGCGCGGTTTTGCGACGGTTGCGGAGTGCATGGCGTTCCCCACTCACGGCGATAAGACTGCCGTGAATGGGCCACCCGGACGGTTAGCGATCCATGCGGCGAGCGTGTGTGTGCCGACGGTGGACCATGCGGCGACGGCGCGCGAGTTGATGGCGTGCGGGATTGATCTACTGATCGAGAAGCCGCTGGCCGCGAGCCTGGAAGAGGCCGATGCGATTGCGAGCGCAGCGCGCGAGACGGGACGCGTGGTGCAGGTGGGGCATCTGGAGCGGTTCAATCCGGCGGTGCGCGCGGTGCGCGGGATGCTGAACCGGCCGATGTTTTTTGAGGTGCACCGGCTGAGCGTGTTTACGCCGCGCGCGCTGGATGTGGATGTCGTGTTGGACCTGATGATCCACGACCTGGACCTGGTGTTGAGCCTGGTGGGCGAGCCGGTGCGCGAGGTGCGTGCGGTAGGGCTGCCGGTGCTTTCGCCCAAGGTGGACATTGCGAACGTGCGACTGGAATTTGCGAATGGATGCGTGGCGAACTTTACGGCGAGCCGCGTGAGTACGGAGCGCGTGCGCAAGATGAGGTTCTTCCAGCCGCATCAGTATCTGTCACTGGACTTCGCGCGGCAGGATTTGCTGGTGATCGATGTGAGCGCGGCGGCGAAAGGGATTGCGACGATGAGCCGCGAGCAGATCGAGCAGATGATCGCTGCGAGCAGTATGCATCCCACCCGTGACGATAAAGCCGTCACGGATGGGGCACCCGAGCGTTCGATGGCAGAAGCACATCCCACGCCGGGGATGGATTTGAAGAAGGTTGCGGTAGAGCAGGGCGAGCCGCTGCGGCTGGAGATCGAGTCGTTTCTGGATGCTGTGAGGACGCGAAGCGAGCCTGAGGTGACGGTGGCGGATGGGCGCGCCGCGCTGGATCTCGCGTTGAAGATCAACGGCGCGATTGCGTCGCACGCGGAGAAGTTGTCAGTTCTCAGTTGTTAGCTCTCAGTAAAGACAAATGCGGGGATTCTGGACGCGCTGCGCGGTCCAGAATGACGACTCCATTTGCTTACTTCGCTGTGGGAGCGGTGGCGGGTGTTTGAGCAGGTGCGTTGTGTGCGACGCAGGGGTTGGATTTCGCGCTGACGGGATCGTCCATGTTCTGGACGGCGTAGGTTGGGGGAACGGGCAGGTCGAACTCGTCGCCATCGAGCTTTTGATTGAAGTGAGTCTTGCCGGGCGAAATGGTGATGGTGAGACCGAGTTCATCGAGCGGACGCTGAATGTCGATGTGCGCGGGGAAGACGATGTCGCCGAAGTGCCGGTAGTTGTCGTAGGTGGCTGTGGTCTCGATGCGGCCGTCGGAGTTGTAGATGTCCTGGCGGTAGGGCAGCAGGTTGCTGCGGCCGATATGAATTACGCGGAGTGCCCGTGCGACCTGGTTCTCAGGCTGCGAAAGGAATTCCACGTCGTAGTCAGGTTCGCGGATGATCTCTTTGCGCAGCGCAGCGCCGGTAAAAATGCCGGTCTTGGTCTTCGGCGCCGGGAGATCGTGGCTGTCCTGCGTGCGGGAGACGTCCTGACCGGGCTCGAGCGGCGGAATCAGCAGCGAATCGAGGATGACGGCGGGGCGAAGGCGGTACAGCCGTTCTGACAAGCTCTCATTGGCGCCGGGCGGAGGAGGAGGCGGCGCGGCGTCTGAGCCGATGATGGCGCAATCCTTGGGCGGGACGACGAGTTTGAACGCCTTACCGTCGGAGACCATTTCCAGAAGACTGCTGCGCAGCACGGGAACCAGCAGCACGACGCGGATGTGATCGGGGTTCTGAAGAATGATGTAGCCGTCAAAGTTGAGCGATGTGGTGACCTTGCCCTCGCGGGTGCCTCCGGTGGAGGCGGAGATCTCAACAGAGAGAATGGCGGACTGAGTCGCGTGGTAGCGGTCGGAGACCTGCTGCAGGAGTTGATCGAGCGAGGAACTGTAGACGACGTCCGGCGGCCTCGTCTTGAGGACGGTGTGGGTGTGGTAGAGGCATCCGGTGAGGGCCGGGAGAAGGGCAAGAAGGCCCGCGGCAGGGAGGCGATTGAATCTCATTCGCTGGAACTTAAAGTATAAATGGCGCGTAGAGGCGGAGGCGGCGGAAATGCTCGCTGGAGGCGGATGACTTTCCACATGGAGACTTTACGAATTGCGTGCGATTTGTGTTTGATGCGGCCGGGGGTCGGCAGGACGCGAAAGATTTGTGTGGTTGTGCGTGGGCGACAAATACGGAGATTCTGAGTCCTGCGGACTCAGAATGAAGAGGACAGCAAATGCGGGGGCCTTCGATTTCGCGATTCGCCGATGCGACTCGCTCAGGATGATGGCGGGATGGCGGTTTTGGGTGCTGGCGTCAGCGGTGAGTGGCGCGGCGGAAGGCGGCGACAGCCTGGTTGTGCTGCTGGAGGGTGGCGGAGAAGACGCTGTGACCCTGGCCGTCCGCGACGAAATAGAGGTTCTGCGTCGGAGCGGGGTGGAGCGCGGCTTTGAGGGCCGCGAGGCCGGGGTTACAGATGGGTCCGGGTGGCAGGCCGGCGTGGAGGTAGGTGTTGTAGGGCGAGTCAAGTTTGAGGTCGGAGGCGTAGATGGTCCCGCGCCAGTGGTTGGAGAGCAGAGCCGCGTAGATGATGCTGGGATCGGTGGCGAGGGGCATACCGCTGCCGAGCCGGTTGATGAAGACGCCGGCGACCATGGGGCGCTCGGAGTCCTGGGAGACTTCTTTTTCGACAAGGGAGGCGAGAGTGACCAACTGAGCGAGTGTCAACTGATTACTTTCCCACTCATCGGCGCGCGATGAATGGGGCACCCCTACTGTGTTGGCGGAATCAAGGCCGACCTGCGCGGCCTCTTTGCGGAAGCGCGCGACCATGGTGGACAGGATCTTTTCCGCGGTGATGTGGTGGGGGAAGCGGTAGGTGTCCGGGAAGAGGAAGCCTTCGAGCGAGGCGGCCCTGGGTGAGAGATCGGAGATGAGATTGGTGTCCTTGTTTTCGGCGGCCAGGAACTGGTCGTGCGGGACGAGGCCGGCTTTGTCGACCGCGCCGGCGATGTCGAAGATGTTGTAGCCCTCCGGGATGGTGACGGCGACGGTGTAGACATCGCCGCGGGCGATGCGGGAATAGACTTCATCCGCGGGCGCCGGATGGTCAAAGCGGTATTCGCCGGCGAGGAGCTTGCGGCCCTTGAGAGCGCGGAGGATGAGGAAGGCGTAGCGCGAGCGGATGGCGCCGGCTTTCTGAAGCTGCGCGGCGATGGAGCGCGATCCGGTGCCTGGGGCGATGTCAACGTAGATGGGCGCGGCGTTGGCCGCAGGACCGAAGGGCGTGTACACCAGCCATGCAGCGAGGCCGGCGGCGAGCAGCGCGAGGATAAGGAGGGTGGCGAGGAGCTTCATTGGGGAGACGCTGATCGCATTATCTACGAAGAGACGAACCCACCCTACGCTTCGCGTAGGATGGGGCACCCGATTTGATGGTGGGTGCTAGCGGCGGCGGGTGGTGCGGAGCATCTGGGCGAAGCGCTGCTCGAGCTGTTCGCGGGAGAGGATGGGCTGGGCGCCGAACTCCTGCGGGGTGGGCACGGCTCCCGTGGCGCGATCGATGAGTTGTTCGGCGGCTTCGAGGAGGACCTCGGCGGGCGATTTGCCGGCGTAGAGTGCGATGAGCTCGATCTGAGCGCGCTGCTCGGGAGTGAGTTCGAGTTCCATGGGAATGAGCGTACGTCCGGGCGGGCGGGGCAAGTCAATTGATCTTTGGTAACGCGGTAGAATGGGCGAGGTTACCGCGTTGGAACGCGACGCGGTTTGAGCAATTTACCTCAGGGAGGGCTGGACGGCGATGGCATCGGCGATGGCGAGCATTGCGGCTTTGAAGGGTGTGCATACGCAGTTGAAGACGCGGATGGAGAAGACGGTGGAGGACTTCCGGACGCACCTGCTGAGCGCGCGGACGGGCCGCGCGAGCGTGCACATGCTGGACCAGGTGAAGGTGGACTACTACGGGACGGACGTGCCGCTGAGCCAGGTGGCGCAGCTTTCGACGCCCGAGGCGCAGATGATTCTGGTGTCGCCATGGGAGATGAGCATGGTGGCGCCGATCGAGAAGGCGATCCGCACGAGCAACCTGGGCTTCAACCCGATGCATGACGGCAAGGTGGTGCGGGTGCCGATCCCGCCGATGAACGAGGAGCGGCGCAAGGAGACGGTGAAGCACTTGGCCGGGGCGCTTGAAGACCACAGGACGGCGATCCGCAACATCCGGCGCGACGGGAATGACGCCGTCAAGAAGGCCGCGAAGGACAAGACGATCTCGGCGGACGACGAGAAGCGCGCGAATGAAGAGATTCAGCAGCTGACGGACGCGGAGATCAAGCGGATCGAGGAGCTGTTCAAGGCGAAGGAAAAGGAGATTATGACGGTGTAACTAGAGGCAGACCAGCAGAGAGCGTTGGTCTGCGGGTAAGTTGCTCACTGCTTGCTGATCTTGGGCCCAGAGCCATCCAGTTATCGCCTCTTTGATGTTGGTGAGCGCTTCTTGCTCGTCTTTGCCCTGCGAAATGCAGCCGGGCAGTGCAGGACATTCGATCACGAACCACCCATCTTCGTCAGGGTCCATAGTGACGTGGAAGAGCATTGTGGCCTCTTTTCGTTATTAGCGGCTCTCACCGATCAGATTCTTGAACTCCGAAAGCTCACTACCGCTTGCTGATCTTATTCCGCTCCAGTTGGGGCAGGCGATCACGAGGAAGTTTGATCCTGCACCGATCGAACATAGGTAGATGGAGTTGTCGTAAAAGACTGCGCCGATATTTGAGGCGGGCATGTCGTACCACGGTTTGCTGGATTCCCGTCGCGCGTTGGCGTACGCGACCAGTGGGCTAATCTGCCTAGCATCTGTGAATGTGCGGAGCGTACTGCCACCCTCCCCTATTATGACAACACGCGTAACAGTACTTATCGCAGGGCACGTCCGAGTGTGTTCGAGGTGGCAGGCGCTTAATGCGCCGAGCATGGCAGGTGCGGCGATTCTGAGGGTGCGAGCAAACATAAGGGTTTCATGTTGTGTGGTCGAGGACGATCTTCCAGCCCTGGTCGGTTTTTTCGAGGACGAGGGAGAAGAGGCCGTCGGCGGGGCCGCCTTCTTTTCGAGGGCGGTCGAGATGGTAGTGGCCCGTGCAGACGGCGAAGGTGTCGCTCAGCTCAGTGACCTCAATCTCCGAGTAGACGAGGTTGCCCATGGAGGCGCGAGTGGCGAAGTTGTGACGGTAGTCTTCGAGGATTTGCTGGTAGCCCTTGGATACCTGCTTGCCGATGAAGATGGTTTCGGGCGAGTCCTTATAGGACTTGACGAAGCCATCGATGTCGCCGGCGTTCCACGCGCGTTCCTGGGCGACGAGGACCTTGACGACGTCGAGTTCGGTGCGTGAGGCGGTGTGGAGCGGGTTGGACTGGTCGGCGGATGGCGGTGTGGTTTGTGCCGAATCGGGCTGCGCAGCGGGTGTATCCGATTGCGCGCGGGCCGCGGCGGGCAACAGAAACAGCGGGCAGAGCAAGAGAGCGGCAATGTTCCGTGGGGTCGAGCGCGACGTGCTGCGCATCATGCGAATGGCTCCCTCCGCGATGCGAGCAGTGTAAATGACAATGCCGAGGCGATGTGTCGGGCTTACAGCCCTCCGGTGCCTTGAAGATGCTTATCTAGGCCTTGCGGCCTGGGCTGTTATGTTGTCGCGCCTTCGGCGCTCAGATCGTTCACGCCAAGCCGGTGGATTCGGCCTGTTCCTGGGCGTGGTAGCTGGAGCGGACGAGCGGGCCGGATTCGACGTGGCGGAAGCCCATGGCGAGGGCCTCGTGCTTGAGGAAGGCGAACTCGTCGGGCGTGTAGAAGCGCGAGAGGACGAGGTGGTCGCGACTGGGCCGGAGGTACTGCCCGATGGTAAGGATGTCCACGTTGCGGTCGGCGAGGTCGCGGAAGACCTGGAGGAGTTCGTGCATCTCTTCGCCGAGGCCGACGATGATGCCGGTTTTGGTGACTTGCGTATAACCCGCAGCCGCGGCAAGCTCTTTCGCGCGCCGGAGGAATTCGAGCGAGCGCGTGTAGCGGCCGCCGGATTTGGCGACGGGATAGAGGCGCGGCACGGTCTCGATGTTGTGGTTGAGGATCTCGGGGCGCGCGGCGACGACGAGTTGCAGCGCTTCATCGACGCCCTGGAAGTCCGGCGTGAGCACCTCGACGCGCGTGGCCGGCGACTGGAGGCGAATCTCGCGGATGACTTCGACGAAGGCGCGGGCGGCGCCGAGGTTGTCGTCGTCCCGGTTGACGGAGGTGATGACGGCGTGCGCGAGGTTGAGCTGCGCGACGGCGTAGGCGACGCGGCGGGGCTCGTCGAGGTCGATGGGTTCGGGCTTGCCCTTGGGCACGGCGCAGAAGCCGCAGCGGCGCGTGCAGAGGTTGCCGAGCATCATGAAGGTGGCGGCGCGCTGGTTCCAGCACTCGCCGATGTTGGGGCACTGCGCGCTCTCGCAGACGGTATGCAGGTGCAGGTCGCGGGCGAGCTTTTTCAGCGCGTGGAAGGTCTCGCCGCCAGGGGCGCGGGCCTTGAGCCACTCGGGCTTGGGCGTGCGCGGACGCGGACCGAGGTCGATCTGGATCAGGTCGGTCGCGGCGGTCGGCGGGGCCATGGATTAATTGTAGCCGTTGCACTCCCACTCATCGCGCAAAATGCGCGCAAGGAATGGGGTACCCCAGGGCCACAATTCCTTAGCGCAGGCGGTCGCGGACTTCGGTGCGGACGAGGTAGAGGAACATGCAGAGGTCGAGGGCGGCCATCACCAGCATTCCCGGGTTGTGGATGGCGTGCGACATGAAGGCGTACATGGCGGAGAGCACGAGGGTGCCGCCGGTGACCAGCGCCCATCCCCAGCGGCGCATGCGCAGCAGGCCAAAGACTCCGACGAGAACCATGGAGCAGACGGCGAGCACGGCGAAGCGGCCTGCCCTGTCGCCGAAGCGGCCCTGGAAGACGCCGATCGCTCCGAAGAGCGAGACGACCAGCATGTAGAGGCAGATGCCGGCGATGCCGGGGAGCATCTGGCCGCGCGCCGGCGGAGGCGTCTGCCGCGTGGAATTGGGGCCTGCGTTGTCCGTTGTCGTTCTCCGTTGTTCGTGGTGTCTTCAGCCTACAGCGTGTGCAGGTAGGCGATCACGTCATCGAGGTCTTGCTGCGAGAGGTTGCGTCCCATCGGCGGCATAACGCCGTAGCCGTTGACGATGGTCGAAGCAACCCGTTCGTCATTGGCGGGCGCGCCGCTGGAGGGCAGGTTCTTCTTCTTGAAGACGCCGCGCAGGGCTGGTCCGCTGAGCGGCCGGCTGACGCGGTCGTAATGGCATCCGCGGCAGGTCTGCTGAAAGACGTAATAGCCCCGCATCTGCTGCTGGTTGAGTTGGTTCACCGGGGTTGGCGGGGGGAGGGTCTTGCAGCCGGCGAGGAGGGAGAGCGCAGTTATTGCAAGACAGGTTGAAAGCGATCTTTGATGAAAAACAGAAGCGCGTGCCTCGGCTCGCGGAGCGTTGACACTCTCCGCTCGCTCGGGATGACAGGTCATAAGATGAACACTTTCCGCGGGCTGAAGCCCGCTGCTACTCCTCATTTGGCGCGGAGGGGGAAGCCGTCGGGGTCTTTGCCGCGGACGCGGCGCCAGAGGACCTGCGCGGTGGGAACGTTGATGGTGATGGAGAAGATCTTGCGCAGCTTGTCTTCAGGGCAGGCGAGCGGTTTCATCCCGTGCCAGGAGTGGTCGGTGCGCTGGAAGAGCAGACTGCCGTTGCCTGCGGGGCCGCCGGCGCCGGCGACGGTCAGTTCGTCCCAGGTTGGCGCGGAGTGTGTGGGCAGCGGCTTGTCGCTGGCGAGGATCAGCGTGGCGCCGCCCCATTCGGGCTTCCAATCGGCGGGATCGTTGAAGTGGAAGATATGCGTGGCGCGCTTGCGGGCAGCGTCGCAGTGCGGCGAGACGGAGCAGCCGTTCCAGGCGTAGTGCCAGGAGAAGGTGCAGATGTAGTTGCGGGGTCCGAGCATCCGGCGGAGGAACTTGTGGTACTCAGGGCCGTTCAGCTCGTCGAGAAACTCGCGCCATGGCTTGGGAAGTTCGAGGCCGGCGCGGTAGTGGAGCATATAGCGGTCGTGCGACATCTGGCCGTGAGCGCGCTTGACGCCGACGTTGCGGTTGAACCCCTCGGAGTCTGTGCCGGGCAGAGTGCCGCGGAGGGTCTCGTAGCCTTCGGGCGTGAGCGAGTTTTCAATGTGCGCCCACGGGAAGGGCGGGCGGTTCTTGAACTGATCGGCGGAGAGCGAATCGAGCAGTTCGAAGTTCAGATATTGCACGTGGGATGGGTCCTTGAGGGATGGATTGCGGCGCGCTGTTTCAAGTATGCCTCACAGCGGCCCGGCGCTAAAGCCCGCATTGGTTGTGTGGCGTACCGCGGGCTGAAGCCCGCTGCTACTCCCAAAGGCAACCCAGCTTTCGCTCAAGCGAAGGATGGGCACCGAATCAAACTCCGCCTGGAGTTTATGGGTGGGTGAGCATAAATGTTGCGAAGGCGTGCCAGGCGTGGGTGAAGCCAATGGGGACGCGAACGAGGTTGACGGCCATGAGCAGCACGGACCCCCAGATGGTGGAGCGAAGCACCTTGCGCTGGGAGACGAGGTCATAGGCGATGATGGCGAGGATGAAGGCGAGCGGCACGAGATTCTGGGCCGGAGGATGAGCCTGGAAGAGAGGGAGCTGCCAGCGGGCGACCGCAGCGCCGATGATTTCGATATTCGCGAGCATGATGAGGCGCTTGTGAGCGGCGGGTTGGCGTCGTGCCCGCCATGCCGCGAAGGCGAAGATGGCGAAGAGCGCGATGGCGGTCATAGGAATGATGTAGAAGGTGAGGGAGTCGAGGCCTTCGGGGGCGGTGCCGCGGCGCATTGAGTTGGTCGCGGCGATGGGGCCGACGATCACGATGGCCAGCGCCAGGAGGAAGCCAAAGACTCCGAGCGAACGATGCCACGCAACTTTGCGGGCGAGCACGAAGCCGACTTGCACGGCGAGCAGAAGCATCCAGAGCGTCATGACGGCGGCGTGGATGTGGACAATGGGCGCGGGCAGCGGCGCGTGGATCATGCCGGCGGCGTAATACGTCTTGGCGAAGCCGAACCAGACGGTGACGTAAAGCGCGATGACCATCAGGCCGAAGAAGATGCGGTCAGAGGATGGGTTGGCGGGGCGTACGCGCGGTTTCGCAGGCAGAGGCAGAGCTTCGGTCGCCATGGAGGGCTCCTCAGAGGAAGAGGTATGGGGAGGTTCTTGCTGTGCGGGTAAGGGTACCCTTGCGAGGTTCAAGGTGCAAGGGACAAGGTTCGAGGATTGGCAAAAGCAAATGCTGGGGTTTCTCGCTGCGCGCGTTGTGCTTCGCTCAGGATGACGGCATGTTGAAACGAGTGCGCTATTCGGCGGCCTGGATTGCCGCGACGATGCGGTCCATGGCGTCGCGGTCGTCGGTGGTGGCGGGCAAGTGGTTGCCGACCATGATGGAGAAGATGACGGTGCGGCCGGAGGCGCAGTCGAGGTAGCCGGAGAGTGCTCGGGCTTCACCGAGGGTGCCGGTCTTGGCGAAGACGTGGTCCTTGAGCGGCGCTTGTGCGAAACGCGAGGCGAGCGAGCCGTCTTCGCCGCCGATGGGCAATGATGCCTTCCATGCGGCGAACCACGGCTGCGGCTGCCCGGTCTTTGGGTCAGTGGCGGCGTAGGAGAGCAGCTTGGCGATGGCGCGAGGCGTGACGAGATCGTGCGAGGAGAGGCCGGAGCCATCATAAAAGACGAAGTCGCCGGGGTCGATGCCAGCGTTAATGAGCCATTGGCGGATGACGCGCGCGCCTTCGGCGGTTGAGCCGTCGACTCCGCCTTCACCGCCAGCGTATCCGGCGCCATAAATCTTGCCGAGATGATGGAGGAGCAGTTCGGCGTGAAGGTTCTGGCTGACTTTGTTTGTTAGAACGATGTCGTCGGACACGGGCGGTGAGGTGTGCTGCAAGATGATGGGGCAAGCATTCTGGCAGGAGACCAGGCCAGTAAGAAGTTTGCTCAATCCTGCGCCGATCGCCAGGGGCAGTTTCGGCAGCGGCTGATGCGACTCTGCGAGGAAGCCGGGTGACTGCGCATCGATGCGATGTTTCGCGCGAGCAACGCCGTCGACCTTGATGCCACGGTCTTCAAGAAGCTGTTTGAATGCGAAGACGGCGAACTCGGCGGGGTCGGCGATGGCGATCTGCTCGGCGTCAGGTTCCGAGCCGGCAGCGATGGAGCCAGAGATGCGGAGCAGGCGCGAACCGGGATCGCGCGCGAAGTCGACGTGGCTTGCGGATTTGCGCCGCCCGGTGACGAGGCCAGTGGTATCGAGCTGGTAGTAAGCGGGAATTCCGTCGGGCCGTTCGACGGTGGGCTTGTCGGCGGCCGTCTTTCCAGGATGGACGGTGAGGAGGATCTGATTGTCGTTGACGGTCAAGGCGCTGACTGGCGCGCCGTAGCCCCAGACCGCATCGTCGATGGACCAGCTTTCTGGATATGGTTCCCAGGGGAAGACGGTATCGTCGCCGACGATATCGCCGGTGATGTGCTTCACGCCTGCTGCGGCGATCTGATCGGCGAAGTCGGCGAGATAGCGCAGCGGCGTAACCGGCGGCAGAGGCGCGGCCTTCACCTCGACGGGGCTGCGGTAAGGGAGTTCGCGGTCGCTGAAGTTGGCGTCGCCTGAACCGATGATGGTGACATCCCCGTGGACGGTCTTTTCTTTGCTCCCAAGAGAGCCATACTCCACGCGTGTGGTGAAGCGTTGGTTCGGGCCGAGGAGCGCGATGGCTGCGGCGGTGGTGAAGAGCTTGGCGTTGGAGGCGGGTTGGAAGAGCTGCGCGTCGTTGAGCGCGAAGATGGGTGTGCCATCGAGCAAAGTGACGGAGATGCCCCAGTGGTCGCGGGCGACGGCGGGCGCGCTGAGGATAGCGGCGATCTGGTCGCCGAGCGGCACGGGTGCGGCGAGCGGCGCGGGAGCTTGCGCGGCGGGAGGTGCGATGGACGCCGTTTGCGCACGGCCGGACGCACACAGTGTAGCCAAAGCCGCCGCTCCGACGAGCACACAGTCGGCGCGTCTGTTCCATCGCATCATGGGGCGAAGTCTAGCATCCGGCGCGCTGGGGCTGGTAGACTTGGAGGGTTGTGCGGCTGGGTGCCTGGATTCAGGCGAAGCCGCCATACTTCCCACATCTCTTCGGGGTGTGGGGCGCCTGCTCCGTCGGAGCGAGGCAAGTTCCCTTCACGAAGGAAATCAGGACACAGTGGACCAGCAGACACGGCATGCATTGAAGCGGGACAAGTTTGTCTCGACCACGAACCAAGGCCTGGAATGGGCGAGCGAGAACCGCGAGCAGGCGATCAAGTACGGTGGGATTGCTGCGGTCGTGATCGCGGTATTGATTATCTGGGCGGTGGTGTATCACAGCCGTTCGCAGGCGGCTGAAGCAGCCCTGGGAGAGGCAATGCAGACATATCAGACGCCATTGGCGAACCCGCAGCAGCCGGCGCCAGAGGGGATCAAGACATTTGGATCGCTGGCGGAGCGGGCCAAGGCGGCCAATGCGCAGTTCACGGCGATCGCGGACAAATACGGCATGACGCCGAGCGGCAGGAAGGCGGAATACTTCGCCGGCTTGACGTATGAGGATGAGGGCCAGAACCAGCAGGCGGAGGATGCGCTGAAGAAGGTCGCGGGAAGCTGGGATTCCCGGCTGGCATCGCTGGGCAAGTTCGCGCTGGCGCAGCTGTATCACAATACCAACCGCGATGCGCAGGCGATCGATCTGTACAACCAGCTGAGCGCGAAGCCGACCGATACGGTTCCGTACGGGATGGCGCAGTTGACGCTGGCCGATCTGTACAACTCCGAGGGCAAGACGGAAGAGGCGAAGAAGATTTATGCCAGCCTCAAGGACAAAGACGCGAAGGGGCCAGCCGGCGAGATCGCGGCGCAGAAGCTGAATCCGGCGCCGGCAGAAGGCGCACCGGGGCTGCCGCAGTAGGCTTTTCAAAAGATACGATTCTCGAGCTGTAAGCTGCCAGCTATCAGCTGACAGCTTTGTTCGTGGCAGCTCTCCCTTCGACGTATTTCGAAAGAAGACAATACGCATCGTCGCATGGTCCGGAAGCGGCGTCAGTGTTCTTCGGAGTGGATGCGGGCGGCGATGGCCTCGGGATTGAGCGGCGAATTCTGCGTGAACTGCGCGGCGGCTTTGGAGCGGACGATTTCGACAAGCTTCCACTGGTCCTTGGCGCGGGGCTCGGGGATCCAAGCAGGCAGCGACATGCCGAGATAGTTGCCGATGGCCTGAGCGTGGGGCTCATAGAGCGCGCGGAGGGCGTGCAGTCGCGCGGCTGCGTCTGGATCGCCGCAGAGGCGCAGGCCGGACTGTGACATGGCATCGCAGAGCTGTTTGAAGTGAGTAGGCGGCAAGCGGTCGGTGCTGAGCGGATCGCGCCCGCTGCTGCTGGCGTCGCGCAGCCGCGCCTCATGCTTTTCCAGACTGAAGACGTGGCCGAGATCGACCAGTGCATGGCGGCCGATGGCGAAGGTGAGCTGTGCCTGGCGGCTGGCTAGGCCGGGCACGACGGAGATGAGCAGCGCGCAGGTATCGAGCACGGCCGTGAGCGCGGAGAGCCAGCTCTGGTTATCATGCTGCGAGCGGTAGTAGCAGAGAATCGGGTAGGAGATGTGCGACTCGAGAATGTCGGCGGCCCAGCGCTCCCATTCGATGAGCAGGACGATGAGCGCCTCCTGGCCGCCCTCAAAGGCGTGGCGGCGAAGGAGTTCGGAAGAGGTAGGTGGCGAACCGGCGCGGCCGTCGAGCAGGGCGACCGAGACCTCGCGGCGGGAGAAGGCGCCATAGAGGACGGGGACGTATCCGATGACGAGGGCGACGAGGCCGAGGCCGCTGGCGCACTCAAAGATGATGATGGTGCGGGCGGCGAGCGAGCGCGGGACGACGTCGCCGAGGCCGAGGGTGAACAGGGTCGTGCCGCTGACGTAGAGGTCGGTGCGCAGGCGGTCCGGATGCCAGGCAAATCCTAGCGGATCGGTGAACGGCGAGCCGAGCGCATAGAAGAGCAATGCGTAGCCGAAGAGCAGGAAGCCGGCCCAGACGACGAGCAGCAGCAGCAAAGAGCCGGGACCGTAGATGGAGTAGAGCTGCTCGCGCGCCTTCCGGTTTGAAATATGGCGGGCGAGAAAGGACCACGGTGCCCACGTGACGATGTAAAAGAGCCGCGTGATGCGGAGGTGGCCGACGGGCCGGCGCGGCAGGATGATGGTCTGGAACGCGTCGACCAGGACAGAGAGGCAGAGCAGCAGGCCGGCGATAAGAGCTGCGGTGCGCATGGCTCATTGTAGGTTCAAGATGCGAGGTTCGGGGTTCAAGGGGTGGTTCCCGGTTCACGCGCACCTCTTACCCACCGCACCCAAATTCAAATATGAGGATTCTGGAGCTTCGCTCCAGAAGGACGGGCAGTTGTTGGTAGACTCGAAAACGGTGCTGAACAGGCTTAGCTGGTGATAAACAGACTGATATTTGCAAATCTTGCTCACCGGCCGGTGCGAACGCTGCTGAGCGTGCTGGCGATCGCGGTGGAAGTGACGATGATTCTGACGCTGGTGGGCGTCAGCCACGGCACGCTCGATTCCTCGGCGCAGCGGGCGCGCGGCGTGGGTGCGGATATTGTGATCCGGCCGCCCAACTCTTCGGTGATGTCGAGCCTGAACTCGGCGCCGGTGAGCGAGAAATATGTGGACTGGCTGGCGCATCAGCCGCACGTGGTCGCGGCGACCGGTACGGCGGTGATGAGTCTGACATTTCCTGATTCGATCACGGGTGTTGATTTTCCGTCGTTCAACAAGATGAGCGGCGGATACCAATACATCTCGGGCGGCGACCCCGTAAACGATGATGATGTCGCAATCGATGAATATTACGCTGACCAGAAGCATGTGAAGGTGGGTAGCCCGCTGAAGCTGGGCAATCATGTGTGGCGCGTGTCGGGAATTTACCAGGTGGGCAAGCTGTCGCATATCAGCGTGAAGCTCTCCGCGCTGCAAGCGCTTATGGGGTGGCAGGGGCACGTCACGGTGCTCTATGCCAAGCTGGATGACCCGAGTCAGGCGCCGCAAGTGGCGGATTATCTGAAGCAGCAACTGGTGAACTACCCCGTGTACACCATGGAAGAGATTGTCTCCATGTTCACGGTGAGCAACGTGGGCATGCTGAAGGCATTCATCGGCGTGGTGATCGGGGTATCGGTGATCGTCGGCTTCATTGTAGTTTTCATGGCGATGTATACGGCGGTGCTGGAGCGCACGCGGGAGATCGGGATTATCAAGGCGGTAGGCGGAGCGCCGGGGCTGGTGCTGCAGATCCTGTTGCGCGAGACGGTCCTGCTGGCTGTACTGGGGACGCTGGTCGGCATTGTGCTGACCTATGGGTCGCAGTGGATCATGCAGCATGCGGTGCCCGGCAGCCTGGTGCAGGAGACGGTTTATTACTGGTGGCCGATTGCCGGCGGGATCGCGATTGCAGGAGCGCTGCTGGGCGTGATCGTGCCGGCGGCGAAGGCGATGAAGCAGGATGTGACCGAGGCGCTGAGCTATGAGTAGTCCTGAGCAGAACGCAGCCTCTGGAGAGCCGATCATCCGCGTGCGCGGGCTGACCAAGGTCTACCACGTGGGCGAGGTGGATGTGCATGCACTGCGCGGCGTGGATCTGGAGGTAATGGCCGGTGAGTTCGTGGCCATCGTCGGTGCATCGGGGTCGGGCAAGTCGACGCTGTTTCACATTCTGGGCGGCCTTACGCCGCCGACGGACGGAACCGTGACGATTGCCGGCAAGAACCTGGCGCATATGACGAACGCCCAGCGGACGGAGCTGCGCAAGGGCACGGTGGGATTTGTCTTTCAAAAGTACAATTTGCTGCCCACGCTGACGGCTGAGGACAACATCAAGATTGTGGAGTATATTGGCGGGCGTTCTACGGAGTTCAGTCCGGAGTTTGTGGAGGTGCTGAAACTGCTGGGGATTGCAGACCGGATGAAGCATAAGCCGAGCAAACTCTCCGGCGGACAGCAGCAGCGGGTGGCGATCGCGCGGGCGGTGGTGAACCATCCGGCGATCCTGCTGGCGGACGAGCCGACGGGGAACCTGGACAGTGAGAATTCCGCCGCTGTATTGAATGTGATCAAGGACTTGAACGAGCGGACGGGGCAGACAATTCTGATGATCACGCACGACCCGGAAGCGGCTGCGTATGCGAGCCGGACGGTGCATATCCGCGATGGCCGGATCGTTTGAGAATCGGATTAACCACGCTTCGACCAAACTGCGAGTGATGGCGATCACTCTGTAACTGGAAACTTAGTTGGGAAACTTAGTTGTGGCAGGGTACGTCTAGCAAGAGTCTGACCCCCAATTGCATGGCTTCCACCGCA
>DATNAU010000003.1:0-79017 GCA_035572415.1 Acidobacteriaceae bacterium
CGTTCATCCCGTAGCCACTCCGGCGCACTCGGGATTGCCGCAGCCCCCATGAATCTCAGCGGAATGCGAGCGGACCGGCTCCTCCCCGGCTGAACCGCTGCCCGCGACGCGCGCTCGCCTGCCGGTCGCTCGCTCTGCGCAAAGTGGTCGACCTCCCGAACGCCGCAGACCCAAAAATCCAACTATCCGGCGACCAATGCCAATGTAACAATGGCCCACATCTCACTGCTCCCCGTTCGTCGCTGTCTCCGGCTTTGTGACACTCGCAAAACTGTCCCGATGTCCCGATCGGTCCGTCCCTCAATCCCTATGCTCCTACCCAGTAGCGCATTTCAGGAGAGTTTCACCAATGAATGAAGCACTGCTCCATGATCCGGTTACCAGTGACGCCAGCCAAGGACCTGCCGAACAGCCATTGGCTGCCGAAAGCGCCACCCACAGCCGCCGCGGCTTCTGGTCGCTGATCGCGACGCAGTTCCAGGGCGCCTACAGCGACAACATCCTGCGCAACCTGCTGCTCGCCATCGTCGTCGGCATGGGGCTGGGTCAAAACCAGCGCGACACCTTCGTCTCCATCGTCACGCTGATCTTTTCCGTGCCTTTCCTCGTGCTCAGCATGCCCGGCGGCTGGCTCGCCGACCGCTTCAGCAAACGCCAGATCACCATCTGGACCAAGTGGATGGAACTCGGCTCCATGCTGCTGGCAACCGCAGGCCTCGCCTCACACCACCTTCCACTCACCCTCGCCGCGCTCACGCTGGTCGCCAGCCAGGCCGCGCTCTTCGGCCCGTCGAAGTATGGCCTGCTGCCCGAATTGCTGCCGGAGAAGAGCCTCTCCTGGGGCAATGGCGTCATCGAGCTCGGCACGTTTCTCGCGATCATCCTCGGCACCGTCACTGGCGCTGCCATGGCCGAGCGCTTTCATGGTCACGAGGTTTACGCCGGCTACGCGCTGCTCGCGCTCTCGTTCCTCGGCCTGCTGACGAGCTTCGGCATCGATCGCGTTCCCGCCGCCGCGCCGCACAAGCCGTTCCGCGCAAACATCCTCGGCGACCTCTGGACGCAGGTTCGCCTTATGCGGACAGACCGCCCGCTCTTTCTCGCTGTCCTCGGCAACACCTACTTCTGGTTCCTCGGCTCGCTGCTCTTCTCCACCATCGTCGTCTACGGTCCTGACGTTCTGCACGTCAATCAGACGAAGACCAGCTACCTCAATGCCGTCCTCGCCATCGGAATCGGCATCGGCAGCATGATGGCCGGCTGGATCAGCGACAACAAGATCGAGTACGGCCTCATCCCGCTCGGCGCTATCGGCATGACCATCACTGGACTGGCCCTCGGGCTCACACCGCATGCGCTCGTCGGCTCCGCCATTCTCCTCGGCATCCTCGGCTTCTTCGCCGGCTTCTTCGCCGTGCCGGTCAACGCGCTCATCCAGCACCGCCCCGCGGAGAAGGACAAGGGCAGCATCATCGCCGCGGCGAACCTGCTCTCCTTCGTCGGTATCGCCATCTCCTCGGGCGTCTACTACGTCTTCACCGCATTCGTACATCTGAATCCGCGCGGTGTCATCGTCGCTGCCTCGCTCATCACCGCCGCCGGCACAGGCTACGTCCTCTATCTGCTGCCGGAGTGGTTCGCCCGCCTCATCCTCTTCTTCATCACGCGCAGCATCTATCGCGTCGATCTCGCCGGGCGCGACAACTTCCCGGAAAAAGGCGGCGCGCTGCTGGTCTGCAACCACATGTCCTTCGTGGACGGCGCACTTCTCATCGCCGCAACCGATCGCCCCATACGCTTCCTCGTCTACCAGGGCATCTATGAAATGCCCGCCGTCAAACCGTTCGCGAAGATCGGCCGCGCCATCCCCATCTCCAGCGAGCAGCACCCGCGCGAGATGATCCGCTCGCTGCAGACCGCTAGCGACGCGCTGCGCAAGGGCGAAATCGTCTGCATCTTTGCCGAAGGACAGATCACGCGCACCGGCCAGCTTCTTCCTTTCCGCCGCGGCCTCGAACGCATCATGAAAGGCGTCGACGCGCCCATCATTCCCGTCAACCTCGACGGTGTATGGGGGAGTGTCTTCAGCTTTGAGCGCGGACGATTTCTCTGGAAGATGCCGCGCCGCATTCCCTATCGCGTCACCGTCAGCTTCGGCAAACCCATGCCGTCCACCTCTACCGCCATTCAGATTCGCGCCGCGGTGCAGGAACTCAACACCGACGCCTTCGCCCGACGCAAGCCGCACATGCTCACACTGGACCGCGCCTTCGTCCGCACCGCGCGCCGCTCGCCGCGTAATTTCATGATGGCCGATGGCAAGACTCCGCGCGTCACCTTCGGCTCCGCGCTCGCGAAAACGATGTACATGGCCCGCCGCCTGCACTCACAAATCGGCGACAAGCCAATGGTCGGCCTGCTGCTGCCGCCCTCTGTCGGCGCCGCGCTGGCCAACTACGCGCTGATGCTGCTGGGCCGCGTCCCCGTCAATCTCAACTACACCTCTTCCAACGCGGGTCTCGCCTCCTGCGCCGAGCAGTGCGGGATCGATACCGTCATCACCTCGCAGGCCTTCCTCGATCGCCTGCCCAACCTCGCCGTCCCTGGCCGCAAGCTGCTGCTCGAAGACGCCGCCGGTTCCCCGCGGCTCACCGAAAAACTGGCTGCACTCTTCTTCGCCTGGCTCATTCCGGCGCGCCTGCTGCGCCGCGCGCTCGGCGCATATCGCGGTCCGCAGCTTCCGAACGAATCGCACGCACCTGCGTCCCCCATCGACACCCTTGCGACCGTCATCTTCTCCAGCGGCAGCACCGGCGACCCCAAGGGCGTCATGCTCTCCCACTTCAACCTGATGTGCAACATCAGCCAGGTCGGCCAGGTCTTCATGTTCGACCATCGCGATCGCATCCTAGGCATCCTTCCCTTCTTCCACTCCTTCGGATTTATGGCCGGACTCTGGCTGCCTGCCGTCTCCGGCACTGGCGTCGTCTTCCATCCCAATCCACTCGACGCGCAGGCCATCGGCGCGCTGGTCGAAAAGCATCGCGTCACCTTCGTCATCGCGACGCCCACCTTCATGCAGGCCTACATGCGCCGCTGCACGCCGGAGAGCTTCGGCTCCGTGCAATATGTTCTCGTCGGCGCGGAGAAGCTGCAGGAGCGCGTCGCGCTCGCCTTTGAGGACACCTTCGGCATCCGCCCGCTCGAAGGCTACGGCTGCACTGAGTGCTCGCCCGTCGTCACCGTCAACGGCCGCGACTTCCGCGCGCCCGGATTCCGCCAGGTGGCCGCGCGTCGCGGACGCATCGGCCATCCGCTGCCCGGCGTCTCCGTCCGCATCGTCGATATCGACACCGGCGCTCCCGTCGCGCCCGGCGCCTCCGGCATGCTGCTCGTCAAAGGCCCCAACGTCATGCGCGGCTATCTCGGCCGCCCGGAGAAGACCGCCGAAGTCCTGCGCGATGGCTGGTACACCACCGGCGATGTCGCCATCATGGAAGAGGACGGCTTCCTCACCATCACGGACCGTCTCTCCCGCTTCAGCAAGATCGGCGGCGAGATGGTGCCGCACGTCCGCATCGAAGAGAAGCTGCAGGAGCTCGCCGAGATCACCGAACAGGCGTTCGCCGTCACCTCACTCCCGGACGACAAGAAGGGCGAGCGCATCATGGTCGTCACCACGCTCAGCGATGCGAAGCTCGCGCCTGTGCTTGAAAAACTCGCGCAGTCCGATCTGCCCGCGCTCTGGAAGCCGAAGCCGAATCAGTTTGTTTATGCGGATGCACTGCCGCTGCTCGGCACCGGCAAGCTGGACCTGCGCGGCGTGAAGACGATCGCGGGCTCGCAGGCTGCCGCCGTTGAAGTGTAAACCTGCGGCGCAACCCCGGCGGATTACTTCGCCGGCCGTTTTGCCCTCGCAGAAGCCGGCCGCGGCGCGCGTTGAGTCTTCGCCGTCTCCGCCGCGCTGGACTTCCGCTGCACCACCAGGATCGCCGCGCCGCGCAGGCGCGCTACGTCCGCTTCATGCGTTGCCATGATCCTTGGCCGCACATTGGCCAGCGTCGACTCCGCGAACGATTGTTCGATCACGGGGGCGAGGCGCGGCCACGCACCCACAATGTCGCCTGCAATCAGAATCAGCTCCGGCGCCAGCGAAGCGGCGATCATGCGCAGCCCTTTGCCCACCCATTGCGCCTGCCGGGTCAAAGCGGCAATCGCCGCTGTGTCTCCTTCATCGGCCAGCCGCATCAGATCGTCGATCGTCCGCGCCGGCCTCTTCGGTTTGCTCTCCGCGTAGTACCGCAGCGCCGCGTTCGACGACGCAAACACCTCCCAGCACCCGCGGCTGCCGCATCCGCACTTCGGTCCGTTGGGGTCCATCGCCACATGTCCCAACTCTCCCGCCATGTTGTGGTCGCCGTAGTGAATCTGGCCATTGGAAAGAATCGCAGTGCCCAGGCCTTCGGAAATCGTCACCAGCACCGCGTTGCGAACGCCGTCCATGCGCCCAAACCACGTCTCGGCCAGCAGGCACGCGTTCGCAGCGTTCTCCATCTCCACCGGCATGCCGGTGCCCTTTTCAATGGCGCCTTTGATGTCGAATCCGGTCCACCCCAGGTTCGGCGCGAAACACAGCCGCTGCGTCGCGGAATCCACGCGGCCCGGCAGCGCGATCCCCACCCCTTCAAACGAGCGCCCGGAATGGCTCTCCTTCATGCGCAGCATGCTGTCCACGATGCCCGCGATCGTCTTCTTCGGGTCGGACGTTACCGGCAATTGCGCGCGCGAAAGAAGGCGCCCGTTCAGATCGACTACCGCGATGGTCGCCACTTTGGGCCGCACATCCGCTACCAGCATTACCAGGTTGTCATTCAGCCCGACCATCGTGGGCCGCCGGCCCCGCGGCAGCCGCGCCATCGCGCCTTCGCGCACCCACCGCTCTTCGATCAGCTGGTTCACAATCTCCGACACTGTGCTCGGCTGCAACCCGCTGACGCGTGAAAGTTCCGCCCGCGAGATCGGCTGATGTGCGCGCACGATCTCCAGCACGATGTCGCGGTTGATGTCGCGCGCGATCTCGCTGGAAGCGAGTCGAACATAGGCCAGGTCGACTTTCTGTAGCCCTCGGATCAATTCGCGTTCCAGTCCGGCAGGTCGTCGCCCACGGCGCGACAGGCCTCAATTTCGTTGTCCCGAAAAAATAATATCGCGCAATCCGGCGTGCAAACACGCGCAATCAGGTTCCAGCCGCCTTTCCGATGCTCTAGTTGGCTTTTGCGGAATGTCGCCCTTTTGTCGTGGCGGCCTGAGCCGGCTCCAGCGCCGCACGCGCCGCCTCCGCCGCGCTCGATCTCCGCTGCAGCACCAGGATTGCCGCGCCGCGCAGGTTCGCCACTTCCGCCTCATGCGTCGGCAGAATCTTCGGCTGCACGTCGGCCAGCGCCGACTCCGCAAACGACCGTTCAATCACCGGAGCGAGCCGCGGCCACGCGCCGACAATATCTCCCGCAATCAGGATTCTCTCCGGCGCCAGAGCAGCGGTGATCAGCCGCAGCCCCTTACCGACATACTCCGCCTGCTTGGTCAGCGCCGCAATCGCAAAGGAATCTTCTTCATTCGCCAGCCGCAGCAATTCGTCGACGGTCCGCACCGGCGTCTTCGGTTTACTCTCCGCGTAATAGCGCAGCGCAGCGTTCGATGAGGCATACATCTCCCAGCAGCCGCGCCCGCGGCAGTGGCACCGCGGCCCGTTGATGTCCAGCGGCACATGACCAAACTCGCCGGCCATATTGTGGCTGCCGTAAATCAGTTCGCCATTGCACAAAATCGCCGCACCGATGCCCTCGGAGATCGTCACCAGCACCGCGTTGCGCACACCATCCATGCTCCCGAACCATGTCTCGGCCAGCAGGCACGCATTGGCCTCGTTGTCCATCTCGACCGTCATGCCGGTGCCTTTTTCCAGCGCGCCCTTGATGTCGAAATCCTTCCATCCCAGGTTCGGCGCGAACCGCAGCCGCTGCGTCGCAGGGTCGACCCGCCCCGGCAGCGCCAGCCCGACACCCTGGAAGGAACGATGCCCGTGCTGCTCCTTCATCCGCAGCATCGTCTCCAGAATGCTGCCCATCGTTTTTTCCGGATCGGAGGTCACCGGCAACTGCGCGCGCGAAAGAAAGCGGCCGTTCAGGTCCACCACAGCGACCGTCGCCCGCTTCGGATGGATGTCCGCGACCAGCATCACCAGATCGTCATTCAGCCCCACCATCGTCGGCCGTCGTCCGCGCGGAAGCCGCGCCGTTGCGCCCTCGCGCACCCAGCGCTCCTCAATCAATTGGTTCACAATCAGCGATACCGTGCTGGGCTGCAAGCCGGACATGCGCGACAACTCCGCGCGCGAGATGGGCTGATGCGCGCGCACCACCTCCAGCACGATGTCGCGATTGATGTCGCGTGCGATCTCGCTCGAAGCGAGCCGCACATACGCCAGGTCGACTTTCTGCAGCCCTCGAATCAATGTGTCATCCTTGTCGGGCAAAATGCGCCTTAGTTACGGCCAGATGGGACATCCTGATTTATTAATCTACATGAATAATATGGCCCGGATCATGCAAAAAAACTCACTACCAATCTGTAAGGGTTCCGTCCAGCTTTCTTGCAATCGGCAAATACACACGTTGGTACGGGTATTTCTCCGCCAGCTTTTCGTCAATCTCCACGCCCAGCCCCGGCCCATCGCCTGGAACCATATATCCCTTCGCAAAACTGTACTCGTGCGGAAAGACCTCATCGGTCAGCGCGGTGTGCGGCATGTGTTCCTGAATGCCGAAGTTATGAATCGCCAGCCCAAAATGCAGAGCCGCCGCCATCGTTACGGGCGAAAGGTCCGTCGCTCCATGGAACCCCGTGCGCACGTGGTACAGAGCCGCGAAATCCGCCGTCTTCTTCGCGTGCGTAATGCCGCCGCCATGCACAATCGTCATCCGCAGATAGTCAATCCACTGGTTCCGGACCAGATCATGCGCATCCCACACCGAGTTGAAGACCTCACCGGTCGCAATCGGCGTTGTCGTATGCCGCCGAATCAGCTCAAAGCCCTCCTGCAGCTCCGCCGGGCAGGGGTCCTCCATCCAGAAAAGGTGATACGGCTCCAGCTCTTTGCCCAGCCGCGCCGCCTCGATCGGGGTCAGCCGGTGATGCACATCATGCAGCAGATACACATCCTCGCCAAGCTCAGCGCGCAAACGCTCAAAAAGCTTCGGCGCGAAGTTCAGGTACTTCTCCGTCGACCACAAGCTCTCGCCCGGCAACCCGCGCTCCGCCGGCTCATACGGTTTGCTTCCCTTCGGCACTCCATAACTCGAGGCGACTCCCGGCACGCCACTCTGCGCGCGTACCGCGAGATACCCTTCGTCCATGTGCTTGCACACCGAATCCAGCGCCTCGTCGATGTCCTTGCCGTTCGCGTGCGTGTACACCAGCACGCCCTCGCGGCTCTTGCCGCCCAGCAGGTTGTAGACCGGGGTCTTCAGCGCCTTGCCTTTGATGTCCCATAGCGCGACATCCACCGCGGCGATCGCCGTCATCGTCACCGGCCCGCGCCGCCAGTACGCGCCGCGATACAGATATTGCCAAATGTCCTCAATATCGAACGGATCGCGCCCGATCAGGCACGGAATCACATGCTCAGTCAGATAACCGGCAACCGCCAGCTCGCGCCCGTTCAGCGTGCCGTCGCCCAGGCCGTAGATACCTTCATCCGTATCGATGCGCAGCGTGACGAAGTTGCGGTCAGGCGAGCAGACGATCAGGCGTGCGTTCGTAATCTTCATTGAGCCCGGGTCTCTAAAGGTGTGATCTCGATGTAGTCTACCGGCGCCTGCTCGCGTCCGTCCGGAATGCCCCTCAACTCCAGCGTGTCACCGGGTTTCAGATGAACGCCGGATACGGTATAGCGTGTCAAGTTGTCGCCAGAGGGACCTCGGCCGGGCAAAGTATCGTCCGCCTTCCATTGGCCAATACGCTGTCCATCCAGCAAAAGTTCAAAATTCGAAACGTTATTTGCAAGGTCGAAATATTGCACTGCAATCGAATACGCACCCGCGGGCCGGTTGAGATTCACTTTCAGTGTGCAGCCCTGGGTCTCCCCGCACGTCACAAACTTGCCGCCGGAGGCGTTCTCCCAATAGGGCGTCATGTCGGCAACCGTATACCCTTGTGCCTGCATCGACTCCGCTTCCACGCGGTTCGGATCATGCCCTACGCGGCCTAGCTTGTCCGGAATCCCGGACATCTTCTGGAACCACTGGTCCACCGCATCCCGCCACACGTCCGCGTGGCCCGCCTGATACTGAAGCATCGCCAGCGTCTTCTCATATCGCTCCTCGTCGATCAGGCCCTTCAGCTTCTCCCACTCCCAGACATAGCTTGCCGCAATCTTCGCGCCGTCGTAGTGCGTGTCGTAGACATACTGCACCACCGTCCTGCCGTCGTGCAGCACGTAGTTGTACGGCACATGATGCATAAAGAGGAGCAGATTGTCCGGACAGGTCTTCAGCGATTCATACTTCGCGGCCAGCTCCGGCGGATACTGTCCGATATAACCCGTTCCAGTCGCCACCGTGCGGTCCATCCCGATGCCTTCGTGGTCGGCGCGGATCCACTGTCCCCAGCCATTGCGCTCCGCGGATTCAATCCCCGGCCCATAGTGCGGCCCGGTGATGTTCGTCAGCCCGCCTACGCCCAGCGGCCCGGTGTACTCCTCATACGCATGCCAGCTCTCCAGATTGAGCTTGTCGATAGTCGAATCCACCAGAGGATTGTTGCCCCACGTCATGCGCGTCCACTCATCGATGATCTCCTGGGAGCTCAGGTCAGGATTCCACGCCAGCCGTCCATAACCGTAAACGTTTGCCATGGACATGGGATGGCGCATCCAGTTCTCGTCCAGCCCCACGTTCACCACGGAGACGAAACCGCTCAACGGCCGATGAAAGACCTTGCCCTCAACAATGGTCTTCAGCAAACTCGGCCGGTTGTCCACGCGCAGGTCTGTATCCAGATACGTCTTCCACATCGGGACCAGAAAGACCATGTGATGCGCCTGCCCCGTGTACTCCTGCGTGGTCTGCAGCTCGATCGCCTCGTTCGTATGCCGCAGCGCCGCAAACAGCGGCGACACCGGCTCGCGCACCTGGAAGTCGATCGGCCCGTTCTTGATCTGGATCACCACGTTCGGCTCGAACTTGCCGTCCAGGTATCGAAAGTTGTCGTAGCCCGCGCGCGCGCGGTCGGCCTTCATGTCGGTCCAGTCCAGGTGGTTGTTGTAGACGAAGCCGCGATACATCACCACCCCGCCATGCGCTTTCAAGGGACGCGCCAGCACGTTGGCCGCATCCGCCGGCGTGCGCCCGTACTGCGCCGGGCCGCGCTGGCCTTCGGAATCCGCCTTCACCAGAAAGCCCGCGAAGTCCGGAATCAGCGTGTAGATCTCGTCCGTCTTCTTCTGCCACCATGCGACAACTTCGGGATCGAGCGGGTCGAACGTCTTCAAGCCGCCTACGTCCTGGGGACTCGCCATGGGCACCGCCAGCGAGATGCGCACGCCCCACGGCCGGAACGCATCCGCAATGCGCGCAATCAGCTTCAGCATGCCCGAGTCCAGCGTCTTCGGATTGGCGTTGACATTGTTAATCGCAACGCCGTTGATGCCGATCGACGCCAGCAGCCGCCCGTACTCACCCACGCGCGTCAGGTCGCTGCGCACGTGTCCGTTCTCAAAGAAAATGGACTTGCCCGCCCAGCCGCGCTCGATCGAGCCGTCGAAGTTGTCCCATTCGTCCGTCCACCGGATCGGCGCCGATGGCGATTCCGTATCGGCAAGCATGGGCTTTTCCATCGCGATCTGTCGCAGCACATGGAAGACGCCGTACAGCTCGCCATGCCCGTCCTTGCCGGCAATCACCCAGTAGCTATGGCCTCCGTGCGGCACGCGCGCGATGGCAAATCCCTCGTCGCCGATCGCGGAAGGAGCATGCCACGCCGGAAATACGCCGCGGATCTCCTCTGTCGTGCCCACCACAAGCGCATCGCCGTCTGCGATCTTCGTGGCGGAGGCAATCTCGCGACCCAGCATCGACCCCAGGCCGCGTTTCAGCTCTGCGCTTGCGTTTTGCCCCATGGCGGTATCGTCCAGCGCGACCACGCGCGCCGGCAGCGCCGCATACTGCCGTTGTGCGTTCGCCGAAAGCGGCGCATAACGAAGCCATCCCTGCGAGCCATCCTCCGCGTGCGCTGCGCCCACGACCATACCCGCACTCACCAGCACCAGCGCGCCCCACCTTTTTCGCATCCCGAATAATTTCATCTGACCCTCACGCCTGAACCAAGTCCCTGGAATTGGTTCCGAAAAACCTTCAACTTTCCTGCAAGGCGTAGCCCTTCCGCTGCGGCCGCGATAACCACGAATTCGCTTCGGCATCCCCAGGGAACGTCTCGTGCTCGGGGTCCCACTTCAGCCGCCGCTTCGTCTTCATTGCCATATGGTGCAGCAAGCACGTCGAGCAGGCACGATGCCCCAACTCCACCGGCGCAATGTTCGCCTGCCGCGTGCGCACCGAATCCAGCCAGTTGCGGTGGTGCTCCTTGCTCACGTAGAGATGAATCTGATCCGACCCGATCACGGAATCCAGAATCGCCGGATCGCTGGCATCGAGTCCGGTCTCTTTCAATCGCGCGCTCGCCGGCGCTCCCGTCGCCGGATCGCTCGCCGTCACATTCTCCGTGCGCGTCACAAAGATCCATCCCTTTGATCCGTAGAACTTGATCCCGTTCGGGAAATCGCCCGAGATATCCATCGTCACGCCGTTCGCATAGCGCGCGTGCGTCAGAAACTTGCCATGCACGTCCCACAGCCCGTGCGTGGGAAACTCCGCCGTGCCCCAGATCTCCACCGGCCCGGTGTATTCCGTGTTCATGCCCCAGTGCGCGCTGTCTACATGGTGCGCGCCCCAGCCGGTAATCATGCCTGCGCCAAACTGCTCGCAGCGCAGCCATCCCGGCCGGTCGAAGCTCGCTTGCGGATGCACTCGCATCTCCGTGTAGTACACCTCTGGCGTCGAGCCCAGCCACGCATCGTAGTTCAGGTTCGCCGGCACCGGCATCTGCGGCGCATCCGGCCCGCTGGGATCGCCCGGCAATCCAATCTCCACGTGCTTCAATTCTCCGATGCGGCCATTGCGCACCAGCTCCGCCGCGCGCCGGAACTGCACTGTCGAACGCTGCTGGCTGCCGATCTGCAATATCCTGCCCGACGCCTGCACCGTATTGCTCAGGTATCGCCCCTCAGCAATCGTCAGCGACGCGGGCTTCTGCAGGTACACATCCTTGCCCGCGCGCACCGCCGCGCATGCCACCCGCGCATGCTGATGGTCTGGAGTGCTGATCACCACCGCATCGATATCTTTGTTTGCAAGCAGCTCGTGAAAGTCGTGATAGCCGGTCACGCCAGCATCGAACGATGCGCCGGCCTTGCCCGCCTTCTTCGCGTACGTCTCATTCAGCAACTGCTTGCCTAGCTCCACACGCTTCGCGTCCAGATCGCAGACCGCCATGATGCGCACATCGTCGTACTGCCAGATGCCCGCCAGGTCATGCACGCGCGAGATGCGTCCCACCCCGATCGCGCCCACATTGATCCGCTTGCTGGGCGCCATCTGACCGAACACGCTCGCCGGCACAATCGTGGGAAATCCCACCACCGCCGCCGCGCCCGCAGCCTTCTTTACAAAGCTACGTCTCGATATATCCCTCACCACTGTCTTCGTCATCGCTTCAACCTCGTCCCTCGCACCCGCCTCGAACCGCGAACCATGGACCTCGAACCTATCCCTCAATCACCTGATGCTTCGCGGCCATCTGCGCCCGCACCACCAGTTCCATCGCCAGCAGACATTGCGTTTGGTCCTGCGCCACATGCGTGCGGTTCGCCACATCGGCGATGAACTGCGGCCCGAACGGCAGCATCACGTTGTTGCAGTCGATATACCGCGCCTGCTTCGCATCGACAATATACAGATGGTTGCCGCCTGTGCGGCCGGCCGGCGCCGCCACGTCCGTATATTTCCGCAACTCCATATATCCGTCCGTCCCCAGGATGAACAGCCTTCCGTCGCCCCACGTGCCCAGCCCGTTCGGCGTGAACCAGTCCAGCCGCACGTAGCCGAATCCCTTGTTCCCGTGGAACATCATGTCGCCGAAGTCCTGGAACTCCGGCTTGTCGTGGTGCCGCACATTCGCCACCTGCGACGCCACCACATCCGCGTGCGTCGACCCTGTGTAGTACAGGAACTGGTCCACCTGGTGCGACCCGATGTCGCACAGAATCCCGCCGTACTGCTCCGGATGCCAGAACCACTCCGGCCTGCCCGTGCCGCCGCCCGCGTCGCCGCCCTTCTGCACAATCTGGTGCGGCGCAATGTTGATCGTCTGAATCACCTTGCCGATCGCGCCCGCCTGCACCAGGTAGCCGGCCTTCACCGCGGCCTTCACCTCCAGCCGCTCGCTGTACATGATGGCGTAAATCTTCCCCGTCGCCGCAATCGTCTTGCGCACCTCATCCAACTGCGCCAGCGTCGTCAGCCCAGGCTTGTCGCTCAGATAATCCTTGCCCGCCTTCATCGCGCGAATGCCGATCTCCGCACGATAGTTCGGAATCGCCGAACTCAGAATCAGTTGAACGCTTGGGTCGCCGATCACCTCCTGCTCCGTCTTCGCCAGCTTCGCATTCGGATACCGCTTCACGAACGCCGCGTCACGCTCCGGCTCCGCCGCATACACGCTCACCAGCTTGCCGCCGCCGCGGATCATCGCCTCCACCATGCCGTAGATATGGTCATGGCTCATGCCGCACACGCTGAAGCGCACCTCGTGCTCAGGCTTCGCGATCTCCGGCGCATCCGGCCCCGCGATCTCCTGCGCCCCAATGTTCTGCGCGAATCCGCCCTCCGCAGCGGCAAACATGGCGCCCAGCGCGGCTGCGGAAACTCCCGCCGTCCGCAAAAACTCCCGCCGGTCCAAAGCCTCAGGCCGTCCCACCAATCTCCGCCCCAAACCACTCAATGTCGTCATCGGTCTCGTATCGCCTCCGGCCAACAGTATCAGCCGAACCCTCGCAGCCCGGCTCCGCCGCAATTCTTCGCGCTCCAAAGTATATGCGCGCAGGCCACCGTTCGCGCAAATCGCATTCTCCGCCGTCAACCTACTGTGCTACGCTGCCGCACAGAACAGGAGAGGACTCGAGGATGAGTTTCGCCGGCTTGTTCAGAATCACGTCTGTTTCTCTGCTTGCCGCACACTTCACGGTGTACTCGTGCGCCCAGGGCACCGAGGCTTTGCGGCAAGTTGAACTTAAGGTCACCGATCCCTCCGGAACGCGTGTTCCAAATGCTGAAGTGGTCTCTGCCTCCCATTCTGGACCGACCTTCAGCACAACTACCGATGGCAACGGCATTGCTCGTCTTTTGCTTGGTCCAGACACATACAAGATCGACGTACTCGCGCAGGGCTTTTCTCGCAAACAAACCCAGGTCGAAGTGAAGCCGGATGCGACAAACGCCGCAATGCAAATCTCCGTTGCATTGCGCGTGGGTGAATCGTGTCCACCGTGTTCCTTCTCGGTCACACCCACCGCTCCCGACATTCTTACTCTTCCCGCAACTCTTCCCCTTCAAATCGAGCAAATCGCCCTACCTGAGTTTCGGCTCGCGCCCGTCAAATTCCGCCGCTCCATGCTTCGCCCCAGGCGCTGATCCTCGCGTTCGTCTCTCCATCGCGAGATAATGGCCTCAATGCCTTCTCTCTGGTCCCCTGCAAACTGGCCGCAGCGTCTCGCGGAACTCGAAGCCGTCTCCGGCGAGCTCAAGGAAGCTCCCCTGCGCCGCGACGTGCGCTCGCTCGGCATGCTGCTCGGCGAAGTCCTCCGCGAGCAGGCCGGCGACCAAGTCTTCCAGTCCGTCGAAGAACTCCGCCTCACCGCCATCGCCTACCGCGAGGCCGAAGTCACAGAATCCGCATCCGCCTCATCTTCACCGCGAGCCGCCAAACCGCGCACCGCCCCCGCCACGCCACAAGCGGCGCAGGACCCCATGCAGCACGCCATCTCCTGCGTCGGCGCGCTCTCCGAAAACTCCGCATACCAGCTCGCACGCGCCTTCGCCTTCTACTTCGAGCTCATCAACCTCGCCGAAACCAACCACCGCAAGCGCCGCCGCCTCTCCAGCCAGCTCCATCCTGACGCCGAACCCCAGCGCGGCTCGCTCCGCGGCGCTCTTCGCCAAGTCCGCCTGGCCGGCGCCTCCGCCGATGAAGCCCGCGCCCTGCTCGCGAAGATCTGCATCACGCCCGTCTTCACCGCGCACCCCACCGAAGTCGCCCGCCGCTCCGTGATGTTCAAGCGCCGCCGCATCTCGGACCTGCTCGAACAGCTCGACCGCATCCCCGTCCCCGAAGAAAACCTCGAAGCCCTTGAGCGCGACCTGCTCGCCGAGATCACCGCCCTCTGGCAGACCGACGAGGTGCGCCAGGCCCGGCCCACCGTGCGTGACGAGGTGCGCATGGCGCTCGACTACTACGGCGCCTCCCTCTTCGACACACTGCCCGTCCTCTACTCCGAGGTCGCCTCCGCGCTTGCTTCCGAATTCGCGATCGACGAGCCCTCCCCCGCAGACCTCCCGGAACTCGTCACCTTCGGCTCCTGGATCGGCGGCGACCGCGACGGCAATCCCTTTGTCACCCCCGAGGTCACGCGCCAGGCGCTCACCCTCGCGCGCGAGCTGCTCTTCACCCACTACCGCACGCGCCTGCAGAACATCTTCGACCAGCTCGCCAGCTCCACGCGCATCGTCGCCGTCACGCCAGAACTCACCGAACTCGTCGACAGCTATCTCGCGCAGCTTCGGGCTGCAGGTCAGGTGGCTCTCGAAAACCGCTTCCCCTTCGAGTCCGTGCGCCTGCTCATCAGCTGCATCATGATGCGCCTCGGCGGCAAGCCGCTCATCTCCATCCCGCTGCCGCCCGGCTCCGCGCTGCGGCCCTACTCCAGCACGCAGGAACTCATCGCCGACCTCACCGTGCTGCGCGCCAGCCTCATCCACAATCACGGCCGCCGCCTCGCGCGCCTCTACATCGATCCCTTCCTGCTCGAAGTCCGCACCTACGGCCTGCACCTGCAAACGCTCGACATCCGCCAGCACGCCCGCATCCACTCCCTCGCCATCTCCGAGATCGCGAAGCTGCCGGGAGCCACCACCGACGTGGGTGCCCCATTCATGGAGCGCAGCGACATGGGTGGGGTCGGGGTTGTGGGTGCCCCATCCAAGCTCCGCTTGGGTGGGATCGCGCCGCATGTGTCCGGGGACAACCTTAATACGATCGAACCTGTCATTCTGACCCTGAGCGAGCGCAGCGAGTCGAAGGGGAAGAATCCCCGCATTTCTTCCGAACCGCCACTCACTCTCCCCGCCCCACTCTCCCCCTCCACCCTCGAAGCTCTCGAAACCTTCCGCGCCATCGCGGAACTCAAGCGCGACTTCCCCCCTGAATCCCTGCCGCGCTACATCATCTCCGGCGCCACCTCCGCCGAAGATGTGCTCAACGTCATCCGCCTCGCACGCCTCGGCGGCGTGCGCGTCGAAGGTGCGGAAGCAAGCGAAGCCCAACCAAAAGATTCAGACCCCGGCCTGCAACCCGTCCCGCTGTTCGAGTCCATCGAAGACCTGCAGAACGCGCCGCACATCATGCGCCATCTCTGGTCGTCGCCGGCCTACAAGCCTCTGCTCGAATCGTGGAACTTCGAGCAGGAGGTCATGCTCGGCTACTCCGACTCCAACAAAGACGGCGGCATGATCACCTCCACATGGGAGATCTGGAAGGCCCATCGCGCCCTGCATCAAGTCGCGCGCGAATGCGGCGTCACCCTGCGCCTCTTCCACGGCCGTGGGGGAACCGTCGGCCGCGGCGGCGGCCCCACTCATCGCGCCATTTTCGCCCAACCCATGGACAGCTTCTCCGGCGAGCTGCGCATCACCGAGCAGGGCGAAGTCCTCAACTGGAAGTACTCCGACGTCATTCTCGCCGAGCGCAATCTTGAACTCATGATCGCCGCCTCGCTCGATGCCCTCGCCCGCCCTGACGCCACACTCCAGAAAAAATCGGGTGCCCCATCCAAGCTCCGCTTGGGTGGGAATGACGCCGCAAACGAAAAGGAGCCCGTCATCCCGAGCGAAGGTGATTGCAAAGCGAGCGCCGCAGCCGAGGGACCTGGCTCTTCCAACTACACTCCTCACCTCACCGGCGAAATCCTCCCCGAGTGGGAAGCCGCGCTCGACCAGCTCTCCGCCACCAGCTACGCCTTCTACCGCAAACACATCGCCGAAGACCCCGAAACCTTCACCTACTTCGAGCAGGCCACGCCCGTCGCCGAACTTGAGCACGCACGCATCGGCTCCCGCCCCGCCCGCCGCACCGACGCCAGCGCCACGCAGCGCAAGCGCAGCATGGAAGACCTCCGCGCCATCCCCTGGGTCTTCGGCTGGATGCAGTCCCGCCACGTCGTGCCCGCCTACTTCGGCGTCGGCCACGCCCTCCAGCACTTCATCCAGACAAACGACCCTCGAACCTCGAACCTCGAACCTGGAACCTCGAAAGAAGCTCGCAATCTAGAAATCCTCCAAGCGATGGCCCGCGGATTCCCGCTCTTCATCGACATCATCCGCAACGTCGAGATGGGCATCGCCAAAGCCGACTTCACCGTCGCCCGCCTCTACGCCAACCTCGTCGCCGACCCCGCCCTGCGCGATCGCGTCTTCTCCACCCTGCTCGCGGAATTCGAACTCACCACGCGCATGGTCCTCGCCGTCCTCGGCCAGTCCGCGCTGCTTGAAACCAACAAGGTCCTCGAACGCTCCATCCGCCTCCGCAACCCTTACGTCGACCCCATGTCGCTCATCCAGGTCGAACTCCTCCGCCGCAAGCGAGCCGCCCTCGCCTCCGGCGCTTCGCCCTCCGCCGAACTCGATCGCGCCATCACCGCCACCATCAACGGCATCTCCGCCGGCCTGCGAAATACAGGTTGAGACGCCGCTGTTTTTCGACATGGAAAAGACCCGCAGCTGCGGGTCTCTTCCTTTTCAGCCTATTGTAACTACTGGCACCCGCCAAACTTCAGCACCCCAACATTCGTCGTCACCGCCACAACCGGCGTCACCGCCGCCGCAGCCTCTTCACTCGGCGAGCAATCCAGCGTCCCGCCCGACGACGGCACAAACGCGATGCCGTCCATCTGGTAGCTCGCCGCCAGCGCGCTCTGCGAAACCGTCGTCCCGCCCGTCGAGTACGCTCCGACAAACGCCGCGCCCGCCGGCATCTGAATGCTGTAGCTCACGCAGTCCGTTCCCGACGGACAGCTCGCACCCGACGCCGTCTCCAGCGCCAGCGCCGCGCTGGTCTGCGTCGAGGTGGGCAGCAAAGGCACCGTGACCGTCAGCCCCGTCGCCACCGTTTCCAAGGCGCTCACCTGCACATCCGCTGCTGTGCCTGCGCTCGCGCTCGTCGCCGTTGTGACTTGCCCGCTCAGCGTCGCCGCCGAAACTGAAACCAATGGCAGCGCGTGCATCGCGACGTTGCCCACCGTCGACCCCGGCGACACACCCGTCACCACCGTAGGCGAATACACCACACCCGCCGCCCCGTTGCCCACGATTACTACGTCATACGTTCCCGCCGGCAGCGGACAGAAAGAGAACGCGCCGCTCGCATCCGTCATCGTGCTCATAAACACGCGGTCGATGCCCGCCGAGTCCTTCTGCTCCAGCGCAACCATCGCCTTCCCGCTGATCGCCTTGCCCGTCACGCTGTCCGTGACCGTCCCGTTGATCGAAGTCGACGTCGTGCTCACCTCGCCCGCGTGCAGCACCGGCTTCAGCCGGTACGTTCCATTCCCCTCCTGCACAATCGACACGCACGTATTGAAGTCGATATCCAGGTCCTTCGTCTGTCCCGCCGTCACCGTAAATCCGCCGTTCGCGATCTGCCCAGACGGAATCTTGATCCCCGTCTGCGTCTCGCTCGAAAGCTCCAGCGCCGATATTCCGCCACCGGTCAAGACCACGCAGTTCGCGCCCGATCCGCACGCATTCGTCGCCGGCGCGGTGTTGGTCAGAATCACGCGAAACTGCTGATACGTCCCCGCCTGAATCTCCAGCGGATCGCCCAGCTGCGCGAGGAAACATCCATTCGTCACCGGTCCCAACAGGTCAATCTGCTTCGGAGCCTTCGCCAGATTCGGAGTCAGATCCACCCAGCCTGAATCACTCGCCGAGGCGGTGGAACTGGTGTGCGCGACCACGTCGCTGATCGTGACATACACATGCGCGAACGGCCCGCTCGGCGCCTGGCACGTCGCCGGATCGCTCATCTGCACGGCAACCATGCCAGTCCCTACTTCATTGGAGGTCACATTGCTCGAGCAGCCAACGACCATCGCCGCGACAAGGCCCACTGTAACCACAGCAGCCCACACAACCATCGGCAATCCAAAAGCCGTCTTCTTGAAAAACCCTCCAAGCCGATTCGCATTCACACCGTTCGCCATACCGTGCCCCTTTCACTTTCTCCGTACAAACATGCAAAAGCCCGAGCCAACTCATCCGGCCTCCTGGGCCGGCAGTTTCTCGGGCAGATCAGCACAACAAAACTACAAAGATGCCTTCAGATACGATGCGCCAAACAGTGCAAAATGTCGTCCCCCGTCCGCAACCTTCTGCACAAACTTTGGTAACCCATTCGCCTCCTATAATTAAGTAAGGCGCCCCGGCGTCTCCTTCGTTCAGGAAGAGCCCACGCCATGCCTCCGCGCCCATCCAAAAAACGTCTCGGCAAAAAGCACCGCCAGGCCACCACGCGCCCAAAGAAAGGCGCCGCGCCCCGCCGCAAGCCCACCACCGGCGCGCGCCTTACAGAGGTATCTAACGCCTCTCCAAAAGGCAGAAAAAAAATCGCCTCCGACCGCCGCAAGCAGGAGGCAAAGCGCCGTATCCCCACGCAATCCCCCGAGCGCGAGCGCCGCCAGACCATCGACCCCACCCGGGTGCCCCAGGTCTCGATTCTGAGACCTGGGAACAAAAAATCGCGTGCTGTCGGCGATGAGTGGGACAACGAATCTCACGACCCCGCCGAGGCCGCCGCCTGGTCGCACGCCGAATCCCTTGCCTCCCAAATGTCTCTCGGCTCACGCGCCGCGCGCACCCCAAACACCTCGAACCTCGAACCCCGACCCTCGAACCTTCCTCTGATCGCCATCGTCGGCCGCCCCAACGTCGGCAAGTCCACGCTCTTCAATCGCCTCACCGGCTCCCGCCGCTCCATCGTCGGCGACGAGCCCGGAATCACCCGCGACCGCATCTACGCCGACCTCGAATGGCTCGGCCGCAACGCCCGCCTCGTTGACACCGGCGGCGTCCTCCCGTCCGATCCCGACCTCATCCCCGCCGAAATCTTCCGCCAGGCCCAGACCGCCCTCTCAGAAGCCGACGCCATCATCATGGTCGTCGACGGCCGCACCGAACTGGCCGCCCCCGACCTCGAACTCGCGCGCCTCCTCCTCCGCTCCGGCAAGCCCGTCTTCCTCGCCGTCAACAAAATCGACACCGCTGCACTCGCGCCCCACGCCGGAGACTTCCGCCGCCTCGGCTTCAAAAACATCATCCCCATCTCCGCCGAGCACGCCGTCGGCATCGGCGACCTCCTCGACGACGTCTTCGCCGCCCTCCCCGAACCTTCTACCGAACCGAGTGATAAAGATGACACCGTCATCCTGAGCGAAGCGCGATCGTCAAATCGCGCGCAGTCGAAGGACCTGGATGCTGCTCACGCCAGCACGTCCGCCGAAGAGCCCTCAGCCACCGATCCCGACGACCTCGAACCCCGTACCCCGCTCGAACCTCGAACCTCGAACCTCGAACCTACGCACCATCCCCGCCACGCCGAACACATCCCCGAAGAAACCCGCATCGCCATCATCGGCCGGCCCAACGTCGGCAAATCCACCCTGCTCAACGCGCTCACCGGCTCGGCCCGCGCCATCGTCTCGCCCATCGCCGGCACCACGCGCGACGCCGTCGACGAACTCGTAACCCGCAATGGGCAACAACTCCGCTTCATCGATACCGCCGGCATCCGCCGCAAGGGCAAAACCCGCCTCATGGCAGAGAAGCTCTCCGTCGTCATGGCCCGCCGCCACCTCGAGTCCGCCGACATCGCCCTGCTCGTCCTCGACGCCTCCGCCGGCGTCACCGCGCTCGACGCCACGATCGGCGGCTACGCCCACGAGTCCGGCCGCAGCGTCATCCTCGTCGTCAACAAGTGGGACCTGCTCACCTCGCCCGCACCGACCACCACCGATGCCGTCATCCTGAGCGAAGCGCGATCGAAAGATCGCGCGCAGTCGAAGGACCCCCGTATTTCGCCTTTGTCCGGCGCACAAAGCCCGGGTGCCCCATTCATGCGCGACCGTCAGGACGCGCATGAGTGGGAAAGTAAAAAGTCCGCACAGCCCAAAGCCTCGCAAAAAATCTTCGAGCAGCAGCTCCGCGACCGCCTCAAATTCCTCGACTACGCCCCGGTCGTCTTTCTCTCCGCCGCAGCCGGCACCGGCCTCGACGGCCTCTACCGCGCCATCGCCAAAGTCGCGCGCGAGCGCCGCAAGCGCGTCACCACCGGCGAGATGAACCGCTTCCTCGCCCGCACCGACTTCCAGGCCGCGCCCGTCCCCCTCGCCCGCCGCGTCAAGATCTACTACATCACTCAGGCGGCCGTGGCGCCGCCCACCTTCGTCCTCTTTACTGACAAGGCCGTCCCGCTCCACTTCGCCTTCGAGCGCTTCCTCGCCAACCGCATCCGCGAGGCCTTCGGCTTCGACGGCACCCCTCTCCGCTTCCTCACCCGCGCCCGCAACAAGAAGTCGTAGCGTTCCACTCTATTTCCGCCGGCGGACGATCGCGCGCTTGCGCCAAACCCACCACACCGCGAACGATACCGCAGCCCACGCGATCGAAGCCGCCGCAATCACCAGCGCCGCGTTGTGCCGCGGCAGCTCCTGCCATACGACCACCGCGAACGCCCCAAGGCCGACGCAGCCCATGGTCGCGCCTGCCGCGTCCACGCCCGCAAGCTGGCATCCACGATGCGTGCCGTGCATTCCGGCCCGGTGCTTGCGTTCTTTCTCGTGGCTCGCGATCAGCGATGCGCCCGAAGGAAAGATCGCCGGGAACGCCAGGAACAGCCCGCCTGCCGCCGCCCCGAACTTCTTCGCAACCAGGCCCGCGATCACGGTACACAGCCCCCCGAATCCAAAGCGCAGCGCAAGTTCCCACCACTTGCTCTGCTTTAGCTTCTGCGGCCTTGCCTGAATGCTCATGCCGCGCGCCCGCCGAACAGCCACAGCAGCGCAAAACCCAGCGCGAACCACACCGGCAGCAGCGCTACCGTCGCCGCCAGTGCCGAATGCCGCCCGCGCATCAGCACACGGCTGCAGCAGGCCGCATACACGCAGAATGCGGCCGCCCCCATCACCATGGACCGCGCCTCAACCGCGGCATACGCCTTGCCCGAATGCACGATGGCGAGCGTGAGCGTGGCCAGCGCAATCGATGGCGCCGCGCCAAACAGCCCGGCGAAGCTCTTCGGGCTGAGCATGTCGCTCAGCGCAGCGAACGCGCTGACTACGATGCCCCCGATCAAGAACCGCAGCAACTCCTGCATGGCGTCGAGTCCTTCTTCTCCAGCAGGCGCGTCAGGCGGCCTTCTTCGCGTCCCCGATGAGAGTCATCGCGGCCTGCGCTCCCTTGCAGCCCAGCAGCCGGTACTTCTTGCCCTCGAGCTTGTGGTAGTTGACGAAGAACTCCTCCAGCTCCCGCAGAAACTGGTCGGGCAGGTCTCTCACCTTTTTCAAGTACGCGTAGGTATGGTTTGCCTCGGCGACTGCCATCAGCCGGTCATTGCGAACCTTCTTCTTGCCGTCGCCCTGCTCGCCCTCGATCACGCCAATCAGTCGCGCCGTCACCACGCACCCCGGATACGCGGGCTCATCCATAAACAGCAGCACATCGATCGGGTCGCCGTCCGGCGCTTTGGTGCGCGGCAAAAAGCCGAAGTCGTATGGAAACGTCATCCCGGCCGGCAGCACCTTCTTCAGCATGAAGACCCGCTGCTCCGGATCGAAAGCAAATTTGTTGTGCGACCCTTTGGGTGTCTCAATCACGACCTGCAGCTTCTCGTCCTTGCTCTTCAGCGGCTTCAGCTTTGTCGGGTCCGCCATGCTTCCTGCGCGCTTTTTGCTCATCGGGTTGCCTCCACGTGTAAGAAGCCGCTCGTGCGCTCGCGTGTTGTATGTCTCTGGATCGGAAGAACGTCGACAACTCAAGATCCAGGCGCGCTTGCCATTTCGCCGCATCGCCGTTAGCATCCAACCTTAGAAACCGGCCTGCAAAGCAGGTGCGGGGAACAACGCTGGTTGAACCAACATTCAATGAACAGGGGTTTGGCTCGTATACATGGCTCGGTGTGCAGTGTCCGCCAGTCCGGAATGCCTAAAGAGCCACGGCCAGGTCCCGCCGTCTTAGGACGGGTTCACCAGCGCTTCTACCCACGGCCCCGCGGGTCGGTTTTTACCCTTCCATTGCATTTGGGTGCCCCACATCTCGATTTTGAGATGTGGGATTTACCAGTTCGTTCAATGGTGATCCATGCCCTCTAAGCACATGCTGCCCAAGGGCAAGCGCCGCCAGTCCGTGCGCGCGGAATATCGCGCCGCCCGAACTGCGGAGCAGGAACGCGCGGAACGACTTGCTGCGGAAGCTGAGAATCGCGCCGACGCCGAAAAGTTGCAGGCCGATCTCGATGCGGACGACGATGGCGATGCGGCTCATCAAGACGAAGCCGTTCCTGCTGTAGTCGAACCCATCCCGCGCAGCCTGATCGCCGATGCCTCCGCTGCGGGCAAGCGCCTCGATGCCTATCTCGCGCAGGCCATTCCGCAGATCAGCCGGGCGCGCGTGCAGTTGCTGATCGGCGCGGGGCAGGTGCGTGTCGATGGGATCCCCGCAAAGGCCAGCCACAAGCTGCGCGGCAGCGAGGCAATCGCCATCGAAGGCGAGCCGCGTCCCGAACCGCTGCACGCGACGTCAGAGGACATTCCGCTCAGCATTCTTTACGACGACGAATTCCTTGCCGTCATCGACAAGCCAGCCGGCATGATGGTGCACGCCGGCGCTGGCACAACCGATGACTCGCGCAACCGCGGCACGCTGGTCAACGCGCTGCTGCACCACATGGCATCGCTCTCCCACACCGGCGGCGAACTGCGCCCGGGCATCGTGCATCGCCTCGACAAAGAGACCTCCGGCGCCATCGTCGTCGCCAAGGACGACTTCACGCACCGCACGCTGTCCGAGATGTTCTCCATGCGCCGCGTGAAGAAGGCCTACCTGGCGCTGGTGCATGGCACAGTGGCGCAGGACACCGTCACCGTCAACCTTTCCATCGCGCGCGACCTCATCCGCCGCACGCGCATGACCACCCGCCGGCCTGGAGCGTCCGACGCCCGCACCGCCGTCTCCCACGTGCGCGTGCTGGAACGGTTCGCGACACCGTACGGCGCTTTCACGCTGGTCGAGATTCGCATCGAGACCGGCCGCACGCATCAGATCCGCGTGCACATGCAGTCGCTTGGCCACCCGGTCGTCGGTGACACACTGTACGGAGCGCCGCGGAGCATTCCGCTACTCGCCTCATCGCAAAGCGGTTCGTCGCCTGCCAAACGCAGCCGCGTCAAGACGCGTCCAATAGAGATGCCGACGGCGGACACAACCGAGCGCGGCGAGAAGACCGGACCCGGGCAGGAAGCGCCGTCGAATCTGCATCTCGCACGCAACTTTCTCCATGCGGCCCACCTGGAGTTCGCGCACCCGCGCACCGGCAAAACCCTGTTGATCAACGCTCCACTGCCACGGGAGTTGCAGGGCTTTCTGGAACAAATCAAAGGCACGCGGTTGATAGAATCGAGCGAGTGAGACCGATGAACGAACTTGAGCCCGGAGCACCAGTAGTCCAGCCGAGGCGGCTGCTGATGCGAACATTCGCCATCCTGGCCGCCGTTGTCGCATCGGCGATGTGCGTGCCCGCCCAGACAGCGCCCGCCGCAGCTCCCGCGCCGCAGCAGCAGCCCACGCCGCAGTCCACACCGCAAACGCCGGCCACGCAACAACCGGCATCGCAGACACCCGTCAACGACGAGGCAGCTACCCAGACCATCAAAGTCGGCGTCAACGAGGTCGACCTCGTCTTTACCGTTACGGACAAGAAGGGCCACTTCATCAAAGGACTGAAGCTCTCCGACTTCGGCCTGCTCGACAACCACATGCAGCCGCAGCAGGTGCTGCGCTTCCAGCAGCAGACCGACCTGCCGCTGCGTGTCGGCATCATGCTCGACACATCGAGTTCCATCCGCGGGCGGTTCCAGTTTGAGCAGCAGGCCGCTATACAGTTCCTGATGCAGACGCTGCATCGCAACGACCGCGCCTTCGTGGAAGGCTTCGACGTGCAGATGGAACTCACGCAGCCGTTCACCAACAATATCGATCTGCTGAACCAGGGCATTCAGAAGCTTCGTCCGGGCGGCGGCACCGCGCTCTATGATGCCCTCTACAATACCTGCCACGACCAGATGCTCACCCTGCGCGAGAACGGGCCCGTGCGCAAGGCGATCGTCATTGTCTCCGATGGCGACGACAACTACAGCCACGCGCACGAGTCCGACGCGATCAAGGAGTGCCAGCGCGCCGAGACCATCATTTACGCCATCTCCACCAACGTCAGCCCAAGCCGCGACAAGGGCGACGACGTGCTGAAGCAGATCGCGGACGCAACCGGCGGCGTCGCCTTCTATCCCATGCGCATCGAAGACGTTGCCAACGGCTTCACCTCCATTGAAGAGGAGTTGCGCAGCCAATACTTGCTCGTCTATCTTCCCGCGGACTTCAAGGCCGACGGCAGCTTCCGAACCATCTATCTCCAGGCGAATAACCGCGCCTACCACGTGCGCGCGCACACCGGCTACTTCGCTCCGCGGGCCTCGCAATAGCCTCGAAATATTCCGGAAAAATCCTGTAACTCCTGCCGCGAAAGCGTGTCCAATCCTTGCAGGAGTTTTCTCCCATGGGTACCTTTCCGCGTCTGCGCACCCTCGTCGTTGCCATCTCCGCCACTGCCGGCTTGTTTGCCATAACCCTCGCAGCGCAGGCCGCTCCTGACCCCGGCTCGCGCACACCGCCGGGAATTCTGGAAAGCCTGAACAACCTGGCTGAACAGCCGGCCACGCACACCGGCTTCAGCTTCGATCGCTCCGAACTCTCGCTCGCGCAAGACGTTCTATCGCAGGCAGGCTTGCCGCCGGACCGCGCCGCCGCTGCTCTGACCGGCCTCAGCTTCGACACCTATCGCTACAAGGAACCCGCCTTCTATACGCCGGAAACCATGAACTGGATCGTCGACACGCTGCACCGCGCAGGCTGGAAACATCTTGTCAACGGCAACCAGACGCCCGCCAATGAAGCACAGCCTCGCTCCACCATCACCGACGTGTGGCTGCACTTTTCCGGCGCGGACATTGACCACGTCATGGTCCTTGTTCGTGCCACGCATGAGATGAGCCTGGTCCAGGTTGCAGGCGAGCTTCGCCCGCTCGACCTTGTCCACCTCAGCGGCCACTTCGGCATTCCCAAGGTCGACCCCAACGCCGTGATGGTGCCGTCACCGAACGGCCGCTGACAACATGGTCGCCATCGACGGCCTGCAAAGCATTTGCTTCGCAATGATGTTCCATGCTGCGAAGAGAATTCCCGCCGAACGCCGCTGAGCTTCCGCCCGGTATGTCCCGGACATTCGTATCAAAGCCTCTGCATTCATGTTTTAGCGGTTGCAGATGGCAGCGCCGCGGTCTGGCATGCCATGTGCTGGATCCAATGAAGCCCCGTGTGCGTGCTCCCGCATGATGTGGAGGTGCGGGAATCCAACGGAGGATTCATTCCATGAAAACCACACTGTGGGCAGCGATGCTGTTCGCGTTTGCTGCCGCTCCCGTATTTGCGCAGCAGGAGCCGCCACCCGTCAATCCGTCCACTCCGCCGGCCGCAAGCCCGGCCTCGCCGCAGAGCACACAGCCGCCGGCGACAAAACCTGAGAGCTCCTCCCCAGCATCTGAGGCGCAGCCGACGCAATCTTCCTCCGCGTCTGCAACGCCATCGACGGCAGTCGCAGTTGCCGAGACGCAGCCCGTCGAGCTGCGCTCCGTCAACGGCGAGCTGCGCAGCAAACTCGACACCAGGACGGCGAAATCCGGCGATGATGTCGTGATTGAGACCAGCTCTACGATCAAGACTGCGGACGGCACCGAGATTCCCAAAGGTTCGAAGCTCACCGGCCACGTAGTCGCCGTGAAGGCCAGCGACAATGGCGCCACCTCGCAGGTGGCCCTCAATATCGATCATGCCGAGATCAAGGGCGGAAAGACACTGCCCATCCACTCCGAGATTGAGTCCGTCGGCTCAGAGACGGACAAGTCCTCAGATGCTTCCGCACCGGATGCGATGTCGCGGTCCGCACAGGCTTCCGCTGCCAATGCTGGCCGGGGCGCAGCCGGTTCTGCCGCGATGCCGTCCGGCGCGGCTGCTGCGTCTCCCAACAGCCCGGCGAATGCTCCAGGCTATACACCGGGCACGACCGCCGCAAACAGCGGCCCAGCCGTCGGGAGTATCGTTGCGCGCAACGGACACATCGCGATCCGCACCACATCCGTTCCGGGAGTGCTGCTGGCCAACAATGCTCCCGGCGAGCAGGACCCGCGCATGGCGCAGGCCTCCGGCATTCTGCTGGGCGCAAAAAAGGATGTGGTCCTCGACACCGGCACCAAGGTTGTCCTCGGAGTATCCTCCACTCCTGCCCCCGCTGACGGTGCAGCTGCCGCGCCTGACACGACTGGATCAAAATAGGGGCGACATGAGGAAGACGGTGGTCGGATGTGACCCCGATATCATCGGGGAAGCAAAGGACGCAGCCAGGAAGGCAGAGGCGGGTGGACTTCGGTCCGCCGCCCGCTTTCATACACAGCGACCAGCCGAAATGGGTGGCTCAAATCATCGTTATCGTAAATGCGCACGTGAGGCAGTTCATACAACCCCGCCTGCAGGTTAGCGAGGGTCCGAGGATAGCGCGCATACAGTTTGCCGCCAGGCACATCGTGACCGCCCTGTGAGACACGCATCGCAACACGCTCCGTTGAAACCTCAGGTCCTTTGATTCCGATAAAGCAAAGAACCACTTGGTAGCCTTCGGCCGCGGCGTTGCGTAGAAACTGCAGCTTGTCCCCGACTGGGTCCGAGAATACTGTCTCAAAAGCGAAACTCTCCCGCTGGCGAATAAGCTCGTTGCGAACCGATTCAGCCACCCTTGCGGCCGCATACGCATCCATGCCAAGGCCGCGCGCAATCAGGTCAGCGTTCACCAGCAGCAGGCCGCTGGCTCGAAGTTGCGAGTTGTAGAAGGTGCTTTTCCCAGCTCCGTTGGATCCTGCGACCGCAACCATGATCGGGCGTCGATCAAGATCGAAAGCCATTTCAGGCGTGTGCGCGCGTCTTCGCGGGCACAGTCGATCGGCGGGAAGCGTTGGCCTTCACACGAAGCCGGATAGGTGTAAATTTGCGATCGATAAATCGACCCACAGTACGAGTGCGGTCCTCTTCCACGCGCACCAGCAGCCCTCGCTTGGTTGGGTGCGGCCGGTAATGAGGGAACGGCTGTGACTCCAGCCAATCAGCCAAACGTCTACGCCCAGCAGGGGTATCCACCGATTCCAGGCAGGCCGAAAGCGGCAACCGCTCCGCGTTGCGGCAAAGCCGGAGAGCCTGCTCGCCCTCCAGCAGCATCTCCACCGACCGGCCCAGCCTCGCCCAGAACTCCACCTGGCCGGCGATAGACCGCACCATGCTTTCCCCGGCGATACGGGCATCCAACACAAGGGAGTCGGACAGCTTGACCGGCTGACTCATAAGCACAGGGTAGCATAATGCTACCTATCCCGCTAGAAGGTCGTGCTCACCGTCAGCCGGAAAGTCTTGCGCGGCTCGCGGAACTGATACGAAGGCCCATACAACTGGAGCGCCTCCTGGTAGCTGAACTGGCCCGCGCCTGAGTTGGGGAACAGGTTCTGGAAGCACAGGGTCTGGCCGGGCGCGCAGGTGTTGGGCAGCGCCAGCTGCTGCGGCACGTCCTTATAAAGACGCAGCGGGTTATATGCGTAGTACAGCCGCATCGGGGCATTTACGATCGGCAGCACCACCTGCACCTCCGCGCCGGTCGACATGCGCGGCACGAAGTTGGTGCCCGGAATGGTCTTGAGCACGAGGTCGGAGAAATGAGGGACCTGCTGGCCGCCGAAGCACGATCCGTTGACGAACTGCGGGCACCCGTAGAGCGGGCTTTGCAGCACATCCGCGCCGGCCACGCTTTGCCGCAGCTGCGACTTTTCGAGATCTCCGGTCAGCCCGAAATCCGTGAAGAAGGCGAAGGTCAACTGCGGAATCGAAGTCGGGATGCGGTACTCGGCGTTCGCGGTCAACTGCGAGTCGCCGCCTACAGCCACCGGCCGGTAGATGGGCAGCGGAATCTCGAGGTTTCCCAGGTTGGAGTTGGTAGGATCGCGCGGCACGGTTGTGCCGTCCGGGTTCGTGAGGTTGAAGTTCACCTTCACCGGAACGAAGGTATATGGCGTGGACGCGCGAATGTCGAAGCCACGGACATCGTTCTCGCCGCCGCCGTAGATGCGCTGCGTGGGCGGAGCCACCTCACCTCCGAAGCCATTGATGTGCGCCAGCTGCAGCCGCAGCCCCAGCACATTGCGGCCTTCGCGATTGATGCGCAGCCCCTTCATGGGGTAGTACTGACGGAAGCTCAGCGCCGGCTCGATGTACTTCACGTTGCCGCCCGCGCCGGCAACCTGCACCGACACTTCCAGGTCGCGACCGCCATGCGGACCAACCGCGCGGTCGAGGCTGGTGTAGCTGAAGCTCGGCTGTATAGTCGAGGTCACGATGCCATTCAGCTGATTCAACCCCTGGACGCCGCCTGAGCGGAAGGCCAGCGACTCGAAAACATTGCGCGTATTGTCGTTAAACGTCGTGATCGACTGGCGCGTCAGCCCATAGGTGACGCCGATGCGCGTTACGCCCCGTCCGGCCCAAAGGTGCTTCAGCGGCTGGCTCATGGAGAGCGTGAAGCCGGTCGTAGAAGTGTTGTAGTTCGTCAGCAGAGACTGCTGCTGATTGGAAATGTTTGCGCTGACGCCTTGCGCGATGGAGTACGCCTTGGCCGGATTGTAGTCCGCCTTCCGCGAGAAAACCTCGATGCCCAGCGACGTGGGACGATTGCGCAGATAGGGCTCGTTGAAGCCGAAGCTTACGTTGCGCTGCAGGTCGCCGACGTTGGCATTTGCGGACAGCGTCTCGCCCAGGCCCAGGAAGTTGTTCGTCTCGTAATTGAGGCCGATGAACGTGCCGGACAATCCGCTGATGCCGCCGTTGAGTCCGATGGAGTTCTTGCCTTTTTCCTTGAGCCTCAGCAGAAGGTCCACGGTGCCGTCGGCATCGTTCTTATGCGTGTCGGTGTCGTCTTCGCTCTTCAGTGTGTCGAAATAGCCGAGCTGATTCAAGCGCAGGATGGAGAGGTCCCACAACTGCGAGTTGTAAACCTGGCCCTCTTCCAGCAGCAACTCGCGCCGGATCACCTTGTCGCGCGTCACGGTATTCCCGCTGAACTCAATGCGAGACACGTAATACTGTTTGCCGGGGTCGATGTCGATGTTCCAGTACAGCAGATGCTTGGCGTCGTCGCGCTTGGGCGTAGGCTGGGACACCATGTTGATGTAGCCCTGCTGTCCGAACGCCTTGCGCAATGCCTCAATGCCTTTGCGGAACAGCGTCATGTCCATCCATTCGCCGTCCTTCTGGGCGAACTGGGCACGCAGGGCCTTGACGTTCCACCGTTGGGTATCGATGCCGGAGAACGTGATGCCGCCTAGGCGATAGCGCTCGCCTTCCTCGATCGGCATCAGGATGTCGATCCGCTTGCCGTTGGACGGCCGCAGCGTGAACCAGTTCAGGCCGCCTGCGTCGCGCACGTGCGTGGTGGGCTCGCTGGTCTCGGCCGTGAAGTAGCCGCGGTCCAGGTACGCCTCGCGGACGCGGTCCGTGTCCTCGTCCAGCTTGCTGGCATCGAAGGTGCGGGCAAAGAGATTCTCCAGAATGATGGAGTGCGGGATGCCGATGGGACGCGTATTCACCATCGCGTTGCGCAGCGTACGGCTGGAGAGGTTATAGTTGCCGTCGAAGGCGATCTTGCCTACCTTCACCGTCGGGCCTTCCTTGATGCGGAAGGTGATCGAAACTGACGCCGGAGGAATCGTCTTCACGTCCGGCACAACGGTCGCAAACTGGTGGCCATGCTCCGCCAGCAGGTCCTTGAGCACGTCCACCGCGCGGATCACCCGCGTATCGTCATACTGGCTTTCCGCAGTCAGGCCCACCTTGGCCTTCTTGAAGCGCTCCTGCACGTCGGACTGCGTCACCGCGTTGAGGCCCACGTAATAGATGTCGCGAATGGTGGGCTTCTGCACCACGTAAACCGTCAGCAGCACGCAGGCCGGGCTGCTCTGCGTCGCCTCGCGCTCGGAGCGCTCAATCCAGACCTTGGTAAAGTAGCCGGTGTTCCAGATGGAATTGAAGTCGCGCTCCACCGTCGCCGGATCATAGGGATCGCCCTGGTGCGAAGCCATGCGGGCGAGAATGGAATCCTTGGGAACGCTGCGGTTACCCACAACCTGTGGCTGGCAGAGAGGGCCGCTGACCGGAGCGTCTGAACTTCCCGGCTGCGCGGCGGCCTGCGCCAATGCCGGGGACGTGGTAAATAGAACGCCCAAAACGAAAATGGCGAAGGCAGCTATCGCACGCGCGGCGCCGAAGGAACCGGAACGCATCTGCACAGACTTCCAAACGCCCGGAGGGCCTCCGCTCACTCGCTTTACGGTAAAGATACGCACACCCTCACTGCTTGAAAATCGCACCCCGGACGTTACTTTGGGGAAGCCTTGATTATATGGGAGCAAGGCCGCCCGGCGCGAGTTCAGCACACCCCGAATTGGCCCGTGCAGGATGGACGCACAAGACCCCGCTTCGTCTCGCTCCTTGAGGACGGAATCTGGATCGATTTCAACTGCTGGCTGGCATGCGCCGGACCTCGACCAGCACCGAATAAAACGTGGCGCCGCCGCCCATGTCTGTCGTGCGTTCGCTGGTCAGCACATTCACGTTCGAAAGCCCTTCGCGATCCCCATTCGCGCCTTTGAGGCGATTCCAGCTCAGCCGGGCCGAAACCACTCCTTCGGGCACCGCTCCATCCACCAGCGCCTGCAGCCGGACCGATCCGCGCGCATTGAATACTTCCACCGGATCGCCGGTCTTCACGCCACGCGCCGCTGCGTCGGCGGGATGCATCTCCAGCTTGCCCGCCTTCTCCGCCTCCATCTTCTGATGGCCCGGCAGGTTCGCGAACGTTGAGTTCATATAATTGTCGGCCTTCCGCGCGAGCATCTCCAGGGGAAACCGCCCATCTTTCGCTGCCGCGCCGGAGCGCGACTCCGCCGGCGGCACAAACACCGGAACCGGAGTCAGCTCGCCGCGTCCGCTCTTCGTTCCGAACCAGGATGCGTCGGAGAACGGAAGCACGTGGCCTGCTTCGTCCTTCGGCAATGCCATGGCGACATGCCCTTCGCGCTCCAGCCGCTCGCGCGTGATGCCGGTGAACCAGGGATGATTGCCCCCGTTGGACGAACCCAGCGCCCGGTCGATCATCGCGTCATCGGTCTCGGTGAAACACTGCTCCGTGAACCCCATCCGCTTCGCCAGCTCGCGGAACACCCACGTGTTGTTGCGCGCTTCACCCAGCGGCGCGATGGCCTGATTCGACATCTGCACAAAAAAGTGCCCGTAGGCGCCCTGCACGTCCTTGGTCTCCAGAAATGTCGTCGCCGGCAGCAAAATGTCCGCATACTCAGCCGTGTCTGTGAAGAACTGCTCATGCACTACCGTGAACAGGTCCTGGCGCGCGAAACCGCGCAGAACGGCGTTCTGGTTTGGCGCCACCGCCGCGGGATTGGAGTTGTAAACGAAGATCGCCTTCACCGGCGGATCTGCAAGTTCCGTCAGCGCATGGCCCAGCTGGATCATGTTCACTGTCCGCGCCTCCCTTCCCAATTCGCTCGCCTGCATCAACTCGGGCATCTCCAGCGCATCGCTATTCCACGGAAACGCGCCGCTCGTCGAAAGCTGCAACCCGCCCCCAAGGTATTTCCACGCGCCTGTGACCAGCGGCAGCATGCAGACCGCGCGCACCGCCGTGCCGCCGTTTTCGCAGCGCTGCGTGCCATAGTTCAGCCGGATCGCGGCCGGCCGCGAACCATCGCGCCCCGCCAGCGCATACTCGCGCGCCAGCCGCCGAATGGTTTTAGCGTCGATGCCGGTAATCTCCGCCGCACGCTCCGGTGCGTGGTCCGCTTTCAGCGCATGATCACGCAGCTCTTCGTCCCCAACCGTGCACTGCGCCATGTACGCACGATCTTCCAGACCCTCCGCGAAGATCACATGCATCATCGCGAGCGCCAGCAGTCCATCGGTGCCCGGCCGGATGGCGAGATGCTCATCCGCAGCCGCTGCCGTGCGCGTGCGATAAGGGTCGATTACCACCAGCCGCCCGCCCGCGCGTCGCGCCTGCTCGACGAACGGCCACAGATGGATATTATTGCCGTGGATATTCGCGCCCCATGCGAGGATCAGCCCGGAGTGCGCAAAATTTTCGGGCCCCATGCCGAGCTTCACGCCGTAGACGCTCTTCAGCGCGACGCCACCTGCCTCCGAGCAGATGGTCCGCGCCAGTTGCGATGCGCCCAGCCGGTGAAAGAATCGCCGGTCCATCGACCCAAAGCCCAGCTTGCCGATCGTCCCCGCATAGCTGTACGGCAGGATGCTCTCCGGTCCCCACTCTGCCGCAATCGCCTTCAGCCGCGCAGCAATCTCATCCAGCGCCTCATCCCACGTGATCCGCTCGAAAACGGTTTCCGATCGAAAATCCGGGTGCCCCACATCTCGATTCTGAGATGTGGGGTACCCCTTCGCCGCGCCCTTCTTCCGCCGCATGGGATAAAGCAGACGATCCGGCGAATACACGCGGTCCAGATATTTCGCCACCTTGCCGCACAGAAAGCCCTGCGTCACCGGATGCGCCGGGTCACCCACCATCTTCACCGCGCGTTCGCTCTTCACGCCGTCCGCACCAGTCACGGTTTCAACCGTTACCAGCACGCCGCACGAGTCCGGGCAGTCATGCGAGCACACCGCATGAACGACGCGTGTTTGCCGCTCGCTTTCCACAATGCCTTAATCCTATCGCTGGTTGTCTAGGTCAGGGGATCGTAAGCAGCTTTCTTGATACCAAAAGCCAGCACAGGACACCCACCAGACGCCCGATTCTCCATCTTGGGGATCAGTTTGCCCATGTGAGTGGTGGAATTGCCGTAAGAGGGCCCGCGCCCGAGTTCATCGAATATATCTTGAAGCTCACTCGCCCGGGTTACGATGATTCCAACACTGAGGACGTTCAGATCGAAGAGCAAACGAAATGTCGTTAGATCTCGATCATAGAAGGGGTCTTTGTTGTTCCACTCAGTTTCGATAGCGACCCGATTTCGGAAGTAGTCCACATGGTGTGTGGGAGCTAGTGTCTTGGTCCCATCGGCCGAGACCTCAATCTGGAAGGTATGTTCCTTCCAGCCTCGGTCGTAGAAGTAAGAATCAATCTCTTTTGAGATGCTTGATTTGTTCTTGCCGGGGTTCACGATGTGGCTGCGCCGCAGCGTGAATTGTTGCAGCATCGAAACGAGATCGTTCCACTCGTTTCTGAAATCTGTGTGGAGGATCGACACGGCATGGTGTTTTTCGGCAACTTCAAACTTGCTTATTAATCCAGACGGCAGCAGATCCAAACTCACTGGATTACTCCGTCGAATAACTCAGGAGAATTCTGAGAGTGGTTTGAATATGTCGGCCAGTCGGGAACATATGTCTTCGCCTGGTTACCCCAGGCAGTCCATCCTTTTCGAACACCCCGAGCGAAGAGTTCAAATCGCGGACCGGGGCTACAGGATTCGATCAGTGGATACTGCTCATCAGGTTTACGTGAATGTTCTCGCTTCCTAGAGGCAAGATAGTTCACCTGAGTTCTTCCAGGCTGAAGCGTACGTGCGTTCTTACCGCGAACGCCGAACAAAAGAACCTCAGTGACGTTACGGAAGTAGAACCCAACACCCCTACCGTCCGATCCTCCATCTTTCCGGATTTTGTGCCAGATGAGATTGCTTTTGTATTGAAAGCCCCAGGACTTCATGACTTCGAGGCCTTCTGGAAGGAGCGCGTTTGGTACCCAAAGGTAGAGATGGCAAACCGGAGCCGCTGCATGGACTACGGGCAGCGACTTGATCTCCTTGAGAGACATCGTGGGGTAACGAGCCAAACGGTTATGCTCTGGGGCGACTTTGCCAGTTCTATTTTGAAATTGCCACGGCGGATCGGCCAAAATCGTTCCAAATCGCCTTCCGTTGACGAAGCTACGAAGATCTTCGGCGACATCGCTATAGTTCTCGAGGGCTAACTCCATTGTGATCTCATGCTAATCCTCCCCTTTGCTTAGCAGAACGAATTTAAAGCGAAAATCTGCATGTACAATATGTGTAAATCCCGGTACGGAACCGCTGCGGAAACGAGCTCTGCCATTCCAAGTTCCTACCGCACTCCCGCCATCGCCGCGCGGAACAGTCCTTCAAACTCTTCCTTGAGCGCGGGCTGTTTCCCCAGCGCAGCCTCGACCGCCTTCTCCGCCACCGGCCGCGCATAACCCAGGTTCACCATCGCGCTCAGCACATCATCCGCAGCCGCGCCGTGCGAGACCGCACCGCCCACAACAGGAGCCGCCGCCATATCGTCCAGCTTGTCCTTCAACTCCAGCACCACGCGCTCGGCGGTCTTTTTGCCGATGCCGGGAATCCTGGTCAGCGTCGCGTGGTCGCCCCCGCGGATCGCCGTCACCAGCCTGCCTGCATCGATCCCGCTCAGCACCGTGATCGCCAGCTTCGGCCCAATGCCGGAGATCGTCAGCAGCTTCTCGAACAGCCGCTTCTCCTCCGGCTGGGCGAAGCCGAACAGCGCGATCTGATCCTCGCGCACGTGGGTGTAGATATAGAGGCGCGCCTCGGCGCCCTCCGGCGGCAACGCGGCAAAGGTCGCCACGCTGATGGTGGCCTCATACCCAACGCCGCCGCACTCCACAATCGTCCCGTTCGGCGACTTCTCCAGCAGCCGCCCGCGCAGCATCGCAATCATTCCGCCGATTGTATCCCTCGACCGCCCCATTCACGCGCAGTTCGGTCGCGCATGAGTGGATTGCACTACGTCCCAAACCGCTCCGCCGCCCGCATCTTCGCCTTCGCTGCTTCCTCTTCGCGGTTCTTGGGAGGGGCATGCGTCTCCAGCGAAAACAGCAGTTGCCGCGACACCGCCGTTACCTCATCCACGGCAGCAAGAAACGCCGCTTCGTTCGCCTGCGAAGGTTTGTTGAAGCCTGTGATCTTGCGCACAAACTGCAGCGACGCCGCCTTGATCTCGTCTTCCGTCACCGGCGGCTCAAAGTTGAAAAGCGTCTTGATGTTCCGGCACATGCGTTCGCTCCATTGCCTAGCGTATTCCGACCATCTTGTGCGTTTGCACGCTAAGCCGCCACTGCGGATTCTCCATGCAGTACCGGATCGCGCGCTCCGTGTTCTCTCTCACCTGAGGGCCGTCCATGGGTTGCAAGAAGAAGTTCTTGAAGTCCATTGCTGCAAACCGCTCCGGCTCTGCCTCAATCTGCGGATAAACCAGCTTCAGTTCATCGCCCGTCATTTGCACCAGCGGCGCTCCCGCCTTTGGGCTGACGCAGATCCAGTCGATCCCCGCCGGCGCAGCAATCGTCCCATTTGTCTCCACCGCAATCTCGAACCCGCGCGCATGCAGCGCCACCATCAGCGCTGTGTCCAGTTGCAGCAGCGGCTCCCCACCCGTGCACACTACAAATCGTTTTCCAGAGTTCGCTCCCCAGCACTGCGCAATCCGCTCCGCCAGTTCCTCCCCCGTCGCGAACTTGCCGCCGTCCGGACCGGCGCCAACAAAATCCGTATCGCAGAACCGGCATACCGCGGTCGCGCGGTCCTCCTCGCGCCCGGACCACAGATTGCATCCAGCAAACCGGCAGAACACCGCTGCCCTCCCTGCCTGCGCGCCCTCGCCCTGCAGCGTGTAAAAGATTTCCTTGACGGTGTAACTCACGCTCGCACCTGATATCTCAGCGGATCGGCAATTCCGTTCTCTCGAAAGCCCTTCCGGCGCAGCACGCACGAGTCGCACTCGCCGCACGGCTCGCCCGTCCCCGAAGGATCGTAGCAACTGCTCGTCAGCGCGTAGTCCACACCAAGATCGAGCCCGCGCCGGATGATCTGCGCCTTCGTCAACGCGATCAGCGGTGTATGAATCTTCAACCGCTGCCGGCCTTCCACGCCTGCTTTCGTCGCCAGGTTCGCCAGCCGCTCAAACGCCTCGATGAACTCCGGCCGGCAGTCCGGATATCCGCTGTAATCCAGCGCGTTCACGCCGATAAAGATATCGCTTGCGCCCAGCACCTCCGCCCATGCCAGCGCGAAAGAGAGGAAGATCGTATTGCGCGCCGGCACGTATGTGATCGGGATCTCGCCGCTCATCTCCTCTTCCGTGCGGCCCTTCGGTACGGCGATCTCTGCCGTCAACGCCGACCCGCCAAAGGCACGCAGATCGATCTCTGCTATGCGATGCTCGGTCGCGCCACCCGCCGCCGCAACCCGCCGCGCGCACTCCAGCTCCCACGCGTGCCGCTGCCCATACGAGAACGACAGCGCATACGCGTCGAAGCCCTCCGCACCTGCGATCGCCAGCACCGTCGCCGAGTCAAGCCCGCCGCTCAGCAGCACAATCGCTTTGGCGGGTTCCGATTTCGCCCTGCTCTCCGCCACTCATTACCGCCCACGTACAAGTTCTGCGCCAAACGGCACAGAATTTAATCGTATTGCGTCTCATGGAAGTTGACGAGCCCCACCAGGCTGCCTGAGGGAGAACACGAAAGGACAAGCGGCCTGGGACTGTCCGCCGCCCCCAGTCCTAAGACTGTTGGCGAACGATCCCAGGGCGGCCCGTCTGGCCTGACACGCCACCAGGATGGGGCGCGAGAAGTGCCTGCATGAGTCTCGCCGGTCCCATGTAGAAAGTCCGTAGAAATAGCCTTAAGAACTGGTAAGAACGGGCCCGTTCTCAGCTCTCTCCGCGTGCGCGGTCTTCGCCCGACGGGTTCAGGCGATACCCCACCCACGGCTCGCTGCGGATATACTGCGGCTCCCCGCCGGGTTCAATCTTTTTTCTCAGTTGAGCAACCAGCACCCGCAGATACTCCGGCTGGTCCACACCCGCTGCGCCCCATATGGCGCGCAGCAATATCTTGTGCGTCAGTACGCGGTCCGCATTGCGCGCGAAAAAGACCAGCAGGTCGAACTCTTTCGGCGTCAGATGCACGTCCTGCCCCTTCACCGCTGCCTGATGGCGTTCCACATCGATGCGAAAGTCGCCAAGCTCGATGATGGTTTCAGCCGGCGCCGTCGCGATGCGCCGCATCTGCGCTCGCACACGCGCCAGCAGCTCCTGGATGCTGAACGGCTTGGTGATGTAGTCGTCCGCGCCTTCGTCCAGCGCGGCGACCTTCTGGGCATCCTGACTGCGCACACTCAGGACAATCACCGGAGCGGTCGAGCGCTCCCGCACCGCGCGGGTCAGTTCGATGCCATCCATGCCGGGCATGGCGAGGTCTGTGATGAGGAGGTCTGGCTGCTCCTTGAGAAACAGCTCCAGAGCATCCATGCCATTCTGCGCGGTGGTCACCTCGTGGCCGTTGCTCACCAGCGCCGTGCGCAGCACCCGCGTGATCTGCGGCTCGTCGTCCACGACCAAAATCCGCATGCTTAGCCCCTTTGAGCCGGCTTCTCTCCGTTGCCGGGGTTGCGCGCCACGCGGCACGCATTCTTCTTTATATAGCGGTGAAACCCATAAAAAAATTGTAAGACTCCGGCCTTGGCCCGTACGCGGCAGCTAGAATCCGCACTGTGTATACTCGCCGCCTGATCGAAGCCGCGCGCTGGCTTGCAGTTGCAATTGTTCTCGCCGCGATTACTGTCATCTATGGATACTGTTTCCGCGTCAACCACACCACGGTCGCGCTGACCATGCTGCTGCTGGTGCTCGTGATCGCCGGGAACGTCGGCCTGCGCTACGCTGTTGGCGCTTCCATCGGCGCCACCATTCTCTTCAACTTCTTCTTCCTTCCGCCGGTCAACACACTCACCATCGCCGACACGCAAAACTGGATCGCCCTGTTCGCCTTCCTCGGCACCGCCATCTACGCCGCACATCTCGCCGCACGCATTCGCGAAGAAGCCGGCGAAGCCAACGCCCGGCGCCGCGAGTCCGAGATGCTCTATCGCCTTGGCCGCCAACTTCTGCAGCCGGAGAACGTCGGCCAGCTCTTCAACTACATCCCATCCGCCGTGGCCAGCGCATTCAACTCGCCCGCCGTCACCCTCTATGTTGCTGACCGCGACCGGATCTATCTCTCCGAGCCCAGGCGCATCTCCAGCCTCCACATTCAGTGGCGCGACGACGCTACGGCTGAATCGTCCATCGCATCCGAGCGCCCTCGCTCGGAGGTCGTTCGAGACCTGCGCGAGGCCATGAACCTGCCTATCTTCCATCCACCGGAAAGCGGTTATCCCGCCGCCATTCCGCTGCGCATCGGCGTGCGCCCCGCCGGAGCGCTCCTGCTGGAGGCGACTCCGCTTTCACGCGAGGCGATGGAGGCGCTCAGCGGCCTTGTCTCCATGTCCATTGAGCGTGCGGAGGCCCTGGAAACCAGCGCGCGTGCGGAAGCTGCCAAGGAAACGGAACGCCTGCGCACGGCGCTGCTCGACTCCGTCACACACGATCTGCGGACTCCACTCACCGGCATCAAGGCTTCCATCACAGCGCTGCTCTCGCAGCCTGCACTCCAGCCATCCGAGCAGCAGGAGTTCCTCACAGTCATCAACGAAGAGTCCGACCGCCTGAACCACCTGATTGAACAGGCGGTCGAAATGGCGCAGCTCGATGCCAATAAAGTCCAACTCGATCTCCAGCCCCACCGCATCGCAGACCTCATCGATCCCGCGATCTCCGAGCACCGCCTCACCTGCCCCGCTCGTGACTTCCGCGTCTCCATCTCCGCGGGGCTGCCAATGGTCCTCGCCGATGCCGCATGGATGGGCAAGGTGCTCGCGAACCTGCTGGGCAATGCGGTGAAGTATTCGCCGCTCGATCAACCGATTTTCCTTACTGCCGAGTTGCAGAACGACTTCGTCGCCATCTCCGTAGCCGATCGCGGTCAGGGAATCGATCCCTTCGAGCAAGAGAGTATCTTCGACAAGTTCTACCGGGGACGCTCGTACCGCGACCCCGCCCTGCGGCAACACATCGCCGGTACTGGGATGGGACTGGCCATCGCCAGGGCCATCGTCGATGCCCATGGCGGGACGATTTCGGTGACCAGCCAGCGCGGACACGGATCCGTGTTCACCTTCACGCTGCCTGTGGCCAGGATGCCAGAGCATCAAGGCTAAAAAAGACGCAAAAGCTACGCGGGCCAAAATGCCGCATACGCGCGAATCTGCCCTGCGCGTCTGCGGTCGTTGTTACTGCACCACTGGCCAGTCATTGTCCCAGCGAAGGGACTTCAGCCAGAGATGCGGCGTGTCGTTGTCGGCGGTCTTGAGGGCGTGGAAGACGATCAGGCTCTCATCGTTCTGCGGGTCGATCCAAACGGTTGCGCCGCCCGGCGCACTCCAGGCGGCATTGCCCACCGTGCTGCCCGTAATGATGACCGTGCCGCCGCCATGCATCATCGGCGTACCCTCATCGTCGAGAAACGGCCCATGCGGACTGTCCGAGCGCCCGACGGCTTCCTTGTAGTCATCCGTGCCGGGCGATGGGTCGCAGCAATGGTCGATGGAAACGAACAGATAGTAGAAGTCGCCATGGCGGATCAGCGATGCGCCCTCGATGGGATCGCCGGGAACGCCGGGCCGCCTCGCGAGGTCATAGCGGGTGACGTCGGCAGTCGAGAGCATGCCTGTCGCGGGATCGATGGCACGCTGCTTGATGCCCGACCAGTAGCTGCCGTAGGTGAGCCATACGCTTCCGTCGCGGTCGACGAAGATGTTGGGGTCTATGGCGTTGAAGTCGTCGCCTGGTTTTGAGTGGAGCACCGCGCCGCGGTCGATCCAGCGATAAGCAGCCTCGGCGGGATTCAGCGTGGCGTTGGTCACGAGCCCAATGACCGAACGTTGCGAGCCGGCGGTCGAGACGGCGTAGTAGAGGTGATAGGTCCCGCTGAAGTAAGAGATATCCGGCGCCCAGAGATATTGCGCGTTCGGCACTGCCTTGCGGACCCACGCAGGTATCGCGCCGAACACGCTGCCGCACGCAGTCCATGTTCCTTTGTCGCGCGAGCAGCGGATGTGCAGAAAGCCGGCGGGCTGCCCGGGCCAATCCGAGCTGAAAGCGTAGTACATCTTTCCCTGCCGGATCACGCTGGGATCGTGTATCGGGCCTGTGTCGCCGGCGAGCGCATAGGACGCGAGCACCGCCTTTGCCGACGGAGAATACGAGAGCGCACCCGCGAGGATGTTGGCGCCGCAGGCAGACAGCACACACAGAGAAACGCCGAGGGCAGCAAGGCGAAGCGCCTTGGAAAACATGACAGGACTTGCAGCCTTTCAGGGGAGTAACTGAAAGGTAGGGTCTGCGGAATCTCCGGTCAAGAAATTTCGTCGTTGCGAGACAAGCTTTTTACATCCGCGAAGCCAGTGCAGAAAAGGCGGAGGAAATATTCCTCCGCCTCCTTGTTCCGCTTTGCCCCCAAGTGGATCAGATGCGTTGCGCAGGAGTTGTTACAGCTGCGCCTGCAGCGTCTCCGCCGATTGCCCTGCGGCCCGCACTGCCAGCACGGTCACGTTGCGCTCGGCAGGAGTGACGACCAGACCAAGCTGATCGTGCAGCAACTGGAACAGCTGCTGCTGGCTGGTGTAGTTGGCCACCGTGAAGTCGAAGCTGCCGGCGAGGTGCGTCTCATCCAGCAGCACGCGATCGAGGTCCGGCTCCAGCGTGCGGCGGAAATCCGCCATGGTGCTGGCCTGGACAGAGATTCCGGTGGAAGAGCCTTTTTCGGTACAGTCCTGCCCAAAGACGGTGACCTTGCCGAGATCGTCAGACGAGTCCGCGGCGGGGAATCCTGTTAACTCCGCGGCAGTCATCTTGGCGACGTGACGCTTCATGGCTGCGCCCGGGCCGTTCGGCGCCGTCAGCACATAGACATTCATGGGACGGCTCTCGGGCGCGATCTTGAGCCCGAAGCGCTTCTGCACCGCGTCGGCCAGCAGGCGCTGCATGGTGCTGTCGTCCACCTCGACCGGCAGGCTGACGGAGATGTCGAAGCGCTGGTCGGCGATGGCCTCGTTCGGGAAATCGATACGGCGGGAGTCCACGTTGAAGATCTGCGCGATCAGCGTGCGCAGGTCATAACCCTTCGCAGTCCACGAATCGCCCCCGGTTTCGATGGACGAACTGCCTTCCGGCTGGCTCGTGGGCGCGATATGCACCTGGTAGGGGAGGGCTGCGTGGTCCTCGCTGACGGCCCGCGAATGGGGTCGGGAGGCATTGCTCTGGGCGCCGGCGATTGCCGGCGAGACGATCAGACCTAAACTCAACCAAACGAGGAAAGGGGCCCGGTGCATACCCCTCTATTTCGTCATGTATGTACCTCGCCAGCCATCCCACTTTGGCAACAGCCCCACCCGGAAAGGCTACAACGCAGCGATGGGTCAGACGGTTGAGGCGCTGCCTACCACTTTCGTGGCATCCAGGTAAGCCGCCGCCGGTTCAAGGCTGGCGTTTTGGCCGGCAACACGCCGCACCTGCCTGTATCCCAATAAGAAGAGCGAGACGAGAAGCGCGCATTCGCAGTTTCGCCAGAAGACGCGTGAGATTTCCGCCGCGCAGTTGGCTGCAACCCAGACCAAGAGCACAATTGCGCCCGTCAGGCGAGGGCGCTTCGTCGCGGCAATCAGCCGGTAGCCGATGATTGCCATAAAGAACGTAAACGGGAATATCTCGTACTCAATCAACCGCGGATTGAGCAGCAGAACACCGACCATCATCAATGGAATCCACTGCTCCCGGGTGAGATAGCCGCGTCGATAGGCGCGTGACAAGCGATACAGACCGAAAAAGATGGTGAGTGAAGCAACGAGATAGAAGAGCACGGAAGGCAAAGTGGAGGGAAGGTGCAACGCCGCCAAAGACGCTCCTACGCGGCCAGCCGGTCCGGATCCGAAATCATGGTTGAAACTGAACATGCGGTTGGTCGCCTGCAGATAGTTCCGGAACGAAACGGGCCACAACCGGATCTGCATCGCAAACAATGCAAGACCGGCTGCCGCGATAGCCGACGCGGAAAGCCACTGCCGGGGAGCTGAGAGCAGCGGAATTGCCAGCAGCGTCAGATACGGCACCTTCACGCATGAAGCCAGGAAAACGGCAGCGTAAAACCAAGCCCAGTGGCCGCGTGTCCATCCGCGCCACGCCGCAAGGAATATCAGGCCGAAGAGAATGAAGGCGATATTGCCGCCGAGCACTGAATCGAAGAGTAGCAATCCAGGGAAGAAGAGTGGTAAGGGCGCAAGCAGATCCGCGACATATTTTTCGTGAGGCATGGCGAGTCGCCTCGCAACCAGCAACTGCGCGAGAACCATGAGGACATAGAACGTCCAGTAGATGAATTTCACGGCCTTGTCGGGCGCTGCTGCAATGGCCCGTAGCCCTTGGAGAGTGATCGGCGGGTAGACATACACAAACGGCCGGGGATCACCCCGCTGCGCCGCGGCGGTCTGCAGATAGGCGTTCTGGGCCGCGATGTCGTTCAGATAGGGATCAGTTCCGTTGCGAAGGGAATGGATTGCCCGCTGTGTCACTGCAAAATCCCAGCCGGTCGGCTGATCGACCGCGAACCAACAAACGACACCCATCAGCGCAAGGGCCCAAACGAGCCGGGAAAGAAGAGGCAGACGCAAAAGATGCTCCTCTCGGCTGCACACAAGGCTGAAGTTGCACTGGGTTCAGCCCCCGCGCGGCGATTCATTCATTTTAGAGGTAGGCCGCAATTGCCGGCGGCCCAATCCCTACCGCGAGATCACGCCGAGAGTCACCTGCGTGGAGGAGTCCAGACTGATGTTGCTCTGAAACGCGGAGAGCGTTCCCGAGATGCCGGCGATGGAAGCGCCCGACAGCATCACGCCCGGCAGGCCTGTACGGCGCGGCGCGTCGTGAAGGTCAATCCCGCCCGTAGCGACGGGTTCCACGGGGGCAGCGGCGCCAACGGCGGTGGTTGTGCCCAGCGCGTCCCGAGTTCGGTCCCCGACCGTGGTTGGAGAGCCGCCGATGCCCGGGTCGCCTGTGCCGATGCTGCCTCGCGAGGATCCATTACCTGTAATAGAGCCGTTGCGCGTAGTGGAAGTACCACCCGGGTAGCCATTGGCGGAGCCTGGACCCCCGACAGGAGAACCTGCTCCGCCTATACCGCCGCCGCCCATGCCGCCTATTCCTGAGGAATCGGCGCCGATAACAGGGGTGTCGGTCCCGATGCCGCCCATGGGATCGTTGATGGATGGCAGCCCCGCTCCACCGCCCATAGGGCCGCCGCCGCCCGACGAGCGGCCGCGCCTCCGTGGTTGAGACGGATCCGAAAGATTCGACTTGAGGCTGGCTGCGGATGTGACGGTGCGCAGCGCACACCGAATGGGAACGACCTTGCCGTCGCGCAGAACCGCGCGGTCGATATTGATCGACAGCACCGCGGCAGAGGCATCCTTCTCATAGCTCTTTGCGCGCACAACATGGCCGGTTAGCTTTGTGCCTTTGGGTAGTTCTGTCCCGTTGGCCAGCTTGGCGTCTTCGGTAACTTCGAGCACAATGCCCTGACCGGCGGCGGCATTCTTGGTATCGATTTTTCCGGCGACCTTCGCGTTTACGTTTGTGAGGTAACGATCCATGAGCGCAATCTGCTCGGGGGTCATCTCGGGCGCGGGAGCGGTCGCCTCCGTGGTTGTGGTATCCATCGCGTTAGGGTCGTGATCGCGCGGCGGCTGCTGGGCGCGCGATGACAGCGTGAGACACACGCCGAGGGCAATCAGGATGGAACGCTGAAGGGGCGATGTTCTCCGGAGCTTCATTCGTATGCTCCATTCCGCGTTGCGGCGAGAATCTCTACGCAGAAGCTGACTGGCGGTCCCGTTCGAGCGATTCGACGCGCTTGTCGAGATTCAGAGCGTTCATGATGGAGGTGTGCTGAGAATCCATCTTCGCCGTGATAGCGTCGAACTTTGCGCTCTGTGCCTCGATCCTATTGTTGAGGGTTTCCATCCTCGCCAGCATCAGTTCGTTGGTGGATGAGATCCGTACCGACAAGGTCTCTATCTTATGTTCGATCAGCGCTGCGAGCGCTTCATCGCGCAATTTCGCTTCGCGCTCAAAGCTTTCGAGCTTAACGCACAGGGCCTTCAACTCTGGCGCTACCAAATCCTGAATCACTTTGCGAACGTCGTCTATCGTTCCCATGCTGCTCTCCGGAGATCAAGTATAGCAGCGGCGCAAAGCCCTTCTATTGCATTGCTGCGGTAAACTGGATACGTCGCGCTTTTCGCCTAATCGACACATTTTGAACGCACCAAGAACAGGAAAAACTCCCCAGTGAGCACCTCGCAGACCCTCTCGAACCCCGAAACAACCACGCGCGCCGCCGCGTCGCACAAGCCGATCTTCAACATCGCCATCATTGCGCACGTCGACCACGGCAAGACGACGCTGGTGGACGCGATGCTGCGGCAGAGCGGGACCTTCCGAGCCAACGAAGCTGTGGCCGAGCGGGTCATGGATTCGAACGATCTGGAGCGCGAGCGCGGCATTACCATTCTGGCGAAGAACACGGCGCTCTACTACCACGACAAGAAGATCAACATCGTGGACACGCCGGGGCACGCCGACTTCGGCGGCGAGGTGGAGCGCGCGCTGAAGATGGTGGATGGCGTGGTTCTGCTGGTGGACGCAAGCGAGGGACCGCTGCCGCAGACGCGCTATGTACTGTCGAAGGCCTTGGAGGCGAAGCTGACGCCGATCCTGGTGATCAACAAAATCGACCGGCCCGATGCGCGTCCGCAGGAGGTGCTGAACGAGGTCTACGACCTCTTCATCGACCTCGATGCGGACGAGTCCATGCTGGAGTTTCCAGTGCTGTACACCAACGGCAAGCTGGGCACAGCGACCAAGGACCTCGCAACGCTGGGCACGGACCTCCAGCCGCTGTTCGAGGAGATCATCACGACGATTCCTGCAGCGAAGGGCGATGCCGATGGGCCCGTGCAGATTCTGGTGACAAACCTCGACTACTCGGACTATCTGGGACGTCTGGCCATCGGACGTGTCTTCAACGGAACCATGAAGGCGGGATCCGAATACAACGTCGCACGCGTGGACGGCACCTTCGCGAAGTACAAGATCACGAAGCTGTTCAGCTTTGCCGGGCTGAAGCGCGTGGATGTGGATGAGACGGAAGTGGGCGACATCGTTGCGATTGCAGGCATTCCTGGAATCACCATTGGCGAGAGCTTCTGCGACGTAGAGAACCCGAAGCCGTTGCCGGGGATCAAGATCGATGACCCTACGATTGCGATCCAGTTCAACGTGAACAACTCGCCATTCGCGGGGCGCGAGGGCAAGTGGGTCACGTCACGCAACCTGCGCGACCGGCTGGACAAGGAGCTGCTGACCAACGTCTCGCTGAAGATGCACGACACCGGTTCGCCGGACTCCTTCAAGGTGCTGGGGCGCGGCGAGCTGCAACTGGCGATCCTGATTGAGATGATGCGGCGCGAAGGCTTCGAGATGATGGTGAGCCGCCCTGAGATTGTCACCAAGCGAATCGACGGCCAGCTGATGGAGCCGGTGGAGCAACTGACGATCGATATTCCGGAAAACTTCGTGGGCACGGTGATTGAGCGGCTGGGCCCGCGCAAGGGCGAGATGACCAAGATGACCAACCACGGGTCCGGGCGCGTGCGCATGGAGTTCCGCATACCGAGCCGCGGGCTGATTGGGCTGCGGTCCGAGATGCTGACCGAGACGCGCGGGACGATTGTGATGAACGCTATCCTCGATGGCTATGTGGCGTACCAGGGCGAGATTCCGCAGCGCGCGACGGGCGCGCTGGTGAGCGACCGCCAGGGCGTGACAACCACCTACGCGCTGGATGCGCTGCAGGACCGTGGCGTGCTGTTTGTGCCGGACGGCGTTGAAGTGTACGAGGGAATGGTCATCGGGGAGCACTCGCGCGACAACGACCTGGACGTGAACTGCGTGCGCGAGAAGAAACTGACGAACATGCGCGCGTCCGGATCGGACGAGGCGTTGCGGCTGGTGCCATACAAGAACCTGACGCTGGAGCAATCGATCGAGTTTATTGCGGACGATGAGCTGGTGGAGGTGACGCCGAAGTCGCTGCGGCTGCGCAAGAAGGTGCTGCAGGCGAACCGGCGGCCGAAGAAGGGCGTGGTGGAGTAGGGATTTGTTGACAGGTGTACGACCTATCGGCAAGATGGCTGTATGAGCACTGTAGAGGATCTCAGAACGGTATTGCAGGATTTCCTGGCGCCCGAGCTGCGTACGATTACGGCCCGTCTGGATGGAATTGATCAGCGGTTCGATGGCTTGCGGTCCGAATTCGGCGCGAAGCTTGAAACCGTTGACACCAAGATCGACGGATTACGTACAGAATTGGGCGCGAAGCTTGAGACCATGGATACAAAGCTGGTGGGCTTAGGCGTTCAGATCCAGGACATCAAGTCGTCGCTCGAACTGGATCGCCGCTTGACGAAGCTGGAATCACGCCAGGCCGCGACGCAGTAGTCGCTTCGCCGAACGCCTATTTATCGATCTTCAGGGTGATATCGAACTCCTTGCGGGTGTCGAAGGAGCTGATGTTCTTGACAGAGCTCTTCTTGCCGCCACTCTCGGCCCATACTTCATAGTCGGTGTTCTGGGCGAGCTGGCCGAAGCGATAGCTTCCGTCATCGGCTGCAATGTAGCTCTTTACGGCCAGCGTATGGCTGTCCTTCAGGTAGACGGTGGCCCCTTTAAGGCCTGCACCCGACTTGTCCACAACCTTGCCTTGAACCGTGCGGAGAGCATTGGCATCCTGCGCAACGGCGCAGTTAGATACCGTTAGCGCTGCAAAGCCTGAAAACCCAAGCAGCAAAGCGAACAGGATGCCACAGATGCGGCGGCGAAACGACAGCGCGAGCCCACGAGATTCCATAGAGAAACTATACGCCCTCCAGATTAAGCACGGCTGAACAGCGCTATTCCTCTTCATCCTCCATGGTGGGCGGCTCGTCTTCGTCGTCGTAGCCGGCTTCGTCGACGGGCGCGACTTCAAGCGGGTCCACCGAGACGACCTCAAGGTCGAGGCCGCACTCCGCGCACTGGATGGTTTCGCCCTCTTCCACCTCGTCGGAGTCGATGGTGATGGGGGAATCGCATTCGGGACAAACAACAGCCATGGGAAACGCCTCCGCAGCAGCTTAGAAGATGGACTTGGCCTCAAGGATGTCTTGGAGCCCACTTGCGCCATCCGGCCCACCCATTGGGCGCCGGGGACGCGTACTCAGATACCCGGATAGTATCCGCAGGCTTCCCGCGTCGCGTCAAGCGCTGAACTTCGAAGGCAGTTCGATTTGGGATGGGGCCATCGATGGCAGGTTTGGTCCGAAGTGGAATGTGGTGAAATGGGGAGGCATGTCGCGATATGAGCCGGTAACGATGACCTTCCCCCCTTTCGGCGGCATGGTGCGCCGCCTGGTGCTGGCGAACGTCGCCGTGTTCTTTGTCGCGCTGATCGCGGGACTGATTGCGCCCCACACGACGGAGCAGTTGACCGGCCATCTTCTGCTGCAGCCGTGGGCCGCATTGCATGGCCAGATCTGGCGGCTGGTGACCTACAGCTTCTTCAACAGCATTCTCGACCTGCTGTTCGGGATGCTAACGCTGTGGTTCTGCGGGTCAATCCTGGAGGGCAGCTACGGCAGCCGCTGGTTCGCGGAACTGTACTTCACCTCGGCAATCGGCGGCGCGTTGCTGGCTTCGGGGCTGAGTTATACCCGCGTGCTGCATCTCGATCCCACGACCGATCTGACGGCAACGGCATGGCCTGCCGTCTTCGGCGTGCTGATCGTGATTGCAGTGCGCTTCGGCGAGATGGAATTCATGCCGCTGTTTCCGCTTCGCTGGACCATCCGCGCGAAGTACATGGTGGCGATCTACATCCTGATCTATCTGGCGCTGCTCCTGCGCAGTGGCGATGACTTCAGCGCGCTTACGGTGCTGACCGGAACGCTGTGCGGATGGCTGTACATGCAGTTTGCGCCCCGCCGCGGGATGGGCTTCGGCCTGAGCGAGCAGATGTACGGCATGCGCAATGCGTTCTACCGGGCCAAGCGGCGGCGCGCGGCAAAGAAGTTTGAAGTCTACATGGGCAAGCAGGGCCGCCAGGTAAAGTTCGACCGCGACGGCAAGTACATCGACCCCGACGCCGAACGCAAAGACCCGAACGACAGGAAGTGGATGAATTAGGCACCCTTCCGTGCGTTGTCTTTGTCCGGGTTGCGTTGGCATATGCCAAGGCATATACTCGGAGCGAGGTAGGTTTCCGTGGCGACCGCAGCGCAAACCCGTTCCGTGCGCATCTTCCGCAATGGAAGAAGCCAGGCGATCCGCATTCCGCGCGAGTTTGCGCTGCCGGGGAATGAGGCGACCATCACGCGGGACCGCAAGGGACGGCTGATAGTCGAGGCAAAGCGGAAGCCCACAGTAAGTGAACTGCTGAAGAGCTGGGATCGCCTAAGCGACGATGAAGCAATGCCCCCGATTGATAAGCTGACCGTAGAGCCGTTCGACTTCTGATGCCTGTCTACCTGCTCGATACAAATGCTTTCTCTGAACTGGTGAACGATCCTGAGGGCAAGGTCGCGCACAAGTATCAGCGCGTTGAGTCGGACCCAGGCAATGCTGTGCTGCTGAGTATTGTCACAGCATGTGAGGCGCGATACGGCGTACAGAAGCGCCGTGCCAAGAGGCTGGCCGAAAGAGTCGAAGAACTGCTCGACGCGTTTCTGGTGGTTCCGCTGGACGTTGGCGTTGATTCGCACTATGCACATCTACGAACTGATCTGGAATTGCGCGGGCAGCCCATTGGACCGAACGATATGCTGATCGCAGCGCATGCGCTTGCCCTGGATGCGATTCTGGTAACCGACAATACGAGTGAGTTCCGGCGCGTGAAGGGATTGCGCGTCGAGAATTGGCTGCGCGGCTAGCTTGCCACGGCCGATTTCTTGGCACGCAGCCGCAAGATAACTGCGATTGCCACCAAGGATGGAACGAATAGGAACAGGCTGAAGCTTAGTTCCATACCAACAGCATCTCCACCAACATTTGTCATGCCGAACGGCAAGCAAACGCTAGCTACTGCCAATCCGATCAGGATGTTTCTAGCGAGACGATAGCGCCGGAGGCCGACGACCGCGACGGGAAGAACGCTGAGCAGAACAGTAGCTACCCCGAAATCTTGCCAGCCAAGTCGTGGTTTTGATCGATCGAAAAAGAGACCATAGAACAAGAAGCTTCCGAGGACAAAATATGCCGCCGAAACAATAGTCGCGAACGCAGTTGCGACCCTAAGCGCTCGCGACATGCAGTTCAGCTCTTCTGCGCGATACGCAGGTGCAACTCGCGGAGCTGCTGGTCGGTGGCGGGTGACGGCGCGTCACACATCAAGTCGATGGCCTTGGCGGTCTTGGGGAAGGCGATCACCTCGCGCAGGCTCTGCGCGCCGGCAAGGATCATGACAATGCGGTCGAGGCCCAAGGCAATGCCGCCATGCGGCGGCGTGCCATACTCCAGCGCATCGAGGAAGAAGCCGAAACGCTCTTCCGCTTCTGCATCGCTCATGCCGAGCGAGCGGAAGATCTCCGCCTGCACGTCCTGGCGATGGATACGAATCGATCCTGACCCAAGCTCGGTGCCGTTGAGCACGATGTCATAAGCGAGCGCGCGAACGGCGCCTTTGTCCGAAGTGAGGCGGCCGGCGGCGATATCGTCCTCATGCGGCGAGGTGAAGGGATGGTGCGCGGCGTCCCAGGTGCGCGTCTCCTCGTTCCACTCGTACATCGGGAAGTCGGTGACCCAGAGGAATTTGTAATCGGATGCGTTACCTTTTTGCTCGAAGAGCTTGTGCTTGTCCGCGAACTTGCGCGCAATCTCCAGGCGCAGCAGGCCGACGCGCTTCCAGATCCACTGCGGATCGAAGTTCCACGATGCGGGCGTGCCGAGTTTGGGCGTGACGACCGTGACGAGGTCGTCCGCTGCGAGCGATGCAACGCCCATGCCTTTGGCCAGCGCCGCGGAGATGGCCTCAGCGAGCGGGGCGAAGTCGGCATTCGTCTTCAGACGCGCCACGTCGAGCAGGTCGAGGCCGCAGTCTCCGAAGCTCGCGCGTACTTCGCTCAGCAGCGACTTGCGCGCGGTGCCGGAGAGCTCGCCGGCCGCGGGCGTGACAAACCCAAGCACGGGCAATCCCTGCTCGATCTTGAGCGCGGTGCGCAGCTCGGGCGTGAGCACATCGGTGAGCGTGACCATCGCGGGCAGACGCATGTCCGGCTTATCACTTCCATAACTGCGTATCGCATCGTCATACGTCATGCGGATGAAGGGCGTCGTCAGCTTGATGCCGCCTTCGGCAAACGCAGCGGTGAGGAAGCCTTCCACGACTCCGAAGACAATCTCCTGCGTCGGAAAGGAAATCTCCAGGTCGATCTGCGTGAACTCCGGCTGGCGGTCGGCGCGCAGGTCTTCGTCGCGGAAGCAGCGCGCAATTTGGAAGTAGCGGTCGAAGCCGGAGATCATCAGGATCTGCTTGAAGATCTGCGGCGACTGCGGCAGCGCATAGAACTCGCCGGTATGCACGCGGCTGGGGACGAGGTAGTCGCGCGCGCCCTCGGGAGTTGACCGCGTCATGAACGGCGTTTCGATTTCCAGGAAGCCCTGGCCGACGAGGTAGTTGCGGATGGCCATGGCGATGCGGCTGCGCAGCGCGAAGTTCTTCTGCATCTCCTCGCGGCGCAGGTCGAGGTAGCGGTACTTCAGGCGGACCTCTTCATTGCCGATGGCGTCCTCAGCGGGTGAGAAGGGCGGGGTCTTCGCCTCGTTCAATAGCAGCAACTCGTCGGCGACGACCTCGATCTCGCCGGTGGGCATGTTGGGGTTTTCGAGGCCCGCACCCCGGCGGCGCACATGGCCTTTCACAGCGACAACGTACTCGGAGCGCGCGGCGTCCGCCTTGTCATGCGCGGCGCCGACCTTCTCGTCGACGACTACTTGCGCGATGCCGCTGCGGTCGCGGAGATCAAGGAAGATGAGGCCGCCATGGTCGCGCCGGCGATTGACCCAGCCCATGAGGACGACGTTCTGCCCCGCGTGCTCCGCGCGAAGGTCTCCACACATGCCGGTACGTTGAAGGCTGCCTAAAAAGTCCAATGTCACGATAGTTCTATTGTACGAAAGGCTCAGCGGATGAGGTGAATGGAAAGACCGAGGTTGACCTGCTTCCATGCTCGGTCTGCTGTGTAAACTTCGGCTCCGAGCTCAATCGCCAAAGCAAGACAAGCACGGTCCTCGAGAGATAAGCCGACATGGCGAGTTCTGCCGCGAAGCTCACCACAGGCGCGGGCCTGCTGTTGGGTCATTGGCTCAACCCGATCAAGCAGCCCCAGCAAAGCTTCCGTACGCGGCCATTCGGTCGCGCCGAGCTCGCTGATTTTCGAGTAAACCTCAGCCAGATTGACGGCGCTCATCACCGCTCCATCCATCAAGGAGTACACCGAGCGATCACGCATTTCTCCGAGGAGAATCGCGAGCGGGATGGAAGAGTCCAGGACGACGCTACTCATTCGCGGCTTCTCGGCGGCGCTCCTGGATCAGTTCATCGACGAGACTTCGTCTTTCGGGATTGGCTTTTCGCATCTCTTCCTGAGCGGCACGGACGATCCTCATCACCTCTTCGGGAGTACGGCGCGGTCTTGGCTTCTCACTTTCCGCAGCTTCTAGGGCAGCGCGGAGTACGAAGCTGTTGACCGAGCGACCCTCGCGCGCAGCCGCGCGAGTGATGATGGCGTGCTCCTTAGCTGTTGCACGAATGCCGAGCGGTTTGCGGGTTGGGGTGGAGACAGCCATGTATACATTCTGTATACATGGGCTTCAGTCGTCAAGTACCAGGCTGCGGCCGGCTTTGCAGGCGAATGGGGCGGTGCTGCGCGCCTTCGCCTTCGCGCATCGTAGCTTTTCATGGGAACGGGAGTAGTCGAACTAAAGAACCGGCGGCAGAGGCGGGTGAAGAAGCCAGAGCTGCTTGCTGACCCGGCGGAGTCGGCGAAGGCCGCTGGACTGCGATATGTAACAGACGCGAAGCCGGGAATCCGGCGGCGGAGGCGCGGCAAGGGCTTCAACTACACAGGCCCGGACGGCAAGACGGTGCGCGATAAGGAGACGCTCAAGCGCATTCGCTCGCTGGTGATTCCGCCGGCCTGGCAGACCGTGTGGATATGTCCCATCGCCAACGGGCATCTCCAGGCCACCGGCCGCGATGCACGTGGACGCAAGCAGAGCCGCTACCATCCGCGCTGGCGCGAGGTGCGGGACCAGACCAAGTACGAACATATGATGCTCTTCGGCGCGGCTCTGCCCGCCATCCGCAAACGCGTGGAGCAGGACCTGGAACTGCCGGGCCTGCCGCGCGAGAAGGTGCTGGCCGCGATCGTCCGGCTGCTGGAGACCACCTTCATCCGTGTGGGCAATGCGGAGTACGCGAAGCACAACCACTCCTACGGCCTGACCACGCTGCGCAACAAGCATGTGTCCCTGCACGGCACGACGGTGACGTTTGACTTCAAGGGCAAGAGCGGCGTCGAGCACACCATCGACCTCTCAGACCGCAGGCTGGCCCGGATCGTAAAGAAATGCCACGACCTGCCGGGTTACGAGCTGTTCCAGTACCTGGATGCAGAGGGCGAGCGGCACGCCGTCGATGCGTCGGAGGTGAACGACTACCTCCGCGCCATCTCCGGCCAGGACTTTACCGCCAAGGACTTTCGCACATGGGCGGGCACGGTGCTGGCCTGTGGAATGCTGCGCGAGATCGGAACCTTCGACAGCGAGACGCAGGCGAAGAAGAACGTGGTCGAGGCGATCAAGCGCGTCTCCGCGCGGCTGGGAAACACGCCTTCGGTGTGCCGCAAGTGCTATGTGCATCCGGCGGTGCTGGAGGCCTACATAAGCGGCGAGATGGCCGGCGCGGTGAAAAAGGCCTCACAGGAAGTGGAGCATGCGCTGGAAGAGGAGATCGCGAAGGACCCCAACGCTCTGCGCGCCGAGGAACACACGCTGCTGAAGCTGCTGCAGGGCAAGGTAGCGAAGGCGGCGTGAGGTCACGAGACGGGCCAGCGGTAATGGCCGACCGCGCGATGGGGCGTAAATGTGAATAGCGCTGATTCCTCGGCGCCGTTGCCCCAATTGTGGACGATACGCGTGGAGAAGAGGCTGTTCTCCACGACGATGCCGACGTGCGGTTCGCGGGCATCGAGCCGCCAGGTCAGGATGTCACCGGCTTGAAGCGGGCCAGGGAAACCATTGCCAGCGGTGGGTGACGAGGCGGTCCAGATGCAGGCGCGGGCGCGAGTCCAGTAGACCTCAAGGTTGAGCACACGTCGATGGTCGATATTTGAGTCAGGATGCTGCATGTGCCAGGTTTTTGGATAGGCGGCGAAGTCGCGCAGCATGTCTTCGTGGACGAGCGTTTGCAGATCGAGCCCGAGCGCGTCGCGTCCGGCGCGGACAATAACATCGGCGCAGACGCCAGTGGAGCGCGGAACATCTCCGCCTGGATAGGGAATGCGGGCGTAATGCGGATCGTAGCTGGTTGTGACACCAACTTGTTTCTTTGCTGCATCGGCAAGTTTGATGCCGTTGGTGTGAGTTGGCGGACTTGCGAATACGCGAGCGCCGGCGGTGGCAGCGGCGATCGAGCCGACGAGAAAGTCTCTGCGAAGCATATCTACCTTTTGAGATAGACGCCACAACCCGCACAAGTGTTCCCGCGATAGGTCACGAGAGCAGTTGCAAGCTAGGCACTGAGGACACCTGCCAGCTTTCCGCGTTCGACCTTTACCTGCTCGCCGGTGGCAAATGTCTTGACCGTAGCCGTTCCCGACGCGACCTCGTCCTCACCCAGAATGACGATATGGCGCGATGTGCGATCCGCCGCCTCAAAAGATTTCTTCAACCGGAAGGTTCCGTCGCCAACTTCGACGGAGATGCCGGCCCGGCGCAGTTCGCGGGCCAGGGCGAGCGCGGCGGCGTTGCGCTCGACACCCATGGGGGCGATGTAAGCGTCCAGTTTCTTCACCCACATCTCAGAAGCGAGATGTGGGGCACCCGAGCCAGTGGCAGCGCGGTCAGCTTCGGCCTGGGCTTGCAGAGTCAGCACGAGCCGATCCTCACCAATCGCGAAGCCGATGCCCGGGGCCTTCGGCCCGCCAAGCATCTCGGAGAGGCCGTCATACCGCCCCCCGCCGAGCAGCGCGTTCTGCGTGCCGAGGCCGCTCGTCGGGTCCGCCGAGCTGGGCACGGTGAACTCAAACGTCGTGCGCGTGTAGTAATCCAGCCCGCGGACGAGGCGCGGGTTCACCGTATACGGCACACCGCAGGCATCGAGCGCCGCGCAAACAGCGCTAAAGTGCGCGCGCGAGTCCTCATCCAGATAATCCGCAATCTTCGGCAGCGCCGCAATGATCTCCTGGTCGGCGGGGTCCTTTGAATCGAGTACCCGCAGCGGATTCGTCTCAGCCCGGCGCTGATTGTCCTCGCTCATCTTGTGCTTCACAGGCGCGAGAGCCTCGCGCAGCGCCGCGTTGTAGCGCTTGCGGTCGTCGCTGGAGCCGACAGAGTTAAGGACCAGTTGCCAATTCTTGACGCCCAGTTCGTCCAGCAGCGTGGCGAGCATCTCGAGCACTTCAGCATCGCGCACGGGCGACTCCGACCCCGAACTCTGCGGTCCCAGCACCTCGCACCCAATCTGCCAGAACTGGCGATAACGTCCGCGCTGCGGCCGCTCGCGACGAAACTGCGGCCCGATATAAAACAGCTTTTGCAGCGCGCCCGTCTCGCCCAGATTGTGCTCAATGTAGGCGCGAACGACTCCAGCGGTGTTCTCCGGCCGCAGCGTCAGCGACTGCGCCTTCTCACTCTGCGCCCGCGCCCGGTCCTCCCACGTGTACATCTCTTTCGAGACGATGTCCGTCTCTTCGCCCACGCCACGCGCGAACAGTTCCGTCGCTTCAAAAAGAGGCGTGCGGATCTCGCCGAAGCCATAGCAGGCGAAGACCTCGCGCGCGGTCTGCTCGATGCGCGCCCAGAGGGCCGTTTCGGGCGGCAGCAGGTCGCGGGTCCCGCGCACGGCTTTCAAAGGTGCAGAAGGCGTAGGCATGAAGTTCCAGTTTAGCGAACGCTCCAGGAAATCTGCGCACCCGGGCAACCAAACCGGATCTTTGATGGCATAAAACGGTCTAAATTTCCCTCGCAGGCATCCCGCCGCGCATCAGACCTAAGTGGAGGTATAACCGTGAACCGATTTGGCAGAGTCGCAGTTTTCTCCACACTTTCCGCTGCGCTGTTGGCTGGCCCGGTCTTTGCGCAGGACCACGATGACCACCGCGACAATCGCGACCAGAGCTACCACAACGACGCAGACCATCATGACATGGACCACCACGACGCCTATGTAAAGCATGAGGAGTGGAAGCATGGCTACCACATGAAGCAGGAAGACTGGTCCCGCGCACACCGCGTCGACGATTGGAAGGCGGATCACCTGCGCAGGCCGCCCCGCGGTTATGAGTGGCGCGAGGTCGACGGCAATTATGTGCTGGCAGACGTGAACACGGGCATCATCAACACCGTGGTTGCCGTCCCGCTGCCCCATTAGTTTGCACGAGGTTCCCATTGGATTGGCTGTTTGTCTGGTCCAATCTGCCTGGGTGAAGGCCCCGCTTCGGCGGGGCTTTCTTTTTCTCTAACGCGCGATCCCAGTTATTCGAGCAATGCTACGACGAGCATTGCTCGCCCTCCTTGCGAAAAGGTTGCTGCTTATTCCGGTCGGGTTGACCGTTCAGCAGGGGTGCTTCCTGCACCCGCAGTTCAGGCATCCATGCTGTGCACAACTGCCGCAGGCCTGAATTAAGTGCTTGCGGAGAGACGTCCGCGCGCGGTGCAGACGGACCCCGGCATTGGATGCGGAAAGATGATGCTGCCGGGCGAAATCCTGAGCGGACTGCTCCCCAAGATCGACGGCGCGCAGGATTTCTGAGTATTCCGATTTCAGACCGTCCACTATGCTGCCGAGGCAGGTGCAGACTTCGCTCTCGAGCTCCGGCGGCGGCTGGACCGCTGTCTCCAGTTCGTGTTTCAACGCTTCCAGTGCCTTGTTCTTCGATTCCTGCCGCCGGTAATTGTCGATCACAGCATTGCGCAGCAGGCGATAGAACCATCCGACAGCCGATTCTGCGGGTTCAAAATCATCCTTGTGCTCGAACGCGCGCAGGTAGGCGGTCTGGAGTATGTCTTCGGCGAGACCGGAATCTCCGACCCGACGTTGCACAAACGCCAGAAACTGCTTGCGTTGGTTCAGAAGCTGATTGAGACCGGTGTCGGACATAGGGTGCAGGGCGGGAGTCTCCTCCCGCCTGATTGGATGTGGACCTGCCTAGCTGCGAGGCTTGCAGGAGCAGATTACGCAGTCACAGATGGGGCCGCAGGGGCAGTTCTGGCATTTCATGGTGTTCTCCTTTGTGACGCTGAGGAGCGTCTGCCCTATACAACGCACGACCCTCGGAATTCTTACACTCCCGGTGCGGGATTTCTTTACGAAGGAGTGCGCTCGGCTTACCTCGGAGCGCCTTCGGCCTCTTTGAGGTAAATCTCCGTGTAGTCGAGGTAGTTCTTCGCGTATTGCAGGATCAGCTTGCGGTCCTCCTCGCCGAGCGTGCGTCGGACCTTGCCGGGCACGCCGGCAACCAGCGAGTTGGGCGGGATGACGGTGTGCTCCGGGATCACCGCGCCGGCGGCGATGATGGAGCCTTCGCCGATCTTCGCATCATTCAGGATGGTCGCGCCGATGCCGACGAGGACTGCGTCCGCCAGCACACAGCCATGGACCGTCGCATTATGCCCGATCGTGACCCAGTCGCCAATATGGACGGGATAGACGTAGCGCATGCCGTGCAGCACGGCGCAATCCTGCACGTTGGAGTTCGCGCCGATGCGGATGGAGTTGACGTCGCCGCGGATGACGGCGTTCATCCATGCGCTGGAGCGTTCGCCGAAGACGACGTCGCCGATGATCTGCGCCGACGGATCGACATAGCAGGAGGCGGGAATCGTGGGCGAGATTCCCTGGTAAGAGCGGAGCATGGCGCTTTTCATTTTACGCGGGCAAATAGCATTTCCCGCTTCACGGTTAAGCCTTGCTTAAGCTGAGCGCACTATCTTCTATCGATCCCGATGAGCGGCTTCGTACACCGTGACAACTATCCGTTGGCGTCCTATGACTCCATCTGCATGCGGTGCTTTGCCACGGTAGGAACGCGCCACGCGGAGTCGGAACTGGCTGAGGATGAGGCGGCGCATGTCTGCTCGGAGGCGGACCTGCGCAGGATCAGCCGCGTGCAATCGAACAAGCCGGATTGACCCGGGCAATACTGCGTCTGCTTGCGCTCCTGAATCAGGAAGCTGCGCCCAGCGGTGGGTGCGTAGCCTGCGCGGGTGCTGTCGCCAGCGGCGTGGGCGTAGGCGTACTCGACGGAACTGCGGGCATCGCGGCGACGCTTGCGGTGCCGGTGGACGCCGGCACGCTGCTCTTGTTCTTGAAGCACTGACGGCAGAGGACCGGACGGCCCTGCGTGGGCTTGAAGGGGACCGTGGTGGAGACGCCGCACTCAGAGCATTCCGTGCGCGTTTCGGTGCGCGAGATACCCGCCGCTGCCGGTCCTGCGCTTGCCGCCGGCGCCTGTCCGCCATGGGCGCGGCGCGACTTGCACGGTTTGCAACGCTTGGGGTCGTTCTTGAACTGCTTGTCCTGGAAGAAAAGCTGCTCGCCCGCGGTAAAGACGAATTCGCCGCCGCAGTCGACGCAGGTAAGGATTCTGTCAATGTATTCCATTGCCGGTTCTCCCGTTCGTACGGAACACTGCTACGCCCGTGACACCGATTCAGCCCTGCGGGTCATCAAGCGGTCATGCAATTTGAAGCGTTGGATGAGCCCATGCCGCGGGGAGTGGTCGGCGGCTCAAGGTTTGCCGGTTGCGGGCCGATGTTGCGCTGTGGCCCGTCTGCCGGGGCCGGCGGATGAGGGGGAGTCGATCCTGCCGGCAGTTGCGTTTTGAGGAGGGGCCGCGGATGACTCAGCGCAGCGGCCCCTTCCCGGTTAGTCCTGCTCCTTGCGAATCTTCTTGCGATTGCGCTTGCGTGCCAACGCTTCCTTCACGCGCCGCTTTTCGCCTGGCTTGAGATAGAAGGAATGGCGCTTGACCTCTTTGATGATGTCTTCCGTCTGGACCTTGCGCTTAAATCTGCGCAGCGCATTCTCCAGGGGCTCGCCTTCCTGCACACGAATCTCTGCCAAAGGTGTTACACCTCCAAACCTTGCCAAATAGGCAGTTTTTAGGATAGCGCACAATTTGTTGGGCGCAAGCGGATTGTTAATACGAGATTTGCCCGGGTTGAAACAGGGCGGGTATCCTGCCGGAGGCCGGGTGATTCGACATATGGAGCAATTCCTCTCTCCCCCCAAAGACGACGCTTTGGTGCGCGCTCGCACCATGCTCGGCGACTTTGACCTGACGGTCTGTACCGACGGACCCTATCTGCTCGACGGCGGCGCAATGTTCGGCGTGGTGCCCAAGACCTTGTGGCAGAAGAGGATCGCTGCGGATGCCAACAACAATATCCGGCTGGGGCTCAATACGTTAATCGTCCGGACAGGCCGGCAGACGGTGCTGATTGAAACCGGAATCGGCAACAAACAGTCCCCGAAGATGCGGCAGATCTTCCGCAACGAAGAACTTCTGCCAAAGTCACTGGCGGCGGCAGGCATCAGGCCCGAAGAGATCGACATCGTCATCAATACGCATCTTCACTTCGACCACTGCGGCTGGAACACGACCCTCCATCCCGACGGGCGCGTCACGCCGACCTTTCCCAACGCCCGCTACTTCGCGCACAAGGGCGAGGTGGAACATGGGCATCTGCAACTGGACCGCGACAAGGTCAGCTATCTCTCGCCGAATTACGACCCGCTGATCGAGAGTGGCCAGATGACGCTGATCGATGAGCCGTTTCTGGCCGCCGGCGGGGCAATCTGCGAAGGCCTGCGCGTGGAGCTTTTCCCCGGACACACAGCACAGATGATGGCAGTACTCGTCGAGCCGCCGCGCGCCGTCGAGTCGCGGCCTCCGGGTTCGAGCGCGGCGCCTCATGCCTGCTATGCGGGCGATCTGCTGCCCACGGCGCACCACCTCGACCCCACCTGGGTGATGGGTTATGACCTCGACCCGCTGCGCTGCATCGAGGAACGCAAACGGTTCTATGCCCGAGCCATTCCGGACCAGTGGCTGGTAGCGTTTCCGCATGACCATGACCGGCCGCTGGCCCGGGTTGCGCTCAACGAGAAGGGCAAGCCCGCGGTCTCGGACACGCGATAGCGAGTGAGAAACATTCGCTTCGAGAGATCGGAGTGACGGCGCGACAGGCCCGTCACTTGTTCATGGTTTGCAGGAATTCCTGGTTGTTGCGGGCCTTGGCGAGGTGATCGGTAAGCAGTTCCATGGCCTCCACCGGCGAAAGCGGATTCAGCACCTTGCGCAGCACCCACGTGCGCTGCAGATCGTCCTTCGGGATCAGCAGCTCCTCTTTACGCGTTCCGGAACGCTGAATGTCGATGGCCGGGAACACGCGCTTGTCGACCAGCTTGCGCTCCAGAATGACTTCCATGTTGCCGGTGCCCTTGAACTCCTCGAAGATGACCTCGTCCATGCGCGAGCCGGTATCGACCAGCGCGGTGGCGATGATCGTCAGGCTGCCGCCTTCTTCGATATTGCGCGCGGCGCCGAAGAAGCGCTTCGGCCTCTGCAGCGCGTTCGAGTCCACACCGCCGGAGAGTACCTTGCCGGACGGCGGCACGATGGTGTTGTAGGCCCGCGCCAGGCGCGTAATCGAGTCGAGCAGGATGACCACGTCGCGCTTGTGCTCAACCAGGCGCTTGGCCTTCTCGATCACCATCTCGGCAACCTGTACGTGGCGCGCGGCCGGCTCATCGAAGGTGGACGAGATCACCTCGCCCTTCACCGAGCGCTGCATGTCCGTGACCTCTTCCGGGCGCTCGTCGATCAGCAGCACAATCAGCGCGACCTCGGGATGGTTCGTCGTGACGGAGTTGGCGATCGACTGCAGCAGCATGGTCTTGCCGGTGCGGGGCGGCGCAACGATAAGGCCGCGCTGGCCCTTTCCGACCGGTGTCAGCAGATCCATCACGCGGCCGGAGATGTGCTCGCGCGTGGTCTCCATCTTGATGCGCTCTTCCGGGTAAAGCGGCGTGAGATTGTCGAAGAGAATCTTGTTGCGCGTCTCCTCAGGCGATTCAAAGTTGATCGCCTCGATCTTCACCAACGCGAAATACTTCTCGCCCTCGTGCGGCGGCCGCACGTTGCCGGAGATGGTGTCGCCTGTCTTGAGGTCGAACTTGCGAATCTGCGATGGAGACACGTAGATGTCGTCCGGGCCCGGCAGGTAGTTGTAGTCCGGCGACCGCAGGAAGCCATAGCCGTCCGGCAGGATTTCCAGCACTCCCTCGGCGAAGATGTGGCCCTCTTTTTCGCTCTGGGCCTGAAGAATCTTGAAGATGAGGTCCTGCTTGCGCAGGCCGGAGGTGCCCGGGATGTCGAGGCCGCGGGCAAGCTTGCCCAGCTCGGCAATGTTGTGTTCTTTGAGTTCAGAGATGGTCATGCGTGATTCCTGGGATTTGAATTTTGGAGGGGGTGTCTTTGCGGATGGGGTAATGCGGAGGGAGAGAACGTAACAGAAATGCGCGAACAAAAGACTGCCGGAGAAAGAACTGGCGCAGAGGGCCGGAGCAGCTAAAGGGGTGTTACTGGATTATACGATGCAGGCGGGGGCGGTGCGGGAGGGATTGCTTCTGTGGAATTTCGTGAGTGAAAGTTGCCTGCCGGGCCGCGCGGGAAACGATCCCGCGGGCCCAGCCAAAACACTAGGCAGCGCGACGCTCTTCAACGGCCGTTGCGCGTGAGGCGGCCGGCTGCGCCGCAATGCTCATCGGAACCGTCTCGCGAAAGCGGTCCAGCACCTCGTTCGTGGTGTCCTGCAGGCGGGTGTTGGGCTTGTGCAGCTTGCGCGTCGCCTTGGAAGCAAGCTGGCAGAGCTCGTAGCGGTTGGTAACGTGGGTGAGTGCTCCAAAAATGAGGTCTGAGCGCATAGTTTTCCTTTCCATTCCTGAAATCTTCCGAGGAGACAGTGTCGCTTCGGCGCCGCGTTCAGCCGTTTACGAGTGGCCTGCGGATCTTTCAACTGTTTTGAATCGAGGGCCATTCTCTTGGAAACCGCGGGAGAATCCCGATGGCCGTGATATCGATTCGATGCTGCCCGGGTGTGTGAAGACTCTGTTTCCTGATGCTTGAGAACCGTTCAAACCAGGGAAGGAAGGTCTCAGTAATGCAGAATCTGAACTACGATCAGGGACTCAGCCCCGCTTCCAACTGCCAAGCCTTGCTTATCGTTAATTCTCTTGCGGGCTTGCGACAGGAACCAACCAACCAACTGATACATAAGCAAGATACAGGCGGCCACAGGGTGAGTCAATACTTATTTTGGAAAGTGTTCGATTAGCGAATTCCATAAATGGGAAGTCGTTGATCCCCCGTCAGCGGGTACCGAACTGGTCACGGCGACTCACCCATTCCAGAATTGCGCCGCTCGCGGCCGGGATGTGCAGGCCCAAATCCGTTGCAGGGGTTAGCTTTACGTCAGTGCCGTCCAGTGATTTGCCTGTCAAGCGTTCGCTGGTGCGCCAGCCGCCGCCCGTGAGGTTCAGGCGGAGAGACTGAGTCGCGTCCTTGTTGATGACGGCAACGAGCTGGCGCCCGTCCGGATGCCTCGCCGCATACGCGGTTGCGTTCACCGGACCCGGATCGAAGGCGACCGGAACAACAGTCGCGCCCGCGAAGCGCTGCGCGAACATCATGCCATAGGCGACCGGCTCCAGCACGTACTTGTCGTCGATCTGCGCGATCGGCGTATAGAACGGCTTGGGATGCGGCGCATTGGGATCGGCCATCAGGTCTTCCCCCGGTAGCTTGCCGCCCAGCGACATCGCCACAAACTTCGCGGTGCCGCCGTGCAGATTCACCCCGGCGTAGCCGAGCGAGGCGAGCTTCAGCAGATAGTCCGCCGCCCACAGCGACGCCGCATAAACGTCGGAAAATCCGGGCTTCCCCCCGCGATAGCACGTGTTGCCTTCCGTCATGCGATAGACGGTGCGCCAGTGCTCGCCCTCGTCCAGACGCTGCGTCGCGGCGTGGATGTCCGAGTAAAGCCTCTCGACGTGCGGGTCCCCATGCAGCAAATTGTCGATCGTTGCCTTGGGATTGTCCGGCGGCCCGATGAAGTAATAGTGATGCGTCAGCGCCGCGATGGCCGGCGGATCGGCCAGCGCCAGCAGCCGCGTCACGACGGTGGCGTACCACTCCGGATTGCCGGCAGTATCGGGCAGGCCGAAGCGCGCGCTGGGCACAGCCTTGCGGATGGCGTTGGCGAACGTCAGCCACTCGGTGAAGTAGGTATCGGCATTCCAGGTCTTCGGATCGCGGATCGTCGAACCGAAGCGGTCCGCCTCGTTGCCCACCTGGAAGTATTCGAGCTTCGCGCCAAGCGTCTTGCTGACGAAGGCTGCTTCATCCGCGGCAATCTCCGGCGTGTTGGTCCCGAGGTTGATGCCGTAGAGGCACGTCCAGCCCGTTGCATCCAGGAAGGCGCGCAGGTTGCGGACGGCCTCGGGCGTGACGTTGTAGGTCAGGTCGGGTGGCGGATCGCCAACCTTGTAAGGCCGCTTGGCGCGCGGCGGAGGAACGGCATCCGGCGTCGGCTTCCAGAACGCGTAGTCCGACGTATTGCCGCCCAGGCGCAGCACACCATGCAGAGCCAGTTCGCGGCAGCGCGCGATCAGGCCCGTGTTCTTCGGCGAAAAGAACTTAGGATCGGAAAGCTGCTGAATTTCGTACGACAGCCCAACGAAGTTTTCCGGAATCACAATGGGCGCGCCAATAACCTGAGGGGTGAGCGTGAGCCTGGCGAGGTGTGCGCTAGTTTCCGCGCCCGGAGCTTCGGTCGTGTTCTGCGCCAAGCTCTTCAGGCTTGCCGCGGCTGCCGCGCCGGCGACTACAAACCGTCTGCGATCCATCTTGTCCATGCCGGAAAGGATAGGAGCCTCGACGAGATGGTGCAAATGACTCCCGCGACCAGCGTTTCCTTGCGCGTCCACATTCCCGCTTGATACCGTTCCCGAATCGCTACTCACGGAGCACCTATGGCAGGAGTACGTCTACTCGTCGGCACGCGCAAAGGCGCTTTCATCCTCACCTCCGACGGCGCGCGCAAAAACTGGACCGTCGCCGGCCCGCACTTCGCCGGCTGGGAGATGTACCACCTGAAAGGATCGCCCGCCGATCCCAACCGCATCTACGCATCGCAGTCCTCCGGTTGGTTCGGCCAGGTGGTCCAGCGGTCCGACGACGGCGGCGCAACCTGGAATCCCGTCGGCAACAAGTTCGCCTATGACGGCGTGCCCGGCACGCACATGTGGTACGACGGCACGCCGCACCCATGGGAGTTCAAGCGCGTATGGCACTTCGAACCATCGCTCACCGATCCCGACCACGTTTATGCCGGCATCGAGGACGCCGCGCTGTTCGAATCGAAAGACGGTGGCGCCAACTGGACCGAACTCTCCGGCCTGCGCACGCACACCACCGGCTCCGCCTGGCAACCCGGCGCAGGCGGCATGTGCCTGCATACGGTGCTGCTCGATCCGTCCAATCCGAAGCGCATCGTCATCGCCATCTCCGCCGCCGGCGCGTTTCGCACCGACGACGGCGGCGCGACCTGGAAGCCCATCAACCGCGGCCTGCGCTCGGAGTACATCCCTGACCCCAACGCCGAGGTCGGCCACTGCGTTCATCACATCGCCGCACACCCATCTCGTCCGAACACCCTCTTCATGCAGAAGCACTGGGACGTCATGCGCTCCGACGATGCAGGCGACAACTGGCACGAGGTCTCCGGCAACCTGCCCACGGACTTCGGCTTCGTGATCGACGTGCACGCGCATGAGCCCGAAACGCTGTATGTAGTTCCGATCAAGAGCGATCGCGAGCACTTCGTCCCCGACGGCCAGCTCCGCGTCTTCCGCAGCCGCTCGGGCGGCAACGACTGGGAGCCGCTGACCAAAGGGCTGCCCGACCGCGATTGCTATGTCAACGTCCTGCGCGACGCCATGTCCATCGACCGCCTCGACAAGTGCGGCGTCTACTTCGGCACCTCAGGCGGCCAGGTCTACGCCTCCGCCGACGCCGGCGACTCCTGGACCGCCATCGTCCGCGACCTCCCGCCAGTGCTTTCCGTCGAAGCGCAGACGCTGGATTGAGTGTCGCCACACTGGTCTCGGCCCCTTCAGGCAATGCCTCCGGGAGAGTGAATCGTTGATGTCTGATGCATGATGTATGATGCAAGATGCTATGATGGGAAGTGTGAGAACCACCCTCTCCATCGAAGACGATGTGCTGGCGGCAGCGCGGGAAATGGCCGCGAGCGAAGGCAAAAGCGTGGGCGAGGTCATTACTGAACTCGCGCGCAAGGCTCTTGAGCCACCCGCATCGACTCAAAAGACGCGGAATGGTATTCCCTTGTTGCCGGTGCGTCCGGGTGCGCGTGTCACATCGGAGCTTGTGCGACGGCTGCGTGAAGAGTTGCCATGACCCGATTCCTGCTCGATATCAACGTCCTGATCGCCTTAATCGATCCGATGCATATGCAGCATGGCCGCGCCCACCACTGGTTTGCCTCAACAGCGAAGAAGGCGTGGGCAACCTGCCCTATAACCGAGATTGGAACTCTGCGCATTGTCGGAAATCGGCGCTACCCTGCCTCGCCCGGAACGCCTGCCGTGGTCGCCCGGCTTCTCGCTTCCCTGCGGAATCTCCCGGGCCACGAATTTTGGCCTGACCATCTGAGCCTGCTGGACACATCAATCGTCAACCCTGCTCGCATGCTTGACTCGTCGCATGTGACGGATACATATCTGCTGGCCCTCGCTGCCGCGCGCCACGGAAAACTCGCGACCTTCGACCGCGGCATTGTCACGGGTGCGGTCCATGGCGGGGCGGCAGCAATCGATGTGATCGGCTGATCCGGATTCCCATGCCTCTCATCCGCGTCGAACTGCCCGGGCATCTCCGCACCCTCGCCCGCATCCCCGGCCACGAGGTTGGGCTGGAGGTCGCGGAGCCTGTCACCATTGCGCGGACGCTCGATGCGCTGGAAGCCGCATACCCAATGCTCTGCGGAACGATCCGCGACCACACCACGCAAAAGCGCCGCGACTTCCTGCGCTTCTTCGCCTGCCAGCAGGACCTCTCACTCGACCCGACGGACAAGCCACTGCCTGCGGCCGTCGTCAAAGGCTCCGAGCCGCTCATCATTCTTGGCGCGGTAGCCGGCGGCTAATACAGCCTCGATGCACAAGCGCGGGCGCGGAAACCGCGTCCGCCCGATCGCAATCGGCGGCTAAAGGCCATCTTCGTGCGTCACTAGGTATGATTGCCCTACCCCACAATGAATCTGTGCCTGTCATCGCTCCTGTTGCGCCCCGCTCGTCTGCCTTTGCTCGCCGCCGCTTGTGCCGCGTTCGCGCTGTTCGCTTCCGCGCACGCCCGCGCGCAGGGCAACTATGAGATCCAGGTGTACGGCTCGGAAACCGTCGAGCCGAAGAACCTGATGATCGAGCTGCACTCGAACTTCACGCCCGAAGGACAGAAAAACCTCATCGACGGCGTCTACCCGACGAACCATCAGGAACACGAGACCATCGAGCTGACCGAGGGCATCAACAAGTGGGCCGAGGTCGGCTTCTACATCTTCACCTCGGAGCAGTCCGGCCACGGCGTGCAGTGGGTGGGCGACCACATTCGTCCGCGCGTGCGCGTGCCGGACTCATGGCACTGGCCGGTCGGCGTCAGCATCTCCAACGAGATCGGCTACCAGCGCGCCGTCTACTCGCCCGACACGTGGACGTGGGAGATTCGGCCCATCGTCGACAAGACACTCGGCCGCTGGTATCTCGCGTTCAACCCCGCGCTCGAGCGCACCTGGCACGGCCCTGGCGTCGCCGACGGCCTCGATTTCACCCCGGGCGTGAAGGTGGGCTACGACATCACCAAGAAGGTGAACGCGGGGGTCGAATACTACGCCGACTATGGCCGCCTCGGTTCCCCATCCACGCTCCACGATCAGCAGCAGCAGATCTTCGCCGTAACCGACCTGAACGTTTCGCCCAAGTGGGAGATCAACTTCGGCGTCGGCGTTGGACCGACCGCCGCCACCGATCACTTGATCGTGAAGGGCATCCTCGGCTACCGCTGGGACTGGGGCCATCGCGCGCGTCCCGGACACAAGGCCGGCACCGACCGTCCGCAGCAAGAGCCGAAGAACTAGCCGCGTCGGACTCGGAGTAGCAGCGCGCTTTAGAGGGTGCTGAAAAAGTCGAGATGATCATATTTTGGGAGTAGCAGCGGGCTTCAGCCCGCGGTAAAGCAATGCAAAATCAATGCGGCTTTAGCCGCGGGTTCTTCCTCATCCCGTGTAGTCGCACTTTTTCATCACCCGCTTTAGCGCGCGGTAAAGCCGGGGAACTGGAGACGGCTTTAGCCGCAGGTCGTCATTCACTTCGCCCTATCGACAGCTCTGCCAGCATCTGCGCAATCGTTCGACCGCTCGCGGGATCAACCATCTCCGGCGCGATCTCAGCAAGCGGTGCGAGGACGAAGCCGCGCAGATGCATCTCCGGGTGCGGGAGTGTGAGCGCGGGCTGGATTCCACTTGCGGGCGTATGAATCGTTAGCCCGTCATACAACAGCAGATCGAGATCCACCGTGCGCGGACCCTTGGCGGGCGACATCGTACGGTCGCGGCCCAGCGCGCGCTCGATCGACAGCAGTGCAGCCATCAGATCGAGCGGTGAAAGCGCGGTCTCCAGCAGTAGCGCGGCATTTAGAAAACGCGGCTGTTCAATATAGCCGACCGGTGCAGTGTCATAGAAGGAAGAGACTGCACGGACACTCCCGAGCGCGCCAATCCGCGCGATAGCGTCGCGCAGATTGACCTCGCGGTCGCCTAAGTTCGATCCCAGCGCGATGGCGGCGAGAGACATGAATCGATTATCTGGCACTCACCGGGTGCTCCATCCGTACGCGCTCTTTGCGGACGGGTGGGGAAGAAGACCTTCGCACATCATCGCAGCTTGACAACCTGCCGTAGCCATGTCTATTTTGTAGACATGGCGGACCTCCTCGGGACCTTCGAACAAATCGTGCTTCTGGCCGTTCTCGGCTTGGAGCAGGACGCCTACGGCCGCGCCGTGCTGCGCGAGGTGCAGGGAAATTCGCCCAAGGCGCGCACCGTCTCAGCCGGAGCCGTGTATGCCACGCTGGACCGGCTGGAAGCGAAGCGCCTGCTCTCGTCGCGGCTGGAGCGCGGCACGCCGGAACGCGGAGGTCTTCCGCGGCGCTTCTACAGGCTGACAGCCGCCGGCGCATCCGCGCTGACCGAAGCTCGCTTGACCATGGAAAAGGCCTGGCAGGGAAAGCGCTGGCCACTGGAGGTGATGGCATGAGCACAAATCATCGAATCCATCCACCCGCATGGATGGAACATCTGCTGCGGATGGTCTTGCCCGCACATAATCGCGAAACCATCGCCGGCGATCTGCGTGAGGAATTTCATGACCGCGCCGCATCCCAAAGCGCGCGCCGCGCGCAACTCTGGTATCTGCGGCAGGTCGTGAGCCTGGCGCCCCGCGGCCTGGGGCTCGCATTGGGCAACGGTTCCGCGCTGCCGCTCCTGTGTGCCTTCACTGGATTGTGCGGATTGTGGCTGGGCGCGATGGACCTGCGGCTGCATCATCCCGCAAGCCAGATCGCGATTGCTGCGTCGATCCTCAGCCAGGCGTTGATCACCCTCGCCGCGCTGCGTCTGCGCTATCCTTGGCTCCGCTATTTAGCGTTGGCCGGCTGTGCGGGAATGTTCTATCTCTCTGCGAGGGCGCTCATCGGCGTTCTGCGCGGTTACAACTTCGAGGGCTACATCCTCCTGATCGCCCTCCTGCTCGCAGTGCAATCCGTGCTCACGATCTGCACCATGCCCTGGCTACAACGGCCCGTTCAGAACGATACCGTGTCTTAAGTTTGGCGTTATATTTGCTTCTCAGATAGGGCCGGCCATTAGTCCGGCCATTACGGCACCCTGAAGAGTAAGGGGCTTCAGCCCCCGGGAAAAAAGGTCTATGCGTGCGCAGGAATCGCGGTACGCAGCGACGATGCGGAGGAATGGGCTCCAGCGGTCTCCGCAGTGGAATCGTAACCCGGTGCAAGTTCCCACGCGGAGCGGTCCTTCAGCAGCCGCTGCACCAGCGCAGTATGCATGGCGTGGCCGGCGCGCTCCGCGATCACGCGGCCCTGAATGCGGCGTCCCGCCAGCGCGAGATCCCCGATCAGGTCCAGCACCTTGTGCCGCACAAACTCATCCGCAAAGCGCAGCGGCGGATTCTGCACGCCATCCGCAGTAAGAATGATGGCGCACTCCGGCGAGGCACCACGGATCAGACCCATATCGCGCAGCTTGGCCTCATCCTCGCGGAAGCCGAAGGTGCGCGCCGGCGCGATGAAGCGCGCGTAGTCGCCTGCCGCTTCAAGATCGGTGGAGAAGGCCTCCGAGCCAATCGGCCGCGGGAAATCAATGGTGTAGTCGATGCCGTATCCGCTGCCCGGATATACCCCAATGAACTTCGTGCCCTCGCGCACCTCCACCGGTTTCAGGATGCGGAGATACTCCCGGCGGCGCCGCTGCTGCTTCAGCCCGACCTGCTCAAAAGCCTCGACGTAAGGCAGCGCCGAGCCATCCAGGATAGGAAGCTCCAGGTTGTCGAGCTCGACGATGACGTTGTCCACGCCATAGCCGACCAGCGCAGACAGCAGATGCTCTGTCGTCGAAATCAGCACCGACCCGCGCATCAGGCTGGTGGCGTAACTCACCTTGGCAACGTTGCGGCCGTTGGCCGGAATCTCGAAGTTCTCAAGGTCCGTCCGGCGGAACACAACGCCGGAGCCGGCCGGAGCCGGCACCAGCCGCATGGAAACCGGCGCGCCGGAGTGCAGCCCGATCCCGCGAAATTCGACAGCATCGCGGATGGTCTGTTCGGGGTGGGCAGCTTGGGACAGGCTGAAAAATCTCCGATCCGGGGAGTGCAAGGCCAAGGGTACGACCACTTGCGAAAGCTGCACTGTGGCAATTTTGCCACAGTATTGATCACGCAAGATCTCGCTTTTTCTGTAACTTGGAACCCTTGGCATATCTCCTGACCAGCACCGGCCGTAACCTGAGGTACGATTCGGGCATAGAAAAATGCGCAAGATGGCCTTCAATCCCCAGATGCTCCAGCGCACAGTGCATGACCATACAGCCTGGATGCTCGCGGCGATCCGCCGGCTGGTCGAGGCGGAATCGCCCAGCGACAACAAAGCCGCCGTCGATGCCTGCGCGGCGATCGCAGCCGATCTCGCCGAGCACTGCCGCGGCAAGGTAAAGCGCCATCGCCAGCGCGCGTGCGGCGATGTGCTGGAGGTCCAATGGGCCGGCGCCTCGCGCAAGAGTTCTGCAAAAGCTGGAAGCGTGCTGCTCCTCGGACATCTCGATACGGTGTGGCCTCTCGGCACGCTCAAGAAGATGCCGTGGCGCGAAGAGCGCGGCAAAATCTACGGCCCCGGCGTGCTCGACATGAAGGCCGGCGTGGCCATGGCTTTGACCGCAATGCGCGTGCTCAGCGAACTGGGCGCGCACCCGCCCGTCACGCTGCTGCTGAACAGCGAGGAAGAGATCGGCAGCCCGGTGTCCCGTGCGATCACGGAAAAGCTCGCGCGTGAAAGCGACGCGGTCCTGGTCCTGGAGCCCGCGCAGGGCCTCGCCTGCAAGACCGCGCGTAAAGGGGTCGGCCACTATCGCATCGACGTCACCGGCATCGCCGCGCACGCAGGCGTCGACTTCGAACGCGGCCACTCCGCCGTGCTGGAACTCGCGCGGCTGCTGGAAAAGATTGCGGGCTTCACCGATCTCCGCATCGGCCGCACCGTCAATCCCGGCGTGATCGGCGGCGGCACGCGCTCGAACGTGATCGCCGAACATGCGTGGGCCGAGATCGATGTCCGCATCGCCAAGTCCGCCGATGCAGCCAAGGTAGACCGCATGTTTCGCGCACTCAAGTGTGAGGACAAGCGCTGCTCCCTCAAGATCACCGGCGGCATCAACCGTCCGCCCATGGAGCGCAGCGCCGGAACCGCGCGGCTCTACCAGCACGCACGCGCCATCGCACACGACCTCGGCTTCACGCTCAGCGAAGCCGCTACCGGCGGCGGCTCCGACGGCAACTTTACGGCGGCGCTCGGCGTGCCCACGCTCGATGGCCTGGGCGCCGTCGGCGAAGGCGCCCACGCCGCCCACGAGCACATCGTGGTCGAGCATCTGCTCCCGCGCACAGCCCTGCTGGCCGTACTGATCGCGAGCATCTGAAGCGTGCCTTACGCCACAGAATCGATACCATTTTTCGACACAAGGGTAAGCAGCTTGAGCGTCGCTCCCTGCGGTTTCTTCTCGCCACGCTCCCATTTGCTGACCAGGCCGGGAGTGACATTCAGGTATGCCGCAAAGACATTCTGGCTGGTATTTTCGCGCAGACGCAGCGCGCGAATCTTCGCCGGCGTCATCTTGACGATCGGGGTCAGGCAAAGCGTGTCGAACTTGCGCATCGTCCTTCGGTCAACGCCGCCTGTTTTGTATAAGTCGCTCACTGTCTCGTGAACCGCGGCAGCAATCTTCGATCGATATTTCGGCATAATCACTCCTGCTGGTAACTGCCCTGAATGCGGCGGACAGCGCCCGTCTCCATCCAGCGAATCATCTGAGCTTCACTGGCATCGAGATAGATCGGGGCCAGTTCGCGAAACAGTTCCAGATCGCCAGGCGCTATGTTCGCCTGGTCTTTCTTCTCGAAGCCATACACAAACACTGCACGACGCCCGCGCCGCAACAGAAGAATGGATCGCGAACCGCCCGATTTTCCCTGGCCCGTTCGCGCGATCCTCTGTTTCACGACTCCGCCGCCGAGGTCTGCATCGATGCGCCCTTCATTTGCGTCCGTCGCTGCGAGCCAAAGCTGCTCATCGTCAATCCTCGCTTTGCGGGCGAGCCGCGAGAACGGTTTGGTGGCATAGGCCGTGAAATTCTCTGCTGAGGGGGCCATAGAGAAAATATAGCACGCAGGACCATAGATGTTCGATGGGTAACTTTTGTTGCAGATCGCCGGTCGCCTTTATGCCTGCCGGCCATCTCGTTCCAAAGTTTCTCTTGTGCGTTGGTGTACTATGTGTAATAGTACACATGTGATTCCGTTTCGCGTTCAGTTCCGCGCCGGCCTCTCCATCTTTGAGCAGGTGGTCTTCGCCGCGAAGAAGGCGATGGTCTCCGGGCAGATGCGGCCCGGAGATGCGTTCCCGTCGGTGCGCGCGCTGAGCAAGGAGTTGAAGATCAATCCCAACACGGCGCACAAGATCATCGCGCACCTCATCGGCGAAGGCTTGCTGGAGACGCGGCCGGGCATCGGCACCGCGGTGGCCGCAATGCCCGATGCCACGCGCAAGGAGCGAACGGAACTGCTGGGCGCGGAGATGGAACAGTTGGTAGTGGAAGCGAAGCGGCTGGGCATCGACCGCGACGAGATGATCGACGCCATTGAGGCGCACTGGCAGCGGCTGAGCAGCACGGAGAAAGGGCGCGGAGAACGATGAATCTTGGAAACGCGATTCAAACACAAGGACTGACGAAGCGCTTCGCTCGGACCGAAGTGCTGCGCGGCATCGACGTTGCCGTGCCCGAAGGCGCGATCTATGCCCTGGTGGGCGCTAACGGCGCAGGCAAAACCACGATGATCAAGGTGCTGATGAACATTCTGCGGCCCAGCAGCGGACGCGCCGAGGTGCTCAGCGGCGATTCGCGCACGCTGACCGGCGCGAGGTTTTGCGAGATCGGCTATGTCTCGGAGAACCAGGAGATGCCGGATGCGATGACCATCGGCGCGATGCTCGACTACACGCGCCCCTTCTATCCGCGGTGGGACCGCGCGCTGGAGATCGAACTCATTCGCCAGTTCGACCTGCGACTCGACCGCAAGCTCAGGCACCTCTCCCGCGGCATGAGGATGAAGGCCGCATTCGTCAGCTCCATGGCCTACCGCCCGAAGCTGATGGTGCTCGATGAGCCGCTCGCGGGCCTCGATCCGCTGGTGCGCGACGAGCTGATCGAGGGCATCCTCGACCGCGCGGAGGAGACGACCATCTTCCTCTCCTCGCATGACCTGGCGGAGATCGAAAGCTTCGCCAGCCATATCGGCTTCATGGAGGACGGGCGGCTGCTCTTCTCCGACGGCATGTCCGCGATCGCCGCGCGCTTCCGCGAGATAACGATCGCGCTGGACGGCGCGGCTCAACTCTCAAATGACATGCCGCGCGAGTGGCTGCTGCCCGAAGCCGCCGACCACATGCTCCGCTTCGTCCACACCGCCTGGCGCGGCGACGCCAGCGAGCGCGACCTGCGCGAGCGCTTCCCCGCCGCGCGAAGTATTGAGATGGACCCCATGCCGCTGCGGGCGATCTTTCTCGCCGTCGCAAAATCCGGCCGGAAACAGCCCGGCGCAAATCCGCCGTCGCATACCGCAGAGAAGGAGAGCGCACACGCATGAGCCAGATCCTGCATATCTTCCGCAAAGACACGCGCATGTACTGGATGGAGATCCTCGCGTTGCTGCTTGCACTCTCGCTGTACGCCTTTCTGTATCCAAATCGTTGGAACTACTCGCCAACAGCAATGCGCTCGCAGTATTTGAATCTCCTGCTGCCGCAAGTGCTTGTGCCTGCAGCCTGCTGGCTTCTGATCGCACGCCTGATTCATGCCGAGAGCCTCGTCGGCGACCGGCAATGGTGGCTCACCCGGCCCTATGAGCGGAAGAAGTTGCTTGCAGCGAAGGCGCTTTTTGTCGCGGCCTGGATTTACCTGCCCTTCGTGATTGCGGAGGCGGTAATCCTGAAGGAAGGCGGGCTGTCTCCACTCGCCCACGTCGCCGGATGGTTCCCTCTATTAGCCATCGCCAGCGCGTATGGAGTCTTCCCGCTCATTGCGATTGCCGCCATGACGTCGAACTTCGCCCGCATGACACTCGCACTGTTCGCCGCTGTCATCGTATGGCTTGGCGCGACCGCTCTCGCCTTCATGCCGCGGGGAGGATATGAATCTGCGGCGCCAAATGACCGCAGCATGTGGATCGCCGTTATTGTCATCGTAGGCGCGGCGGTAGCGACTCTCATCCAGTTCGCAACGCGCCGGGTTTTGCTTGCCGTCGCGACGGGCGCAGTCACAGTTCTGCTGGCCACCGGTACGGCCATGTGGCTCACCGCAACCCGTGAGAGCCGCATCGATCGCGCATATTCGGGACCCGCCGCCTCTCACGCATCCATGCAACTCGCGCTGGCGCCGTACGGCCTTGCGCAGGTGAAGGCCGTATTCTCCGAGCGGCCGGACAAAATCTATGTCACTGTGCCGCTGACTTTCTCCGGTGTCCCGGAAGGCTACGCTGCCCAGGTGGACGATGTGAAAGCCGCCCTTGACGATCCGGCGACCGGCCAGCATTGGTCTTCTCCCTGGTGGACCTCGCGCACCATGCGGTTCCTTCCCGGCGAGCATCAGGCCCAGGTAGAGTTCATGCTGGATCGCAATCAGTACGAGCGGTTCAAGCCATCTCCTACCAGATTGCGTCTCGCGCTCGCTGTCACCGAGCTGCGGGCGGGCAGCGATACTGCCGCAGCACTCGCTGCCGGCGACTTTCCAGTCAGAGATTTCGGCGTGTGTTCTGGGCGATGGCTGTACCGCTTTCCCGCGCAACCCATGTGCCGAATATCGGCGCTGGACCTTCCCCCACTGACCCATGTCTCGACCGTGTGGTCCAGAACGAATGAGCCAGATGCCTATGTACCTCCCGGCCCGATCACCGCCGCGGCGTGGGCCGACACCTCTTACGACAACGAATTGTTCCTTCGGCTGCTGCCAGTCTGGCCAGTAAGAACCCTCCTCTATCCCCACTCCATCTACGGCGATCTCAATAGCACACGCGGCCTTGAGCTCGCTCCCGGCACGCCGATCCACTTCACGCAATACAACGTGACGCGGCGCACGCAAGTCTCCCTCACCATCCCGAACTTCCGCCTTCCCGACGAACCCCGCTGACCTAGAGGCTATCCGTGAATCTTCCTGGAATTTTCCTATTGGCTTCCTTGCTGGTGCCGGTTGCATCCGGAGCCCAGATCCCGCTTCAAGTACCCGCGTCCGCGCCATCTTCTTCGGCTTCTGTACCGGTGCCGAAGTTCGACGTGATCTCAGTAAAGCCCGACAGCAGAGGAGGCAGCGGAATCCGCTCGGGGTTTACCCCCGACGGTGTCAGCGTCACCAACGCTCCGCTGCACCTCCTGCTCACGCAGGCCTACGGCGTCAGCGACGATCAGCTCATCGGCGAGCCGTCCTGGTCGAGGACCGACCGTTTCGACATCCAGGCCAAAGTGGCCCAGGCAGATGTGCCAAAGCTCAAGGCCCTCAACTTCGATCAGCGCAGAATACAGGCTCAACAAATTCTGACCGAGCGCTTCGGGCTTCGATTGCATCATGAAACGCGCGATCTTCCGGAGTACATACTGGTTGTGGCGAAGGGCGGCCCGAAACTCGCCGCTGCAAGTCAGAACTCCGACCGTCCCATGCCGCCGGGCGATACCGGCAGCTTTCGCATGAGCACAAATCCTGCGGGGCACACGCTTCAGGCGCAGGGCGCGCCGTTGGAAGGGCTGCTGCCCCTTCTCTGCAATGAGACCGGACGAACTGTCATCGACAAAACCGGGCTGAGCGGCCACTACGACTTCACGCTTACCTGGGCACCGCCGAGCGGCGGCGATGCGGCAGGCGTCGCGCAGCCGGCCACATCTTCCGGGGATGCAGGGCCGGCACTCTTTACCGCACTTGAGGAGCAACTCGGACTGAAGCTGGAATCAACCAAAGGCCCTGTCGACGTGCTCGTGATCGACCACGTCGAGCGGCCGGCGGAAAACTAACAAGGAGCAAATATGAAAAGCTTCTGCTTCGCAATTCTTTCCGCCTGTGTCGTCCTTCCGCCCACCGCAGTAGGCCAATCCGCGCCTGCTCCCGCCCACAGGCTGGAATTCGACGCCGTCTCCATTCGGCCGGGCCGCAAGTTTGTAGTGATCGGCGGAGACTTTCTCGATCCTGTCAGCAAGATGGCTCCGCCGCGAGGCGGACTCTTCTCGTGGAATGTCCAGTTGGTCAACCTGATCGATTTTGCGTACGACCTGCGCAGCTATCAATTGCGCAAGGAGGCCTTTGAAGGACTGCCCAAGCCGTACAACACCATGCAGGATGGCTGGCTCGCCATCGAGGCCCGCGCAGAGGGAAATCCGAACCGCGACGACGTGCGCCAGATGGTGCGCGCAATGCTCGAAGACCGCTTCCACTTCGCCGCCCACATCGAAAAGCGCGATGGCGACGTGCTCGCGCTCATTGTCGACAAGCCCGGTCTGTTGAAGTCGCACACGGGCGGAGATACGTGCACACTGCCGTCTTCCGTCACCGACAACAAGAGATACCCTCACGCGTATCCGCCGTACGACGGCTGGGCCATCCGCTGCGGCGTCTTCAATCGCGAACTGAGCCACAGCGGCGAACGGCGGCTCGAAATGCTCGACGTCACCATAGATCAGATTGCGAACGCGCTCTCAGCGATGGAACCCGCGACGGTTGTTGACCTGACCGGCCTACAGGGCCACTACGACGCGGTGCTCGACTTCGCGCCGCCCATGCCGCCACGCGCCGATGCAGTCGACGACGCCGTGGGCGCGCCCCAACTTCCCACCGCCATCGAAAAGCAGCTTGGTCTGAAGCTGGTCAAGCAGAGGGCGCAGGTCGATATATTTGTCATCGACCATATCCAGCCGCCAACCGAAAACTGAACCTCGGCTGGAGTCACTGGTGCGAACGAATCGCCCGCGGGCCGCTCTTCTCTCTGTCACGAGCGCAGGCGGCTGTGGCTCGGCCGCGATAATCGCGCTGCCCAACGACGGGGCAGCAGCGGCCACCCGCCGCAAAGCTCTATAATCCAAGGGCGATGAGCGTATGACGGGCGCACCCGAGTGGTGCGCCGTTTGCGCCCTATGAGAGAGAAGCAGCAGGAAGGTTTTGCGATGCCGACTGACGTAATAATGCCCCAGATGGGCGAATCGATCACCGAGGGAACGCTGACCAAGTGGCTGAAGAAGGTCGGTGACAAGGTCGACCGCGATGAGCCCCTGTTCGAGATTTCGACCGACAAGGTCGACGCGGAGATTCCGTCGCCCGCCGGGGGCACTCTCCAGGAGATCAAGATCGCCGAGGGTACGACCGTGCAGATCAATACGGTGGTCGCGGTGATCGGCGACGGTGCCACGGGTTCGAAGGGCGCGGCCGCTCCGGCAAAAGCCGCGTCCGGTTCCGCATCTGCGCAGGAGACCGCGGCGAAGCCCGCGGATGATTCTGTAACACCCGCTGCGGCCAATGCGCCCGCAGCGGAGAGAGCTGCGGAGTCAGCAGCTTCTTCCGGAGGCGGTGCGGGAACCGACGTCCTCATGCCGCAGATGGGCGAGTCCATCACCGAAGGCACCATCACCAAGTGGCTGAAGCAGGTGGGCGAGAAGGTGGAGCGCGACGAGCCTCTGTTCGAAATCTCCACCGACAAGGTGGATGCGGAGATTCCATCGCCCGTCGCCGGCACGGTCAGCGAGATCAAGGTGCAAGCGGGCGAGACGGTCGCCATCAATACGGTTGTTGCCGTCATCGGAGGAGCTGCGGGTAGTGTGGGCAAAGCGGCTGCACCGGCGAAGGCTGCGGCAGCTACGCCGCAAGCTCCAGCGGCCGCCGCTACGGCAACTCCGGCTGCATCTGCTCCCGCTGCGGCATCCGCCGGGGAGCGTGTACGCTCCTCGCCCCTGGTGCGCAAGATCGCCAAGGACAACAACGTCGATCTCGGCCAGCTTGCAGGCTCGGGCTCCGGCGGCCGCATCACCAAGCAGGACATCATGGGGCATCTCGAAGGCGCGCCGGCTACCTCTTCGGCCCCGACCAAGGTCTCAGGTGCGAGACCTGGGACACCCACATCTGCGGGAAGTGCGAAGCCTGCACCGCCCGCGGCCCCAGCATCCGCTCCGCTGCCCGGCGAGCTCGTCCCCATGACCAAGATGCGCGCCATCATCGCGAAGCGCATGGTCGAGTCCAAGCAGACCAGCCCGCACGTCCACACCGTCTTCAAGGTGGATATGACGCGCATCGTGCGCCTGCGCGAGAAGGAAAAGTCCAAGTACGAGCAGCGCAACGGCGTCAAGCTGACCTTCATGCCGTTCATCACGCGCGCGGCCATCATGGCGCTGCGCAAGCATCCGGTGGTGAACGCTTCCATTGAAGGCGACGCGATCCGCTACAACAAGAACATCAACATCGGCATCGCGGTCGCGCTGGAATGGGGCCTGATCGTGCCGGTCATCAAACAGGCGGAGGAGCGCAACTTCCTCGGCGTGGCCCGCGCCATCGTCGACGTAGCGGAGCGCGCGCGCGGCAAGAAGCTCGCGGCGGATGAGATCTCCGGCGGCACCTTCACGCTCACCAACTCGGGCATCTTCGGCGAGCAGTTCGGCATGCCCATCATCAACCAGCCGCAGTCGGCCATCCTGGGCATCGGCGGGCTGGGCAAGGAGGCGGTGGTGGTGACGGACAAGGACGGCGCGGACTCGATCGCCATCCGCTCCATCCAGCACCTCACCCTCGGCTTCGACCACCGCATCGTCGACGGCGCCGACGCCGGCAAATTCATGTCCGACTTCAAGGCCTACCTGGAGAACTGGAACGAGGACATCGGGTAAAGCTGCGAGCATCATAA
>DATNAU010000004.1:0-2091 GCA_035572415.1 Acidobacteriaceae bacterium
CAAAACCAGTTCATCCGGGCCATATTCACGTCGGGAAGTTCGGCGCGAATCCCAGCCGCTTCCAGCTTGCCCTTGGCCAGCAGCGCCTCGGATAGATCGAGGAATGTGCGAACCGTCACAGGCCGGGAATACTGGGGAGACACTTGCGCTGCCTCATCCTCGTCCGGGAGAGGAAGGTTCCTGCGCGATAACTCGTCGAGCAGTGCCGTCTCCGCCGCATCGATGAGTTCGTCGGACGAATTCGCGATCTGTTCCAGCTCGGCGTCGCTCATCGCGGAATAATGCTCGCGGAAGCGCTCAATGTCATCCTCGGGATGCATACATCGATCTTACTTCAGACGCACCGGTCGGCAAGCACTCGCCGAAGCATCCCCCCCGCAGGCGGGTCTGCCGCGGGAGGGAAGAAATTATTCGTTGCGCAGGGCGATCATCGGATCCACGCGCGTCGCCCTTCGTGCCGGAAGATAGCTGGCTTGGAGCGCGACCGCGCCCAGGACGACGGCGACGGCGATATACGTAAGCGGGTCGGTGCGGCTGATGTGGAAGAGCAGCGAACTGAGGGCGCGCGTCGCCAGTAACGCAGCGATCACGCCCGCCGTCATGCCGATGGCGGCGAGTTTCATGGCGCGCTGCATCACCATCCGCAGGACGGAGCCCTGGGTCGCTCCCAAAGCCATGCGCAGGCCGATCTCGTGCGTACGCTGGGTGACCGTGTAGGAAAGAACTCCGTAAATTCCAACCGCCGCCAGCACCAGCGCCAGGCCTCCGAATATGCCGAGCAGAACGGTGCTGAAGCGAGGCTGCGCCATCGCTTCGGAGCGGATGTCCTCCAGGGTCTTCATGTCATAGACCGGCTGTTCGGGATCGATGCTCTGGATCTGCGCGCGGATCGCGGTCCCGATCCCCACCGGGTCCGCGGCAGTGCGGACCGCGAACTGTGCGCCCGGCATGACCACTTGGGTGTACGGAATATAAACCTCGCCTTTCGAGTCCTCGACGACGCCGGTCGTCTGTTTCACCGCGCCGACAATACCGACGATCTCGCGCACGCCGGGCTCCTTGGAGCCTGGCACCGAAACCTTGATATGCTGCCCGATCGGGTTCTCGTCGCCAAAGTACATGTGCGCGGCCTTATCGTCCAAAACGGCAACTAAAGGCGAATCGGGGCCGTCCGACTGGAGGATCCCCCTGCCGCGAATGAGTCGAATGCGGAGGGCGGCGAAATATCCCGGGGAAATCGCCGCAAAATAGGAATGCGGCTCGGGATGAATCTCTTTCCCCGGGATGGTGTAGGTGTTCGTCCAACCTCCGCCGCTTAACGGCAGGGTGGAAACCATTCCCACGGCCTGCACTCCGGGCAATGATTGTAGTTTCTCTTCTGCCTGTTGCAGGAACGAACGGATACGCGCCGGATCGCTATATTTCTGCGCCGGCAGGCTGATCGAGAACGTGAGGACATGTTCGGAGTCGAATCCGAAGCGGGCGGCCTGGTAACGGACAAAACTGCGGACCATCAGGCCGGCGCCGATCAACAGGAGAACTGCGAGCGCCATCTCGCCCACGACCAGCGCATCGCGCAACCGATAGTGACTGGCGCCGACAGAGCTGCGGCCCTCCTTCAGAGTCTCGAGCAGTTGCGGCGAAGAAATGCGCCACGCCGGAGCGATACCGAAGAGCAACCCGGTGGCGATCGCCAGTAGGAGCGTAAATGCCGCAACTTGGCCGTCCACCGAAACCTTGATATACGAAGGAAGGTCCATCGGCAACATCGACATCAGGGCGCTGACTCCGGCACTGGCGAGCGCTAATCCTACCGTGCCGCCGGCCATCGCCAGGACGGTGCTCTCAGTCAACAACTGGCGAATGATGCGCCGTCGGGTGGCGCCGATAGCGACACGCGTCGCCATTTCCTTCTGCCGCCCCGTCGCGCGCGCCAATAGTAGATTGGCGACGTTCACACACGCGATGAGCAACACGCATCCTACGGCGGCAAGCAGTACCAGCAGGGCCGGCCGGATGTCGCCACGCACGGCTTCCGCCAGCGGCTGCGCGTCCGCATGCCAGCCGGACGTGTCCCCCTCGAAATCTTTC
>DATNAU010000005.1:0-11436 GCA_035572415.1 Acidobacteriaceae bacterium
CACTGCCAGTCGCAGTTCGCTTCGGTGGGAAAACCTTTCAGCGCCGGGTGGGTTGCGTCATTCAGCAGCCCGAGGAACGTGGTCCCGTTCGGATTCATCAGGTGGTTCCAGAAGATCGGCACGGTGGACATCTTCGGATCGTTCGCGCCGAACTCCTTCGTCACAAACAATACCTTGCCGCCAGCAGCGAGCTTGGCTTCAGCCTCGGACCAGGCGCTGGTGATCAGCACATCGGCGGGTGCCATCGTGTCAACCTTCGCCGGATAGACCCAGAAGTCCCACCCATTGTGGAACGGTGTTCCAGCCAGCTCGACCACGAGCCGGTACTTCGCCGGGGCATGCAGCTTGGCCAGATCGACCGAGATCGAAGCCAGCGGAAGATTCTTTCCACGTGGCGCAGGCTTCGACGCGAGACTGCCGCTTGCCACGACGGCCCCGCCCGTGCCCACGACGCGCCACTTCGGCGTCACGCTCGCGAACGGTTTGGCTCCGTAGTGCGCCAGCTCAACATCGGCCTTCAGCGTGTCCGCCGTGGTAAAGACGCGTTCTTTGAAGCGGGCCAGCGGCACCGTCTCATTGCAGAACTGGCGGAACTCTTCGGGCCCAACATAACCCTTCGACTCCCAGAACGCGTCGAGCAGCCCGATAAGCGCGCCGCCCTGGCCCAGGTAATCGTGGAGGTCGAGAATCTCGATGCCGGTGTAGTTCGCGCTGCGCAGGTTCGCCTCGAACTCCTCCTTGTAGCAGGCCACCTGAAAGCGGCCCGATGCATGCGCGATCTGCTTGTTCTTCGCAAGCGTGCCATGCTCCCGCGCCATGTCGCGCATGATTTCGTAATTGCCCGGCACCATGTAGCCGGAGAATTTATCGATCACGCTGAAGTCCGGATATGCGCACCACTGCCCTACCTCATGTCCGACGAACGGCACTACCGATCCGCGCGACATGCCCTGCAGCATCGCATCGTAGTCACCGCCGAACCAACCACGCGGGCCGCGCGCGCCGATCACGATAAAGTCCGCCGCGTACGGCGTTCCCGGGCCGCCCGGCGGTGGCGCAGGACGGCCCGTGCCGTCGGAATACAGCCGCCGCGGGTCAGCCTCGCGCATCTCCTTGTCCCAAATGGGAAGCTGTTCCTGATAATGTCCCGCAGGTTCGTTCGAAGCGTTCAGCATCACGAGCGACGGATGGTTGCCATACGCGCGGATGATCCGTGCCGACTCATCCCGCAGCGTGTTCAGCATCTTCTGCTCGGCATCGAACGAGTTCCACATCCCGCACTCCGGCTGAAAGTAGAAGCCAAGCTCATCGCCCGCGATGAACGCTGCCTCGGGCGGGCACCACGAGTGGAAGCGGATGCCGTTCAGCCCCCACGCCTTGCACGTGGCGATGATTTTTTTCCAAGTCGGAACGTCCGTGGCCTGATACCCGAGATGCGGGAAGCCGCCGCCATCATGTGTCGCACGGAAGTAAAACAGTTCGCCGTTCAGCCGGATCGTCCTGCCGTCGGCCTTGATCTCGCGCATGCCGAAGCTCACGTCGCGCCTGTCGTTAGCATCCAGCCCGTCCGCATCCGGTCCGTTCAGCTTCACGGTGATGTGCTGCAGCACCGGCGTGAATTCACTCCATGGCGTCGCGTTCGGCATCGGCACGTCGAGAGTCGCCGCCCCGCCTTTCGCATCCCAGCTGGCTGGTGCATTCGTTGCGCCGACTGAAATCGTTCCGGAGCCGGCTTTGCCCGTCGCGTTGCCGATCTTCACCCGCACCTGCGCCGACTTCGCCGCGAGATTCGGAAACACCTGCGCATCATCGATCCAAACCGGGCTGGTCGCGCTGAGTTCGATGCGCCCAACGATGCCGTTCCACGTGCAACCCTCGGCATCCGAGACGCTGTGCCCGTCCGGCCGGTAGGGCAGGATCATGCGGTTGTCGATGCGGAGGGTCAGCCGGTGCGTTCCCGGCGCGACAATGCCGAGGTCATACTCATGCGGCGCCACCAGCGACGTGCATGACCCGATCTGTTTGTCATCGAGATACACGGTAGTCTGCCAGCGCGTGCGTTCAAGGAAGAGCGCAACGCGCCTGCCCTTCCATGCCGCCGGAATTGCGATCTCTCGCTGATACCACGCTACGCCGAGATAGTGCTTGATGGGCTGCGAGAGGTACGGCACCTCCACATGGCCCGGCTTGGTGTACGGCGCATACTGCGGCAGCAGATACCACCGCATGTCGCGCGGGAGCGCCGCGACAAACTGCGTAGTCGCCTCGATGTCATCGCCGTATCCCTGCGTCTGCAGGATTCCGGGCAGGGAGATGTGCGTCGTCGTACCCAGGTCCGCCTTGTACCAGACCTCATCGCCGGCGCCCATATCGTAGCGATCGAGCGCGAAGCGCCACTCGCCGGCAAGCGACTGCACGCCCGCACGCGGGGGCACCGGAGCGGTGGGCGCGCCAAAGACTGGATGTGTGGGCGCGGCAACCTGCGCAGCCGCGGCGCCCGTAAGCGCAAGGAATTTCCGGCGAGAGAGTCGAACAGATTTGTTCATCACTTCCTTAGTAGTGCGTATGGTTGGCAATCAGCTTGCGGCAGTCCGGCCCGCAAGGCTTCGGGTGCGGCACGACGTTGGCATTGCCGTAGACTCGCAGAATTTGCGTGCCACCGCCCTGCCCTCCGCCACCTCCGCCTTCCAGCGTAATCACCTCATCCGCGCCGGTGTGGTCGAAGTCGAACATATGGTAGGCCTCGCCTTTGAAGAAGAGCGTGCCCGCGCCGTCCGGCTCCAGCTTGAAGCGATACCAGAAGAACGTGCGCTTGCCGTTGCCATACCAATCCCCGCGCACGAAGTTCGGGTTGCCGTTCAGCGGATGCGCCGGCCATGTCTCCAGCAGCCGCCCCACGTTGTCGAACCAGTAGAGCTGCGCCGAAAGCCCGCCGTTGGCGACGATCTCGTTGGGATTGGCTGCCTGCCGCTGGAACCCACCGCCGCCGCCCGCACGCTGCCCTCGCGCAGCGCCGCCGCCAGCGACGGGCGCCCGCGTGCCGTAGGTGCGGCCGTTCGTCACCACCTGCGGCGTCTTCGAGCCGGCGAGAATCCATCCGCCGGTGATCTGCTGCGAGTGGTCCGAGAGGTTCTGCCACAGCATGTCGCCGTTCTGCGCATTGTAGGCCAGCGTGCCCACATCGCTCTGTCCGGTCAGCAGCTCCGGCTTGCCGTCGCCGTTGATGTCCACGAACTCCATCGCGTCCATGTGGTCGTTGTTCTTCTCGAAATACTTCGCGTTGTTCCACACCTCGTGGCCCTTAGCGTCCAGGCAGAGATGGCTGATGATGACTTCATCCACGCCGTCGCCGTTCACGTCATACGGATAGATGTAGTGGCCGAAATAGTCCTTCTGGCGTGGCTCGGAGTGCTGCCACACCTGATGCAGCTGATAGTCATAGGCCGTGAGCGAGATGAGGCCGCCGGTGTCCGACAGCACCAGCAGCGTGTCCGGCCCGGGTGCGTCCTTGTGGAACTTCGCCACAGCCATGCGGTAGTTGTTGTAGACGTGCGGCATCGGCGGAGCGGGCCACGGCGTCTTGCGCACAATCTCGCCGGTGCGTCCGTCTGCGATCACCAGCCACTCCCTGTTGTCGATCATGCGCCAGTGCGCGACCTCGTCGCGGCCGGTGTGGTCGAAGTCCCACATCACTCCCGGCGCCTCGAATTCACCGCGCAGCCGCGCATCCTGCGCCGGCGCCTGCCAGCGCCACAGCTCATGTCCGTCGTTCGCATACATGATCGATGAGTAGTCGCTGGTGATGTCGAGGATTGCATACTTGCCGCTGCCATCCACATCCCCGAACTTCACGATGTTCGACGGCGCAATCTTGTACTCATGCTCCAGCTTCACCTCGGGCGGAAGCTCCAGCGCCTTCAGGTCGTCTTCCTTGAAGTCCGCGTTCTTCGTCAGCACCAGCACGTTGATGGACGGCCGCGGCGTAATCGCCGTCAGTGCGATGGTGACGTTGCCGGGCTTCAGCGTGTAGTCGCCGCCGCGCACCCACTTGAGTGTTCCCTGCCCGTAGCTCCCGCCATCTTCCTTGCCATCGATCTTCACCCGGAAGGAGCTGGTTGCCGTTCCAATGCTGCGCACAAAGAGGTGATAGGTCCCCGCTTCCTTTACCGGAACCATCGCGGTCGCATCCTCCGCGGTCGACATGTTCAGCGTGGAGTTGTTGAAGAACCACTCGCCCGCGGGAAAGCGCCCATCGATGGTGTCACCCGCGGGAATGTTGAGGAAGAAGTCCGACGCCGGCACCACAATCGTTCCCGGCGGCTGATGCGCCGCGTCATGGTGATGCAGTGTCAGCTTCTGCTGCGCCTGTGACGCAGTCGTAAAGGCCAACGCCCCGAACATTGCGGCTCCGCGCGTAATCCTTCGCATTGTGAAGCTCGTCATGGCCGCGCTCCTCCCGCCAGTTCGAACTCCGGTGTCACATCCACGGGAATTCCCTCCGTCGCATCGAGCGCATGTTGCAGCGAGGCGGGCATCACATCGTACTTCGCGAACCACGCCTCGGCGCCTGCGCGGTCTCCACGAGCCTCAAACGTCAGCAACGTCTTGCACAAGTCAGTGATCGCGACCGGCATCGCCGCCTCATTCATCGTGTAGCGGCCATCCGCGGCCTGGGCCAGCGCGCCCTTTTCCAGCAGATAGTTGAATTCCATCATCTCCGCGCGGCCATGCGCCTCGCCTGTGCCAAACCGCAATGTGCGCAGCAGACCAGCGACGTACGAAGCATAGATGACGTCGGTCTCACTCTCCGGCAGCAGCTTCCGATCGATCAGCCAGTCCGCAAGATACATGCCCGTCACGTCCGCCTTCGCCTCTTCGAGGCCGCTATACGCCGGGCCGATCGCCTCGTTGATCGCAACCTGCTTTCCATCCACGTGCGCCCACGCCGGCCCCAGCCCATGCGAGATCTCATGCAGGATGGTCCACGTCAGATATCCTTCGCCGCTTACATCTTTGGCCTGCGCCGATGTCATCATCTTGCCCGCGATCGGGAGGATCACGTTGTTCACCCGCGCATCCATGAAGTTCTTGAAGAAGATCTTCTTCGATCCCTTCTCCGCATGAATCCTCGGATCGTTCGGCAGATTGTCCGCAACCGCCTGATATCCATAGCGCAGGTCGCCGGCGCGCAGCGGTGCATCCATCACCTCCATCGGCGTTGCCTGCCCTTCCTTCGACGGCTTGTCCGCATCGCCGATCGGCAGCGCGCGCTGCATCTCTGCTTCGTGCTGCTGATACATCGCCAGCTTTTTGCTCTCCGCATCGTTGCGGATCAGGATCGACGCGCCATAGGAGGTTTTCACACTCAGCAACCCGTCCAGATACACCTCATAGGGCGCGAAGATGATGTCGATCTTCGGGTCTTTCAAATCGAGCCATGCCACATCGCTCGCGTAGTAGTCGTCGCTCTCGAGCGCCTCCGCGCGCAGGTTCAGATACTTTGCAAACGCCGGGTCGGGGCTCAGCTTTGCGGCCGCCCGGAGGTCCTCCGCCATCGGCTTGATCCATTGCGCGAACGCGACGTGATACGGATACGTGTACAGCTTCTCCGGCACGCCATAGACGACAGGCTGGCTCAACGCCGCGGGAATATCCAGCGGCGCCGAACGCACCACAGTGTGCGCATCGTAGATCGCCGCCTTCTCGTCCGGATGTGCAGCGACATACTTCTCCACCTCTGCGCGCGTCAGCCCATACGGATACAGCTCCCGCCCCGGCGGCATCGGCTCTTCGCCGCTGAAGGGAAAATTGTCGTCCACCAGGTCCCAGCGGCTCCCGTTGATCGAGAACAGCTTCATCATCGAAGGATTCTGCGTGGTGTGCGCCATCGCCCAGCCGCCCAGGTCGCTCTCGCGCCAGTAGACCTCATTGAGGAGCCGGCAGGCATCAGCGAGCTTCGCGATCATCTGCTGTTCGCGCGGCGAAAGACCCGCTTTGCCGTAGGGCACGCGGATCGTCTTCCATCGCGCCGCTCGTTCCGCCTCGTTGTGTACGGGACGACCGCCCGCGTTGCGCGTGCCGGAGTGGCTCTCCGGAATCACCGCGGCGGGACGCGCGCCACGCGCCCCCGGACCCGCGACTGTATCCTGTCCCACCGCCGGAATTGTCAGCAGCCCCGCACAGGCAATGCCCAGCCACAGCGCTCGTCTCACGCGATCACCTCTCACTTCTTCTCCGCCACGAAGGTCACGTCGCCAAGCAGACCCGAAACCGGCAGCGGCGGCACGAATCCGAACACGCCGCCGCCACCCCCGCCGCCCGGGCGCGCGGGGGCTGCGGGCTCATCGAGTATCTGCTGATCTTTGGGCAGGCCGCGGTCGCCGATCTGACGGTTCGTCCATTCATTCGTGACTGCGATCTCCAGCTTGTTCGCGCCCGGCTTCAGCGCGCCGGTCACGTCGACGCGATAGGGCGGCGCCCACACCATGCCGACCGATTTGCCATTCACCTTCACCTCCGCGATGTCGCGCACCGTGCCCAGGTCGAGCCACACCTGCTGCCCCGGCTTGAACCACGCTGCCGGCGCGGTCACTGTCTTGGAGTAGGTCGCTGTGCCGGAGAAGTACTTCACACCTGCGGCGCTGTTGTCCGTCCACGAGACCAGCTTCGGCATCGTAATGCTCGCCGGCGCACCCCACTTCGGCGGGAACGTCACGGTCCATGCACCTGAAACGGTTTCCAGCTTCGTGTCCGTCACCGCAGGGGCGGTCCGGTCCGGCGCGGTCTCCTTGTTGCGGAAGATCACGAACACGCTCTCGCGCTCGGCGAGGTTCAGCGGCACCTCCGTAAACTCGTCCTTCGGCTGCGTGTAGAGGGCCGGCTCAATCCCCGGCTGCTTGTTGCCGCTGCGGTCCGGCATGTTCACGTCATCGGTGTACGAAACGCCGCTCTTCTCCGAACCATCCATCGGCCGCCAAATCTGCACGTCCTTGCCGCTCACGCGGAAGCGCGCGTTCAGATGCACCGGCTCATCGGACTGGTTCGCAACGAAGTAAATCTCCGCATCCTTCGTGTGGCGATGCACCCACACCGGCGGGTTGTCCAGCGATCCGCTCGCCTTGAAGTCCGGCGACGCCTTCACGCGATGCAGCACCTCATCGAGCGACAGTCCCCAATAGGTCATGCCCTTGCCGTAGGCATGCTGGTTCAGCGTGACGCCGTCCATTGAACCCCACAGATCCATCGCAAGGTCGCGCACCTTCGCATCCGCACGCGGATAGTCCAGCAGGCTCGGGCTGGTCTCCGGCCTTGGACCTACGATCGTCGCGCCCGCAGCGACCAACTCATGCAGTTTGCCCAGCACCTCCGGCGTCATCTCCGTCGTTGGCGGCAGGACCAGGATGCGGTAGTCATGCCCATCCGGCATCTCTTGGCTGCCGTCCACATGCACGCGACCCTCCGCGGTCACGCTTGTGTGGTGCAGCAGGATGTCCGTGTTGATGTAGTCGTAGTCATAGCCCGCGGGCATGGCCGGGTCGTTGCCCTGACCCCAGAACGGCATGGTCGACGGCGCGCCTTCCTTCAGGAGATACGCGACGTCCGCCGTGGGATAGCCCTGTTGCAGCATGAACTGCACCCGCGCCAGATATGTCATGAACGGCTTCGCCATCTCCGCCCAGGTGATGTTGCGGTTAATGTGCGTGCCCACCATCGTGTTGCCGGGTTTCGTGTCCAGCGGCTGCTGCGCTGAGGTGTGGAAGACCAGCCGATTCACGCCCTGTGCGAACCAGTAGTCGGCAATCTTTTTGAGCGTGTACGGCGACTCGTAGCCGCCGCCGGTAAAGCTTTCCGTCGCGACCAGCGGTTTGCCATACACATGCGCCGCCGATGCCGCGCCGCGCACATCCACGTAGTACATCGACTCCGGATGCAGCGCGCGCACCCAGAACTCCGCCATCGGAATATCGATGTGGCTCTTGTTCAGCAGCGTGTCCTCGGGAATCTCCAGCGCCACGCCCGACGCCTCCGAGTAGGCCTTCATGCCAAGCTTGTGCAGGTTGCGGTCCATCTCGCCATAAAACTGGTCGGCGTACATGTCCGCGAGGGTGCGCCGGAAGTCCCACAGGAAGCGGTCGCTCACGTCCGAGTTCTCCACCACGCGGCCCGTCAGCACCGGCAGGTACGGCGTGGGATCGTAGCCGCGCAGCCGCTTGAACTCCGGAATCATGTCGTCGGTCCAGTTCTGCATGCCGGCTTCCCAGCTGTCCATCGTCATGTACTGGACGGTCGAGCCGACCAGATCGCCGAGATGCGCGCGCATTGGGTCCATATAGCCCTTGAAATACTGGTCCACATACTTCGCGCTCAGCTTGTCGACTTCCAGCCCGCTACCGGCGGGCACTGACGGCCGGTTCCGCGCGCCGGTCAGCGCATAGCCCATGCGCAGCACCGTCCACTTGCCCTCGGGCGCATCCCAGTGCAGCGTGCCGTCGGCATCCATCTTGCCCGTCAGATCCACGATCTGCGCCTTGGCGATCTCGTCGATCGGCGGCGCGCCCGGCGTCGGCACCACATCGTACACATCCATCAGGCTCCCGAAGGCGCCCTTGTCCTCCCACCGATTGACGCGCGCATCGGTATAGAAGATCGCCTCGGAGACCGCGTAGCCTTGCGGCGCGGCCGCCCCACGCCGTCCACCACCGGTTGCCGGAGCCGGCGCGTCGTTTTCGCCTGTGATTACCTCCGCCGGCGACAGCGCACGGCGATCAAACTCGATTCGGAAGAAGCGGCCGGTTGCAGCCGGAAACGCGAAGGTGCGGATCGACGCGCCGTGATAGCCCTGCGGCCCCGGCGTCGCCTGAATCTCACGCCACTTCTGCCCGTCCTCACTGACCAGAATCTTTCCCACCGGAATCAGCCGCGAACCCAGCGACAGCGCCCGCGCCGTGAATGGCGCCGCAAACTCATACTGCAGCCACACCGGCCCCCCGCCCTGCGATTCAGGAATGGTGATTGCCGTGGTCAGGCTGTCATCCATCAACGCTTTGCCATCGATCGTCGCGCCGCCGCTCGCACTCGTCGTTACCTTCGGGTTCAGTGCCTGCATCGGCGTCGAGTCCAGCGGGTCGCGGTACGCAATCACTGCCGAGTCGCGATAGAAGTGTTGCGCATTCGGACCGGCGCCGGCGCCCGAGTCGCGCACCGGCCCTTCGTTCGACGGCGGCTCCGGCAGCTTGCCCGCAAACGGCTTGCCACCAGGCACATCGGTGGCACTCCACACCAGCCGCTTCATCGCCATCTGCGGCGTCACCCACGGACCGCCCGCCTCGCTCCAGCCCGCGCAGCTGAAGATCGACATCTCCAGATTCAGCTGCTTTGCCAGTTGCGCCGAGTGCAGCACCGCGTGATACCACTCCGGCGTGCCGAAGTTGATCTTGGGCTCGACCACCTGCCCGTTGCCGGACGCCACGTCGACCAACTGAAAGCCGCCGATGCCCACCCGCTTCATCCACTCCAGGTCCTTCGTGATGCCCGTCTCCGTCACGTTGCCGTTGGTCCAGTGCCACCAGGTGCGCGGCTTGGCGGAATCCGGCGGCGTCACGAACCCCTGCGACAGCGCTTCGCCCGTAGCCGTCCCCATGCTCTGCGCCCATACCCCGCCTGTAGTCAAGGCGGTCAGCACCGCACCTGCCATCGTCGTCAGCAAAATTCTTTTGCGCATCGCTCTCAGTCTCCTATCGGAGTAGCAGCGGGCTTTAGCCCGCGGTAATCGTCTCTAAATTGAACGCGGCTTTAGCCGCGGGTTTTCCTTCCGGCTATGGATGCAGCGTCGCCTTCAAAAACTGCACGTAGATGTCCCAGTCGCTGGGCACCATGCCATGGCCTCCCTCATGCATGTAGTAGCTGAGGCCATTGGTCAGGATCAGGTGCTTCGGCGCGGGCCACACATCCGTGCCGAGGTCCTGCTTGCCCAGCAGCTTGTACACCGGCCCGGCGGCAACCTCCGCCAAAAACTCGCCCTTCGGATCGCTCCAGTAGTCCGTGCTGCCCGTTTGCAGCAGAACGGGGCGCGGCGCGATCAGCGCCAGCAGCATGTTCGCGTCCATCGGGGCCTTGTCCGGGAAGCCGCCCCACTTCGCGTAGTTCGCCGCGAACTGGTACGGATACCGCGAGGGCGCCGTCAGGTGCGCAATCGTCTCGCCGAAGTCGCGATGGCTTAGCGCCGCTCCGCCCTCGCCGCCGCAGCTCGCGATCACCGCCGCGAAGCGCTGGTCATGCGCGCCCGCCCAGGTGACCGTCTTGCCCAGGCGCGAGACGCCGTGAATCGCCACGCGCTTCGCATCTACGCCGGGGTCCGTTTCGAAATAATCCTCCACGCGGCTCATGCCCCAGGCCCACGCCGCAATCGATCCCCACGCATCCGGCGCGCGGTCGTCCTCGCCCGTCTGCCCGGGCTTCATGTACTTCGCGCGGATGCCATTCGCAAATCCCGTCAGCGAGTCCGGATCGACATCGCCGTAGTAGAACGTCGCGACGCCGATGCCCGCATCCAGCATCGCCGCGGCGTTGATGCGCCCGAAGCCCGGTCCCGGCCGCGGCAGGCTCTTCGTCGCGCCCTTCTGGTCCCAGACCTGCTGCGGAGTGATCCCCGGATCATCCACCGCCGCCTGCACCGCGCCGAAGTTGATGCTCAGGAACATCGGAACTTTTTTGCCGTGCGCGCTCGCCGGCAGATATTCCAGCAGATGAATCGCGGGCCACGACGAATCCTTCGACAGGTGGATCGTCACCTGCCTGCGGATTGCCTTGCCGCACAGCGCCGGCGTGCCCTTGTCGACCACCTCGAAGCTCTCATCCGACGGGCGCCCCGGCGCGATGCCGTACTGCTGCTCCTCGAAGATCTTCTCTACTTCCGCGCGCCGCTCCGTCGTCCACTGCTTGGCCGTCTTCACCTTCTGGCCGTTGTTCATGGTCAGCGCATCAGGCAGCGTGTACGTTCCCACCTTGTCCTCGTGGTAGTTCACGGGGATGCCGGCGATCGGCTTCTCTTCCGGCGGCTCGGACTGTGCCGCGGGAATCGGCCGCGTCGGCGCGGCGGCCGTCGCCGCATTGCAGGGGTCGGCCTTCACCGGCGGTGCGGCATTTGCGGTTGCAGCGCCGGGCGTCGCCGGTGCGGTCGGCGCCTGTGCGCTGGCGATGAGTGCGGCGAATCCAAGCAGGCAGAGAGGCGTGCGGGCTTTCAGAAACATGGCGGGTGGCTCCGATGAGTTCGCGGGGCGGCATTCTGCAATCCGCAGGGCCGCGCGTTTCAGAGAGGAAACAAATTGCAACTCGAAACCTTAGTTTTTTGGCCGGACCAATGTCAAGACGACCGCGCGACCGGCAAAGACTCCACATGCGAGACTTGCAGCCCCTCCGCGCGCCTGAGAACATGGC
>DATNAU010000006.1:0-4497 GCA_035572415.1 Acidobacteriaceae bacterium
TTCCGCGACTGGCTGAACACCACCGGTGTGGAGAACATCGAAAATGTTAACCGTGCGTTGCAGGGTGCAACCCCCTGGAAGAAAAAGATCGACAACGCCTGATCTTCCTGCACTGTCAACTTTCCCTGTTGGCACAAGCAAGCCCGGTGTCATATTCTGGCAAACTGCCATGCGCCGGGCTGTGTATTTCGTCCTTGTAACGGTTCTGCTGCTCACCGGTCTGCCGCGTTCCCTCTTCGCACAAACCTACAACCCCAAGATGATCCGGTTCGTCTCGACGGACCCCTCCCAGCACCTCGATACCGCCGAACTTTTGCGCATCTCCGGCCTGCAACAGGGCGTGCCGCTGTCCAAGGATGACATTGACGCCGCGCTGCAGAAACTGGGCGACAGTGGCGCCTTCGCTGATCTCAGTTACACCGTCAACGACGCGGCGCTGACCATCAAGCTCACTCCCGGCGCCACGCAGGGTCAGGCGTTCCCCCTGCGTTTCGTCAACTTCGTCTGGTGGGACCACGACGAACTCGTCAAAATTCTCGAACAGCGCGTTCCCCTGTTTCACGGCACGCTTCCGCTTCAAGGGAACCAGACCGGCGAAATCGAGGAGGCACTCGTTGCGTTGCTGGGCGAGAAAGGCATCCCCGACGCGCGTGTCACGGCATTGCCGTCCTCCGATTCGCCGGACAGCCCCATGAACGCTGTTGCGCTCTCTATCTCCTCCCCGGAGATTCTTGTCGGCGACGTGACCTTCAAAGGAACCGTTCCCGACGTCACCGAGAAGCTCACCACCTTCGCCCGCGCTCTCGCTGACCGCAACTTCGACCTCCGCGAGGTCGGCACCACCATCCACGAGAGCTCTCAGGCGATCTTCGACGACGCCGGGTATCTCGACGCCACGAATGACCCGCTGGTCTTCTCTACCCCACGCAAGGACCTGGGGGGCTATGTGGTCGATATCCAGGTGCCCATGCATCCCGGCCCGCTCTATCGCATCGGCAGCATCGCCATTCACTCTGAGCCGCCGCTTTCAGACTCCGAGTTGCGTTCTGTTCTCCCTTTCAAAAGCGGCGACGCAGCCTCAGCGTCCGCCGTCCGTGACGCAGTCTCCCTCCTTGCGCACGTCTACGGAGACCATGGATTCCTGCAGGCCCGCGCCGCCGCCAGCCTCGAGAAGAACGCCTCCAACCGCACCGTCGCCTACAGCTTCAACTTCTCGCCCGGGCCGCAGTTTCACCTTGCCTCGATTGACATGTCCGCACTCCCTACCGAACTTCAACAGGAGTTTTCCAGCCTCTGGCATGGGGCACCCGGCGCAATCGTCGATAAGGAGTTTCAGAACAACCTTCGCGTCACCCTTGAAAAACTTCACACGCGCATGGGCATCTTCGTCGGCGCGAAGCGCGACGCCGATACGCACGCCGTCATCATCGTCCTGCAACTCCGCAAAATACCGGGAGTATCCATGGACGCGGGGGATCCAGGCACACCGATTCCGTCTTCGGCGCCACCACCGCAACCACCCATAGAGCCCCTGCCACCACAACTGCCTGGACGACGACGCCCCAGATAGCGCCTACTTTCGAATCATCCTTCGCAAGATTCCTTGAGCAAATCCTGGGCCGGCCGACCCACCGAGTATGATGGAGCCGTCTTCCCAACGACTCAACTCCCATAGGCCCAATGCGCACAACCATTCTGCGTTTCGTCTCCTTCGTCACGTTCCTCGCTCCCATCCTCTCAGCCACCGCATTCGCGCAATACTCCATCCAGAAGATCGAGATTCACGGCGCAGCCCCGTACACCGATGCCGAAGTTCTGCAGGTCTCCGGTCTGCGGCCCGGCCAGATGATGTCGCACGACAGCCTCGGCAACGCGGCACAACACCTGCTCGACACCGGCGTCTTTGCCGACGCCGGCATCCAGCTCACCGGCTCCGGCACCGCACGGACCGTGCTCATCGAACTCAAGCCCCTGCCTCCAAGCTCTTTCGCGCCCGTTACCTTTGCCAACCTCGCCTGGTGGATGCCTGCTGAGCTCGACGCCGCTCTCCGCCAGCGCGTTCCGTTCTACCGAGGTGGCATCCCACCCGCCGGCAACCTTCCGGACTCCATCACCGCTGCGCTCACTTCGATGCTCGCTGATAAGGGCGTCCGCGGCACCGTCGTCAACGCATCCGTCGCTCCCACCAACGCGCATCCGCAGCCCACCTGGGAGTTCCGTCTCGACGACCCTTCAGTGCGCCTCGCCTCCGCGACCCTCAACGGAACACCGGCAGCGCTCGCACCCTCCATGCAGCGCGTCATCCAGCACATCAGCGGAGCACCGTACAACGACCGCGCCGTCGCCGATGAACTCCTCGCCCCACTGCGCGACGCCGGCTACCTCGACGCGCAGCTCACCGGCAGCACCACCACTGTCGAGCCCGCCACCTCCGGCTACGCTGTCCACTACACTGCGACCGTTGTGCCCGGCCAGATTTACCACGTCACCGCCATCGCTTGGCAACCCACAAGCATCTACGCACAGGAAGCCTTCACCCACGACGCAAAGCTGCACAGCGGCGACCTCGCCTCACAAAAATCTCTGTTCGAAACCGAGCAGTCGATCCTGAACGCCTACCTGCACCTCGGCTATCTCGACGCCTACGTCGATGCCCACCCGCAGCAGGACGCCGCAGCCCATACCGTCAGCTATTCGCTGCAAGTCACGCCCGGCGAGATTTATCACCTCAAGTCCGTCACGCCACTCAACCTCTCAGCCGCAGCGCAAAAGGACTTCGACTTTGGCTGGCTACTCAAGCCCGGCGCGGTCTACGACCCCATCTACACGGCCAACTTCCTCAACAACAATACCGCTCTGCGCAACCTCTCCGACTACACCGCAAGCTTCCAGGCCGCAGCCGATACGCAGACACACCTGGTCGATCTGACGATCAGATTCTTCCGCGCAGGTAGTGGCCAGTAGCCGCTACTTCAGGCTTCCAGCCACTCCTGTGCCCACCGTCAAGGGCTGCCCATCCTGCGGCACCACCTTCAGCCCGCGGGTCTGTACATCCGCGTAGTAGATCTTCCCCGCCTTTGCCGCCTCAATCTGCACGTTGTCCAGCACCAGGTTCCTGATCGGCGCCTCGGGCAGGCCCTCGATATCCAGCGCCACCTTCGCTCCGGTCACCTTCAGGTTTTCGATATGAATGCCGTCGAAGTGCGGCGTCAACCGAGTCACCGGAGCAGCCGTCGCCGTCACCGCACCTGCTCGATCACCGCCGTAGTAATCGGTGATCTGCACTGCCGTTCCGACGCCCTCCATCGTGATGTCCTTGTACGTGAAATCGCTGAGGTCGCCCCCGCGATCGCGCCCGCTCTTCAGCCGAATGCCTTGCGTCGTTCCCTTGAATTGGACGCGCTCCACGTGCACGTGCTGCACGCCACCGGCGACCTCGCTACCCACGCTCATCCCATGTCCCTTGAGGAACACACAATCCCTCACCGTAATGTCATGCGATGGCGCATCCGGCCCGGCAGAACCCGGCTGCCCGCTTTTGATCGCCACATTGTCATCGCCCGTATCGATCGTCACGTGCTCGATCAGCACATGCCCGGAGCTGAACGGATCGATACCGTCCGTATTGTGTCCCGCCGGCGTGGGCGCCAGTATCTTCATGTTCCGAAACGTCAGATCGTCCGAGTAATACGGCACGATCTGCCACATCGGCGAGTTCTCCACCGTCACGTTCTCCATCACCACGTGCTTGCAGTGGTCGAACACAATCAGCCGCGGCCGGATCTGATGCGGGTTCACCCACCAGCTCTCGCCGCGTCCGTCAATCACGCCGCCACCTCGTATCGTGATGTCCTCCGCGTTCGTCGCGCTCAGCAGGCTCTGCTTGCCCTTAGCGTGAAACTGTTCGATCTCCGGATAGTCGTCGTGGTTCGTGCTGCCCTCGAGCGTCGTTCCCTCTGCGATCTCCAGCGTAATGCGGCTCTTCAGCACCAGCGGGGCGCTCACAAACTTCGCCGCACCTGCCAACCGCACCACACCTCCACCCTTCGCCGCACAGTCATCGATCGCCTTTTGAATCGCCGCTGTGTCCAGAGTCGTTCCATCACCCTTCGCACCATACTGCTGCACCGCGCACACCTTTGCACCCTGGGCTGAAGCGACACTCACCGGCAGCAACAGCGCCGCACCCACAAACAAGATTTTCTTCACACTCATCCCCGTTAGCGCGCGATGAACATTCAGCACGCTTCTCCCATCATGTCAGAACCCCGCCGGCCGCTCGTCCGCAACGTGGAACGCCTTCTCCATCGCGAGGCCTGCCCTGCACAGCGTTCCCTCATCAAACAGCCGCCCAATCAGCGTCACGCCATGCGGCACCCTACGCGGCGGATTAAACTTCGGCAGCGGATGATTCGGGTCAGGAGCCCAGTCGCTTCGCGCTTCGCTCACCTCCACAAACCCCGCGCGCAGTGTCAGCGACGGATGCCCCGTGAAGTT
>DATNAU010000007.1:0-32419 GCA_035572415.1 Acidobacteriaceae bacterium
TTATGCTGACGGAAGCGAGAGAGGCCCTGGCGGGGACGCCGGAGTGGCTGCGCTCGGTCCGAGGCGATCTGCAAATGCATACGGTCTGGAGCGATGGGGATGCTTCCGTCGACGAGATGGCGGATGCGGCGGTCTCTCGCGGCTATGAGTACATTGCCATCACGGATCATACGAAGGGGCTGAAGATCGCAGGAGGCATTGACGAAGAACAGGTGGCACGGCAGGGGGAAGAGATCGCGCATGTGAATGAGCGAATGCGCGGCAATGGACTGACGGTGTTGCGATCTGTGGAGTTGAACATCAACCCGCGTGGTGAGGGCGACATGGATCCCGATTGCCTTCGACGGCTCGATCTGGTGCTCGGGTGCTTCCATTCTTCTCTGCGTACCAAAGAGGACCAGACGGCGCGCTATATGGCGGCGCTGCGCAATCCTGAGGTCAACATTCTTGGTCATCCGCGCGGGCGGATTTACAACTTCCGCCTGGGACTGAGCGCCGATTGGCCCCGGGTATTCGGAGTGGCGGCGGAGCTGGACAAGGCGGTGGAGATCGATGGCTACCCGGACCGCCAGGACCTGAATGTGGATATGCTCAGGTTGGCGAAGCAGGCGGGCTGCCGCATTTCGCTTGGGACGGATTCCCATGGCGCGGCGCAGCTTCGATTTATGGAGTACTCGGCAGCTGCCGCTCTGCTGGCCGGAATTTCAAAGGATCGGATTCTCAATCTCATGCGCCGTGAGGAACTGCTGGAATGGGCGTCGCGGACCCGTGGGCATCAACGACGCGCCGCGTGATTTCATCTCAGCGGTCGGTTGTGATTGGTGACCTGTGCAGGGACGGACGGTGGCAGCGGGAAGTTGGCGACGGTACACTGACTGCATGGAACCACTGGTGATTGCTGGGCGCGCGTTTCAGTCGCGGCTGATTGTCGGAACCGGAAAGTATAAGAATGGGCCGGAGACGCAGGCGGCGATTGAGGCGTCGGGCGCGGAGATGGTGACGGTTGCGGTCAGGCGCGTGAACCTCGACCGGTCGCGCGAGTCGCTGCTGGATTTTCTCGATCCGCAGCGATACTTTCTGCTGCCGAATACGGCGGGCTGCTACACGGCGGAGGAGGCGATCCGCGCGGCGCGGCTGGGGCGCGAGGTGGGGCTGTCGGACTGGGTGAAGATTGAGGTGATCGGCGACAAGGCCACGCTGTATCCGGACATTCAGGCGACGCTCGAAGCGACGCGGGTGCTGGTGCAGGATGGGTTTACGGTGCTGCCGTACACGTCGGACGACATTGTGTATGCGCGGCGGCTGATCGATGCGGGCGCGGCGGCGGTGATGCCACTGGGCGCGCCGATCGGCAGCGGGCTGGGGTTGCGCAACATTGCGAACCTGCGCATCCTGCGCGAGATGATTACCGAGGTGCCGCTGATTGTGGATGCCGGTGTCGGCACGGCGTCCGATGCGACGCTGGCGATGGAACTCGGCTTCGATGGCGTGCTGATGAACACGGCGATTGCGGAGGCCGGCGACCCGATCCTGATGGCAGAGGCGATGATGCATGGCGTGCTGGCGGGGCGGCAGGCGTATCTGGCGGGCCGGATGCCGAGGCGGCTGTATGCGACGGCAAGCTCGCCGCTGGAAGGGATTTCGATCTAGGGCCGGCTTATCTGCCGACTCAACTTCGGCATCGCGCGGAGTATGCGGAGCGGGGTAGACTCTTGAGCGATGCGGGTGTTCGGGATCGATTGCGGCACGGAGTTCACCGGCTACGGCGTGGTTGAGATGGACTGCGCTGCAAGCACGCCACGACTTGCGCACTGCGCAGCCGGCACGATCCGGCTCTCGAAGAAAGAGAAGACGCCGCAACGCCTGGCGCAGGTGTATGCAGAACTGACGGCGCTGATGGAGCTGCATGCGCCGGACTGCGTGGCGATTGAAGAGGTATTTTTTTCGGCGAATGCGAAGTCCGCGCTGAAGCTGGGGCAGGTGCGCGGCGTAGCGCTGCTGGCAGCAGCAAGCTGCAAGCTGCCGGTGGCGGAGTATGCGCCGCTGACCATCAAGTCATCGGTGACGGGATACGGCATGGCAGCAAAGGAGCAGGTGCAGTACATGGTGACGCGGCTGCTGGACTTGGAAGCCGCGCCGGAGTCTCCGGATGCGGCGGACGCGCTGGCGATTGCGATCTGCCACATCCATACGGCGCAGACGCTGGAATTGCAGGGAGCGCGGCGGTGAGGCGAGCGCGGATTGCCGCGGTTGTGTGTGGAATTGCGGCGGTTGGGTTTCCTCACTTAGCAGGGAAGGCGCAAGAGACGAAGCCGGGCGGTGCGGCGGAGCATGCGACGATCACGTTCGATTTTGTGCGCGCTGGCCTCGGCGTTCCGGTGCCGAAGTACAAGCTCGTGATCCATGATGACGGCACGGGGACTTATGAGGGCGAGGCGCTGCCTCCGCCAACACGATACGGCCCCGCGGCAGCTTCGGCGGTACCGTTCCGCCGGGAGCTGCGAATGACCGCCGCGACGACGGCGCATGTCTTCGATCTTGCGCGACAACTGGACCACTTCAAGGTTGCGTGCGCGTCGAAAGCAAAGAATATTGCCGACACTGGAACCAAGACGCTGACGTATGCGGGGCCGGATGGCGGAGGCGCGTGTACGTACAACTACACGGACATCAAAGAACTGACGTTGCTGACGGAGACGATCCAAGGGATTACCGAGACGCTGGATGAGGGACGCGAACTGGACCGGTTGCACCGCTATGATCGGCTTGGGCTGGACCCGGCGATGGCGTATCTACAGGCAGAAGTGGCCGCGGGGCGGGCTCTGGAATTGCAGCTGATCCAGGATTCACTGAGTGAAATTGCGGACGATGCGGATGTGCTGGCACGCGTGCGGGCGAAGGCGAGCGCAATGCTGAAGCAGATTGCGACGGGTCAGCTTACAACCGGACGCGGCGATGGGATGCCGTGAACGGCAACACGCCGGCGCAGCCAAAGTTGCTGCGAGGTGTTATGCGAAGCAACTACCGATCGCCACTTTCGGGTGAGAAAAGACCGCATCCTGTGCGGCAGCAGCGAGTCTAAAATGAAGGTCGCTCCGAATGGAGGCCGTAATGAAAGCCCGCACGATGGTTCGCCGCTTCGCTTTTCTTTCCGCCCTTACCCTTCCATTTAGCTTCTTCGGCATCGCGCAAGCGCAGGATGCGTCTGCGCCCATGCGCGCGGCGCGGCTGACTTCGTCGCAGGGAACGGTGACGGTCACCGACGGGACGAACCCCGCGGTTCCGGCGCAGATGAACCTCCCGCTGCCCGCCGGGGTGCAGATTGCCACGGGCGACGACGGACAGGCGGAGATCGAATTTGAGGACGGCAGCGTGGCGCGGCTGACGCCGAACTCGGCGCTGTCACTGGATCGGCTGGATATTGCGCCGGGAGAGCTTTTTGTTACCGATCTTAGTGTTCTGCGCGGTCTGGCGTATTTCGAACTGCGCGCGACACAGGAGTATGTGTACTCCATCCATGCCGGCGGCGATGAGGTGTCGCCGGTGGAGAATTTGACAGTGCGTGTGAACTTCGATGAGCCGCCGGCGAGCTTCGCGGTACTGGACGGAACGGCGGAGGTGCAGCGCGCCAACAGCTTCCAGGCGGAGGTGCATGCGGGCGAGACGCTGCGCGACGATGCGAGCAGTCCGGCGCGCTATTCGCTGAGTGAGCAGATTGCAGAGGATTCGTGGGACCGGTGGAATGCCGACATGGATGCCGAGGCGGCACAGCAGGCGGACGACAGTACGAACGTCCGTGACAACTACGCGGGCGCGCAGGGTTACGGCTGGAGTGATCTCGACTCGGACGGAACCTGGTACAACGTGCCGGGGCAGGGCGAGGTGTGGCAGCCGTATGCGGCGGGGGATGACGCGGACTTCGATCCGTATGGCAATGGGTCCTGGGTGTGGTATCCGGGGACCGGGTATCTGTGGGCTTCGGCCTATCCGTGGGGATGGACGCCCTACCGGTGCGGCGCGTGGTCATACTACGATAGCTTCGGCTGGGGATGGGCGCCCGGCGCGACGTGCGGCGGCTATGGATGGGGATTTGCCGGCGGCGGTTTCCTGGTGAACATCAGCGTTGGACCGCGCGGGTATCGTCCCATCCGTGTGCCGGTGGGACGGCCTGGTCCGACGCACCCCATCATTCCGGTGCGCATGGCGGGCAATCCCGGGCGTAAGTTCGATCATGTGATGTCGCCTTCGGAGCGGAGGGCGAGAGTGATTGCGGGCGTCACGGCGCAGCCGGTTGTACCGGTGCATGATCGGGTAGTGACGGGCAGAACGTATGCGGGCGGATCCCTGGGACGCGATTTCCCGATCGACCGCACGACGCACAGGGCATCGATGGGCACGGCGAGCACGCGGCCTTCGAATGTTTACCACATGGGTGAGCGCCAGCAAGTGCAGCAGACGCAGAGACAGCAGCAGGGGCAGACGCAGCAACAGCAGGGGCAGCAGCAGTACAGCCGACCGGGTGCGCAGAGCGGGCAGGCGCCGCAGAACGGACAGCAGCAGAGGCAGGGGCAATCGCAGCAGCAAGAGCGGCAGGGCTTTCAGGGCGGCCGCAATTACGGGCAGCAGCGGAATTCGTCGCAGAGCACGACCCAGCCACAGCAGAACGTCCAACCTCAGCAGCAGAATTCGCAGCCGGTGTACACGCGGCCACAGCAGAACCAGTCCGGCACGCCTGGACAGCAAGGAAATCGGCCGGCTTTCCCACGGCAGCCGCAGCAGAACGCACCACAGCAGGGAAGTTCGCAGCCCGGGTACACCCGGCCGTCCCAGAACTCTCAGCAGCAACCGAACTCTCCGGCGCAGCAGAGCAATCAGCCCAGCAACCAGCCAACATTCACGCGGCCACAAGGGCAAAATAGCCGGCAACAGTCAGCGGAGCCGCAGCACACCGCACCGGAACATCCGATGTATAACGGTGCGCCGCCGCCACAGCAGCAGCGCTTTACGCCACCGCAGAATACGCAACCGTCGCACATGCGGCCGCAACAGCAGAGCGTTCCGCAGCAGTCCGTCGAGCCGCAACACACGGCACCGGCGCATCCGAATTTCACCCCGCCACAGCAGTCGCACCCGAGCTACTCGCCTCCGCCGCAGCCGCATTATTCCGCGCCACCTGCGCCCGCACCGCACATGAGTGCGCCCCCACCGTCACCACCGCCGGCTCCCCATATGAGCGCGCCGCCGCCGAGCACGCCATCCTCGCCATCGCACAAGTGATGACAAGGTTTGCTATTGCAGCAGGCGAGGCGCTTCCACTGCGCGCGGGATGAGAGCGCGGTAGAGCACGGCCATTTCTTCCAAGGCAATCGATTCAGCGCGGGCCTGCGCCGGGATATTGCTGGGCCATGCGGTGCGCAAGGTCTCGGCGGAGTAGCCGGCGGCGCGAAGATTGTTGACGAGTGTCTTGCGCTTTTGCGCGAAGCTGGCCTTGAGGAAGGTGTCGAATCCGGCGGCGTCTACATGAAGTTCGCGGAAGCGCGGCGCGAAGGTCAGGCGCAGCACGGTGGAATGCACGTCGGGAGGCGGCGAGAATGCCGTGGGCGGCAGGGTGAGGAGTTTGTCGACGCGAGCGTGCAGCTGGGCGGTTGCGGAGAGCAGGCCGTAGTCGCGCGAACCGGGTTCGGCGGCGAGGCGGTCGGCGACCTCGCGCTGGACCATGATAACTGCGTGGTGGATGAGGGGCCGGCTGATGGCGCTGCGCGAGGGATCTGCTTTGCCCCGGGCGCTTGCGAAGAGATGCAACAGGATGTCCGAGGTGATGTAGTAGGGCAGGTTGCCGACGATATCGATGGTTTCTGTCGGCGGGACGAGCGAGGCAAGATCGGTCTTGAGTATGTCGGCGTGCAGGATTTCGACGTTGAAGGCGTGGCGGAAGTGGAGCTGCAGCTCGGTGACGAGCGTGGGATCGAGCTCGATAGCGATGAGGCGACGGCAGCGAGTGGTGAGAATGGACGTGATGGCGCCATGGCCGGGGCCGATCTCGAGAACGGTGCGGTTGCGAACGTCGCCAAGTGCGTCCGCGATGGCAGTACGGGCGCTGTCGTCTACAAGAAAGTTCTGGCCGAGTTTGGGCTTGCGGAACATCTGGTTGGCGTAGCCTGAAACTCCTCTTCACATAGGGTTTGCCAAAGTCGTTGCCCAAACTTCTTCTGCCAAGTCTATGCTTTCTGAAATGGATGAGTTAGTGGCTTTCTGTAGACGTGTCAGGTTTCCGAGCCGCCTCGTGCGCGGGCCGCGGGGTCTTGCAGTTGGAGTCTGTATGCTCTTTGCGAGTATCCCGGCCGCGCAAGCGGACTCCGGGCCGCCGCAGGTGATTGCGCCCGGCGTGTGGTTCACCGTCGGCGATTCGGGCAAGGGCTACTCGAACACCGTGATCATCGAGATGCGCGACTACCTGATTGTGGTGGATGCCAACTACCCGGGGCGCGCGCATGAGCTGCTGGCGCTGACGAAGCAGCTCTCGCCGAAGCCGGTGCGGTACGTGTTCGACACCCACCATCATGGCGATCACGCTTATGGCAACTCTGTGTGGACGGCGGCGGGCGCGACGACGGTTGCGTTCCCAGGTGTAACCGAGGAGATGGATCGCTGGGAGCCCACGCGCTGGCGCAATGCCATGCCGAAGCGGCCGGACCTGCAGGCGACGGGCGAGCAGGATGTGCAGCGCCCGAGGATGTCGATCTCCGGCGACAGGATGGTGCTCTCCGACGGCGCGCGCGAGGTGGACTTCCTGCACTTTGGCTGGGGACACACGCGCGGCGACGGCTACGTCTGGCTGCCCAAGGAGCGTGTGCTGGCGACGGGCGATGCGGCAGTGAACGGACCGCGCAACAAGCTGCTGGATGCGTACATTGAGAACTGGCCGAAGGCGCTGGAGCAGGCGATCGCGCTGAAGCCGGAGCATGTTTTGCCAGGCCATGGCGACGCTGGCGGCGTCGAGATTCTGGCAGGGCAGCGGCAGTTCCTGATCGACCTGTACGCGGCGGTGAAGGCGCAGGCAGAGCAGGGGAAGAAGCCGGCGGAGATGCAGATCGTGCTGCCAAAGGCGGACCAGTGGTGGTTTCCGGATACGCGGGCGGATTTGAAGAGGCAAGATATCGAGACGGTTTACCTGGAGATCACGTCGCATGCGCCGGCGGGATCGATTGCGCATGAGTGGAAGTGAGAAAAGCAACCACGGATTCACACGGATCAACACGGATTAAGAAAGAAAATGACACCGCATCGTATCCGTGTGCATCCGTGTCAATCGGTGGTTCGGGTTTGCTTTTCGTGTTTCCCTCCTCAGCCATCACGCAATAGACTTTCAGCAATGGCAGCTTCCATGTACATCGTCGTCGAGGGCGAGGACCCGGGCTACGACATCTTCGTCAATGGCCGGGCGCTGGCGCGCTATGAGGACGCGCTCGAGAAGGTCGCCCTGCACCTGGGCGTGAAGCCGCTGATAGAGTTTTTCTCGGCGGATGAGAATTCGATGTCGCTGCTGATTGAAGAGGGCGCGGGAAATCCCGAGCTGGTGCGCCGCCTGCCTCCGCCGCAGTGGTATTCGCCCGGTGATGGATTGGCGACGGTGCGTGCACTGATGAACTCGCTGGAAGCCGACCCGCAGCAGTTTGGCACGGAGGGCTCGCAGGTGCTCGGGGAGTTGCAGGAGTATGCGCGGGTGCTGGAGAAGGCAGACCGCGCGGGGCATCGGTGGCACCTGGCGGTGAGCTGGCGGTAACTACCTTTTCCCGAACACGTCACCCATCCTTCTGATCTGGGCGCCGACGCCGCGGAGTTTTTCCTCGAAGTGCTCATAGCCGCGGCCGAGGTGGTACACGCGGTCAAGGATCGTCTCGCCTTCCGCGACGAGCGCGGCGAGCACCAGCGATGCTGATGCTCGCAGGTCTGAGCACATGACGGCGGCGGATTCGAGCGGAGTCTTGCCGCGCACGGTTGCGGTGCGGCCCTGCACGCTGATGTTCGCGCCCATGCGGTTGAGTTCCTGCACGTGCATGAAGCGGTTCTCGAAGATGTTTTCCGTGACGATAGTGGTGCCGTCGGCCTGCGTGGCGAGGGCCATGTACTGCGCCTGCATGTCGGTGGGGAAGCCGGGGTATTCGACGGTGGAGATGTCGGCGGCTTTGAGATTGCCGCCGGAGCGCACGCGGACGTTCTCCTTGCCGATCTCGATGCGCACGCCGCATTCTTCCAGCTTGGCGACGAGCGCGCCGAGGTGCGCGGGGTTGCAGCAGTCGACGTTGAGGTCGCCGCCGGTAATGGCGCCGGCGATGAGGAAGGTGCCGGCCTCGATGCGGTCGGGATTGATGCGGTGCTTCGCGCCGTGGAGCTTGGCGACGCCTTTGACCTTAATGGTGGAGCTTCCGGCGCCTTCGATCTTTGCGCCCATGGCGATGAGCAGCTCGGCCAGGTCGCAGACTTCGGGCTCGCGCGCGCAGTTCTCAAAGACGGTCTCGCCGTCGGCGAGCACGGCTGCCATCAGCAGGTCTTCCGTGCCGGTGACGGTGATCTTGTCAAAGACGATATGCGCGCCTTTGAGGCCGTTGCTGGGGCTGCGCGCTTCGAGGTAGCCGTGGTCCTGAGTGATGGTGGCGCCCATGGCCTCGAGGCCCTTCAGGTGCAGGTCGATGGGGCGACCGCCGATGGCGCAACCGCCGGGCATGGCGACGCGGGCCATGCCGGTGCGCGCAATAAGCGGTCCGAGCACGAGGGAGCTGGCGCGCATGGTTTTTACGATCTCGTACTTGGCAACGGGATCGGAGAGGATGCCGCACTTGATGCGGGTGCGGTGCTGCGCGCGGCCGTAGCCGAGCTCGACCTCCGCGCCCATGGAGGTGAGCAGGCGACGCTCGGTCTCGATGTCGCGGACCTGGGGGATATTTTCGAGGACGACCTCGTCTTCGGTGAGGATGGCGGCGGCCATGCATGGCAGGGCGGAGTTCTTGGCGCCGGAGACCTTGATGGTGCCGAGCAGCGGGTTTCCGCCGCGAACGACAAACTTGTCCATGGGGCTAGTGTACGGAAGGGCGTCGTGTGGATGAGGGCGGCAGTGGGTGCTTAGCGAGGTACGGGGCCGGCAGGCAGACCGGATGCAGGCCGGCTTCTGCTCCTGCGTTGGGGTGGTAACTGGTTACCGTATGGCAAACAAATATCACTTTGGCGCAACCAAAATTATGTGGTAGCGTCTCTTCATCCAGAGGTCCAGGACGGCCCAACGGCTTTTTGCCCTCGGCTGCGCAACAGAGGCAACAGCAATGCTCGTCAGGCAATGTTATCGATCGGTCGGCTTCAAATGCGCTCTGGTGACGCTGTCGATGCTGATTTTCCTCGCGGGCCTTGGTACGAAATTGTCGAAGTACCGAGCGAATCACAATGACAAGGTGCTTCGCGTCCGGCTGTGCGCAGAGAAGGGGCCCGAACCCGCCGCCACGGTGATCGATACCAGCGGATTGAGCGCTACAGTGGAAACCGTCAGCCTGCGGGTTTCCGCGTTGTGGATGCGCGCAACGGCGCACACCGGAACGAGACCCGATCCGGTTGAGCCCGCAGTTTGCGAATCTCCCTCTTACGATCCGCATCTTCCCAACATCGCTTATCGACCCCCTCCCTCACTCGGCTAAATTGCTCTCCGTCACCGACTAACCTTCGTCGTTAGTTGCTACGCGCGTTGGACTGAGCAGGCCTACCTGAGAGTCGCTGGAGTAAGCGATGGATGACCCAAGGAATTCAAAGCTTCTGAACGTTTGGTTAGTGCTGACCAGAATCTCTGGCCGAAATAATTGCAGTGCTGCCTTTCGAGCCATGTTGTGCCTTATAGCGGCCGCCGCATTGTGTGGTCTTTCCGGTGTAACGGTGTTGACCGGCTGCGCGAAAAGTCCCAGCGCTGAAGAATGCCCATCGGGACTTCCCCATCCACCAGGGTGCTATGGGGGAGGGACTGTGATCGGGGGGTCGGGAATAGGGATTACATCCGGAGGCTCCGGCATAGGAATCACCTCAGGCGGGTCCGGCTATATTCCCACCTCCGGTGGAACGGTAACCGGTTCTGGCGGTATGGGACCCACCTCCGGGGGGATGGGTTCCGGCACGACCAGCGGCGGGATGGGCGGTTCAGGAATGACAGGTGGCTCCGGTATGACGGGAGGATCGGGCGCCGCCGGCTCGGGAGGGTCCGGCGGTTCGGGAGGATCCGGGGGGTCGGGCGGATCAGGAGGCTTCGTGGTGCGTCCTCCAGGAGCGCCAAGGCTGGTTGCGGATTCTGTATACCGGCGGCCAATCCAGGGCCTGGTGAATGGTGGCGGAGCTCGCGCGATTGCGGGAGCGCGAGTCTATGTGCTGGAAGGAAATGATGCGGGCCGAGGCGGAGCCTCTGTTTCATTGCTCACTTCTTCGACCGGCAATCCCAGGGACTCGGTCGGATACTATGCACTGTCCAACGATCAGGGGGGCTTTTCCATTGCCGGCGACTATCGCTGCGCGCAGGGCAAGCCGGTATATCTGTATGCGCGTGGTGGCGGTAGCGGCAAGAACACGCCCAACGCGGCCATAGGCCTCATGGCTTTCCTCGGAGTTTGCCCCGAAGCGGGCAACTTCGACACTAAAGTGCCGTTTGTCTTTATGAATGCGGCAACAACGGTCGCCGCCGCCTACGCGCTAGGCGATGACGCCACCGATCCCACTCACTATTTCTATTCAGGGCCGGCGCCCTGGCGTGTGACATCCAACATTGCAGCCAGCCTTGTTCACACCGCAACCGGAATGGCCGGGGAAACATCGCCTCCCACTTCGGGGAGCCGAACGTCGCGGAGAACGATCAACACCCTGGCGAACATTCTGTCCGCATGCATCAACAGCAGCGCGCCCGATTCCCATGCGTGCGCAATTCTCTTTGCCAATGCGCGCGAAACAGCATCCAGCGCAGCGCCGCCCCGCGACACTGCGGCTGCGGCGATCAACATTGTGCAAAGGCCGCGGGCTAATGTAGGGACCCTGTACGCTCTACAGAGCTCATCGGACAGATCGTTTCAGCCCGCTCTCGCGGCTGTTCCCGACGATTTCAGCGTGGTGGTGGATGCGGCATCCGGCGATCGCTCCGTCGCCAAACCTCGTTCGTAACGGTGCCAAGGGCAGCCGGGGGAATCCCGCAGGACGACGCTATGCCGCTGATGAGATTGGATCGAACAGCCAGATGGTTACGCCGCAAATTGCTATTGCAGGACAGTCTGACCCGCGCGGGTATCCACAACAGCGAAGCCGGGAGGCACGGTGAAGCAGGACGGGTCCGGAGTGCCCCGGACCAGGTCGGTCACGGTCATGTCGATCTGCCCGAGTTGCGGATCGTTTCGGACCACCGACAGGTCCATCTGCAGATCGGGCGAATACCACTCTTCTTTGTGGCTGATGAGAATCCGGTTGTTGCCGCCACTGCCGACAGTGGAATTGGTTGTGACCCGCGTTCCGGTTACCGGAAGATCGCTCATGGTCTGCTGTCCAAGGCTTTCCGGCGCAGGACCTTTCCGATGAACGATCGCCGGTCCCGCGGGCGGAGGAAGCGGCGTACGAAGATCGGCGACCATGCAGCTCATCGTGGCGATGGTGCAGGTAGTCCGTGTGCTCGCGACAGGGTCATAGATCGAGAAGCTGCGCAGGGGTGGATTGGCGCTGGAGCTCGACGGAATGAAGTCGCGCGATTCGCGGCGCACTCGTCCCTCCGCATCGCGGGCCACCGAGGTGTAATACTTCCTCGAAACGGAGCCGCCGCCCACCAGTGGGCGCTCCCAGGTCACCTGGACCTTTGCAGTGAAGGGAGCATTGGGAATGGATGGGATGCTGATGCCTTCGATGCGAGTATGAATCGAGCCACTTGTCGAAACTGGTTGATAGCTGACCTGAGCGGCGGCGAAGGCGGCAGAAGCGAAGAGAGCCAGCGAAAGAACAGCGCGCATGTCGAACTCCACAGAACTGCGACGGCTAGTATCTCACGTTCCATAGATGCGCGGAAACCATCATGGTCGCCATTTTTTCGACTAGATTGTCGCGAAAAAGCGCTACGGATAGTCCGGTATGGACTGCTGACTCTGGGACTGGTTCTACCTGCGCTTCCACTGGCGGCTTCCGCGCAGGATGGGGCCGCGCAGTACATGGCGAACTGCTCCGGATGTCACGGGGCCGATGGCAAGGGCGGCGATCGAGCGGCTTCGGTAGCTACGCGGCTTAGCATCCGAACGCTGACCGAAGAGCAACTCGTGCATGTTGTGCAGGATGGTACTGAGTCGGGCATGCCGCCGTTCGCGCAGATCGGTGAGAGCAACATCACGGCCATCCTCCGGTACATGCGGAGGATGGAGGCGAACGACAATTCCTCGGAGTCGCAGGAAGAAGCGCTGCCGGGGAACGCGGATGCGGGCCGGGCGCTCTATTTCGGGCGCGCACAATGCTCCAACTGCCACATGATCTTCGGCGTGGGTGGATTCATGGGATCGGATCTGAGCGCATACGCCCGCAGGAGAAGCGTGAGCGCCATCCGGCAGGCGATCGTCGACCCGGACAAGGCTCTTACGCCGGCGTCTCGGGTTGTGAAAGTGACCACGGGGGAAGGAAGCGAACTTACCGGCTTACTTCGCAGCGAAGATGCCTTCCGGCTCACCTTGCAGACGGTCGATGGTCAGTATCACTTTCTGGATCGAGAGCATATCCGAGACCTCGACTATACAAACCATTCGCTGATGCCCAACGACTACGGCGCTCGACTCACGGCAAAGGAACTCAACGACATCGTGAGCTTCCTCATGGTGAGCTCTCGCGGCACCAACCCCGCGCCGAGCGCGCAAGAGACGGCAGCCGCCGCAGGTGGTGAAAGGACCGAGCATACGAAAGCCACGGCGCGCAGCGATGATTCCATCGGGCAAATCGCTGTCCCACCCGGCGATCTCACGAAAGAACCCGTTGCCGCAGACTGGACCTCGTATAACGGCGACGACACAGGCCGGCGATTCAGTTCCTTGACCCAGATCACGCCGGCCAATGTCGCGAGTCTCGCTCCGAAATGGGTGTTTCATGTCCGCGATCCATGGACGCTGGAGGTAACTCCGGTCGTGGTGGCCGGAGTGATGTTTGTGACAAGCGCTAACGATGCGTATGCGCTGGACGCACAGACCGGCAAAGTTCTCTGGCGCCATACGCGACCTGTTACCAGAGGTCTGGTTGATGACGCTGCTTTGCATCGCAATCGCGGAGTCGCGGTCCTTGGCACGCGCGTGTATATGGAAACCGACAACGCCCACTTGCTCTGCCTGGATGCGCGGTCGGGCAATCTTATCTGGGACGTTCCGTACGCCAGCGGCAATAGGAACTACGGAGCGACCAGCGCCCCGCTGATCGTAAAAAACAAGGTGCTGGTGGGCACCTCAGGCGGCGACGACGGCGTGCGCGGGTTTCTGGCGGCGTTCGATGCGGACACCGGTAAGGAGCTGTGGCGTTTCTGGACGATCCCGGCGCCGGGAGAGAAGGGAAGCGAGAGCTGGCCCGGCGACATGTATCTCCATGGAGGCGCGACCACATGGATGCCCGGCACATTCGATCCGGAGTTGAACACGGTCTACTGGGGCACGGGCAATCCGTCGCCCGACTATGACGGCAGCGTCCGCCCCGGGGACGATCTCTACACCAGCTGTCTTCTGGCTCTGGACCCGGATACGGGAAAACTGAAATGGTACTTCCAGTACAGCCCGCACAATCTTTATGACTACGATGCGGTGCAGACTCCCGTGCTTGTCGATGCGCCGTTCAAAGGAAGGCCGCGCAAACTGGTGATCACCGCAAACCGCAACGGCTTCCTGTACATTCTGGATCGCACCAACGGTCAGTTCCTGTTCGCAAAGCAGTTCGCGATGCAGCAAACATGGGCCAAAGGAATTGACTCCGCGGGCCGCCCGATCTCGGCCGGGCTCATTCCCGACGAAGAGGGCGTCCGCGTCTGTCCGGCGGCTGGGGGAGCCACCAATTGGTATTCCTCCAGCTACAACCCTGAGACTCACATGTTCTACTTTCGCTCCCTGGAGGCCTGCGGCATCTTCCGCTCGAAGCCGGAGCCGTTTGAAGAGGGGCATACGTATTATTCGACCGGCACTCGGCTGGCGGATGGGCAGAACACGACGGGCTACATCAACGCATTCCACCTTGGGACCTTGGATTTCGCCTGGCGGGATCGCCAGATCGGGCCGTATCAAGGCTGGAGCGGAGTGATGACAACCGCAACCGGACTGATTGCGTACGGTGATGACGCCGAAAACTTCGTGGTCGCGGACGGGCATACCGGCAAACCGCTTTGGCACTTCAATCTTGGCCAGATGGCGCATGCATCGCCCATGAGCTATGCCGTCTCGGGTAGACAGTATTTCTCCATTGCAGCCGGAAGCGACATCTTTGCATTTGCGCTGCCGTCTCCGTAAGATGCGGGCATCATCCTCACCTCCGCCGGAAGGTCGCAATCTTTCCTGGTTCTGGAGGGCGGGACGGAGCCTCGAAGCTGTGGAATGGTCGAAATTCGACCCGCCCTCGAAGTCAGGGCATAATTGCAGTTGCTACATTCTGTGAGCAATGGGGTTATCTTGGATTGACTCCAAATGTCTGACCAAACGCGAACCCGGCAGGTTATCGTCTCCATTGGGCTGATCGTCCTCCTGATGGCGGTGACTCTCGGCATGGTCTGGCATCATCACGATCATGGCCCCTGCAACCAATGCACGCTTTGCCACCTGGTCATCGATCAACCCGTCGCCGTCAGTGACGGCTACGCCATTGCCTTCGCCTACGCTGAACCGGCGCCTCGTTGCACTCGCCTGATCTCGCGCATCATTGCGTGGAAGATACCCTCCCGCGCGCCTCCTGTATAGCCGATCGTTTCCCCCAGTGCCGCCCTGGCACGTTCATCGGCTATGTCTCTTGTTCAGGAGGTCGACCTTCTATGCGTCTACCGCTATTTCGTACGTCTTTTCCATTGACGTTCGTACTTTGGTCTGGAGTTGTGAGCGCCCAGGCGGCTCCCTCTCAGACTCCGTCGCCGCCGCCCCAGGCCAGTACGCTTGCCCAGAAGCCGGGCGGACAGCTCATCACTCTTACTGACGCCATCCAGCTTGCCTTGCAGCACAATCACAATCTGCTGGCCTTGCGAACCACGGTTCAGCAGAATGAAGCCGCGGAAGTCACCGCCAATCTGCGCCCCAATCCCGTGCTGATGGGAGATGCGCTCTTCCTGCCCGTCTTCCAGCCGAGCAATTTAACGCCGGATTTCATCGACAATACGTCGCAGTTCGACCTCGGTGTCAGCTACTTGTTCGAGCGAGGCAAAAAGCGCCAGCACCGCTTACAGGCAGCGAAAGATGCGACCGCCGTCACGCGTTCCCAGGTGGATGACAATGAGCGCAGCGTTGCCTTCAATGTTGCCTCGCAATTCATAGCCGTGGAACTGGCGGAGTCGACTCTCGAGCTGGCGAACGAGGATCTTAAAAGCTTCCAGAACACGATCGACATCACTGAGGCGCGCTACAAGGCCGGTGATATCGGCGAAAACGATTTTCTGAAGATCAAGCTCCAGATGCTGCAGTTCCAGACGGACGTCTCGCAGGCGCAGCTTGCCAGAGTGCAGGGACTTTCGGACCTCAGGCAATTGCTCGGGTATGAATCGGTCAACCCGGACTATGACGTCGCCGGCGATTTCAACTACCAGCCCATCTCCGGGAGCCTGGAAGATTTCCAGGCCAAGGCGCTTCAGAGCCGGCCGGACTTGCGCGCGGCCCAATTGGGCGTGACGGCTGCAAACAGTCAGCACCAACTGCAGCAAGCCATCGGCAAGAGAGATGTAACGGGCGAAATCAATTACACCCATCTCGGATATCTGAACGAAATCTCGCTCTTCGGATCGATGCAAGTGCCTATCTTCGACCGCAACCAGGGAGAGATTGCGCGAGCAGCATTTGCCGTTACCCAGGCCGAAGAACAGGAAAAATACGCAAGCGGCCAGGTGTTGACGGATGTAAGGGATGCGTATGAAGCCATGCGCGCAGATGACCAGATCATCACGCTTTATCGCTCCGGCTACCTTGACCAGGCGCAGCAATCGCGGGACATCAGCGATTACGCCTACAGGCATGGCGCCGCCAGCCTGCTCGACTTTCTCGACGCGGAACGCAGTTATCGCACTACACAACTCGGCTACCGCCAGGCGCTGGCGTCCTTCCTGCTCGCGCAGGAGCAGCTTCGCGAAGCCGTGGGAACCAGGAGCATCCCATGATTCTTCGAGCCATTAGTCACCGTCGCAGCATCGTCAAGAGCGCGTTAGGGCTCGCATTCGCCTTTTCCATCGCAGCCTGTCACTCAGGCAACCGGGAGAACGCGGAGCAGATGACATCGTTTTCGCAGCGCGCTTCTTCGTCCGCTACTCCCCAGCTCTTCGCCATTCCTCAGGATCAGATGGCTCACGTGCAGTTGGTGACCATCGAACCCGCCCCGCTGAAACATACGCTTCGACTCACTGGCACGGTGGCGTACAACGCCTTCAACACAACACCTGTCATTACGCAGGTCGGGGGACCTGTCACCAGAATTCTTGCTTTACCCGGAGCGCACGTAAAGGCTGGACAACCGATGCTCGAAGTCAGCAGCCCGGACTATGCGCAGTTGCTGGATTCTTATCTGAAGGCTGACGATTCGTATCGGCTGGCGCAGAAAAACTATACCCGCGCCCAGGACCTCTATCAGCACCATGCCATTGCCGAACGCGATCTGGAGCAGGCAGAGTCCGACCGCAGCCAGGCCCAGGCGGACCGCAACGCGGCGGAGCAGGGCATGAAGATCCTGGGAATCAAGAATCCCGCCGACCTGGCAAAGGCGCCCTCATCGGCTCAGATTCCAGTGCTCGCCCCCATCAGCGGCGAAGTGGTCGAGCGCCTCGTATCGCCGGGCCAGGTGGTGCAGGCGGGTCAGACCCAGGCCTTTACCATCTCCGATCTCAGCACGGTATGGGTTCTCGCAAACGTCTATCAGGCCGACCTGAAGTACGTGCGTACCGGCGATGACGTGATCGTACAGACCGATGCCTTTCCCGAAAGCTTCCACGGAAAAATTTCATACGTTTCGCCGGCGCTCGATGCGAACACCAGAACATTGCAGGCCCGCATTGTGGTAGAAAACCCGGGCGAAAAACTGAAGAAGGATATGTACTGCACCGTCATTGTTACGGCCGGTGTGCTTTCAAATGCGCTGGCCGTGCCCAATGCATCGGTCCTGCACGATGACGACAACCGGCCGTTCGTTTACGTGCTGACGGGCGCAAACCAATTCAGCCGGCGCGACGTTGACCTGGGCGAAGCGCAGGATGGTCAGGTCCAGATCGCAAAAGGCATTTCACCCGGAGAGAAAGTTGTAGGCAATGGCAGCCTCTTCCTTCAGTTCGCAAATTCGCTGCAGCACTAAGAGGGGCAGTATCCGATGATTCATCGCGTCGTACAATTCGCGCTACGCCAGCGCCCCATCGTTCTGTTCCTTGCCGCCTTTATCTGTGTGGCGGGCGCCATCGCGTTTCACAACATGCCGGTGGACGCCTATCCCGACCTTTCGCCCCCGATGGTGGAGATCATCACGCAATGGCCGGGGCATGCGGCTGAGGAAGTCGAGCGGTTGGTTACGGTCCCCACTGAAGTGGAGATGAATGGCGTTCCCAAGCTCACCGTAATGCGGTCCATCTCGCTCTACGGTCTCTCCGATGTCATCCTCACGTTCGGCGAAGATACCGATGATTACTTCGCGCGCCAGCAGGTGTTTCAGCGCCTGAGTGAAGTCACTTATCCCCAGGGCGTCGCGCCCACCCTCGCTCCGCTCGCCAGCCCCTCCGGACTGGTTTATCGCTATGTGATCCAGAGCCCGGACCGTACGCCACAGGAACTGAAGACCTACGAGGATTGGATTATCCAGCGTGAGTACAAGCAGGTGCCGGGAGTCGCCGACGACTCAGGCTTTGGCGGCACCGTCATGCAATACCAGGTGCTGCTCGACCCGGCCAAACTCTACGCGTTCCATATCACCGTGCCGACGGTCATCCAGCAGCTTTCCGCCAATAACTCCAACGCCGGAGGCGGCTTCTACTCCCAGGGCGACCAGTTTTATTACGTCCGCGGCATCGGCCTCGTGCGCGACACCGCGGACATAGGAAACATCGTCGTCGGAACGCAGAATGGCGTACCCGTGCGCATCAAGGACATCGGCGATGTCGTTATCGGGAATGCGCCCCGTCTTGGTGAATTCGGATTCAACAAAACGGATGATGCCGTAGAAGGCGTCATCATGATGCGGCGTGGCGAGCAGACGCAGGATGTGCTGAAAGGGGTGGAAGCGAAGACGCGTGAGCTCAATGAACATCTGCTGCCGCAGGATGTGAAGGTTCGTCCTTACTATGACCGCAGCGATCTTGTTCAATTGACGGTCGACACCGTGGAACACAACCTGGTGCTCGGCATGGCCCTGGTCCTGATCGTCCTGATGGCCTTTCTGGTCAATCTCCGCGCCGCGGTCATCGTAGCACTCACCATTCCGCTGTCTCTCCTGTTTGCGTTCATCTTCCTGCACGCGCAGGGGATTCCCGCCAACCTGCTTTCCATCGGCGCTATCGATTTCGGAATTCTCATCGACGGCACATTGGTCATGGTCGAAAACATCTTCCGGGAATTGGGCGCGCGCGCGGGCCAGGACTACGACCTCGAAGAAGTGATTCTCGGCGCGGCGAAAGATGTCGATCGCCCCATCTTCTACTCCGTCGCAGTGATTATCGCGGGCTACCTGCCCATTTACGCATTGAGCGGCCCTTCGGGAAAGCTCTTCAAGCCGATGGCAGATACGGTCGCGATCGCGCTGGTTGGCGCTTTGATCCTGACGCTCACGTTTGTTCCGGTGATGTGCGCCTTCTGGTTCAAGAAGCGCGTTCATGAGCCCGATAACAAGCCGTTTCGATGGATCAGCAACAAGTACGCCGTCTGGCTCGATTGGTGTCTCGACCACCCTAAGGCGACGATGATCGTGTCCTGCGCGATCTTCGCAGCCACATTGCTGCTCATTCCCTTCATAGGTGGAGAATTCATGCCGCACCTCGATGAGGGCGCTCTGTGGATTCGGGCCACCATGCCGTACACGGTTTCATTCGATACAGCGAGCAAGTTCTCGCCGCAGGTCCGCGATATTTTGCTGAAATATCCGATGGTGACGGATGTGGGTTCGGAGCTTGGGCGCCCCGACGACGGAACTGACCCAACCGGGTTTTTCAACGACGAGTTTTACGTGGGACTGAAACCGTATGATGACGCCGCATGGAAATCCGGGAGCATCCACAACAAAGCGGAGTTGACTGCCGACATTCAGAAGCATCTCCAGGCGTTTCCGGGCGTGATTTTCAACTATACGCAGCCGGCCGAAGACGCAGTGGATGAGGCTCTCACCGGGCTGAAGAGCGCGTTAGCGGTAAAGATCTACGGCCCCGACCTGAATGTTCTGCAGAATACCGCTCTTGAAATCAAGCGCCGGCTGAGTCAGGTGCCGGGATTCACGGATCTGACCGTAGTCCGCGAACTCGGCCAGCCGAGCTTGTTGATCGATGTTGACCGCGACAAGATTGCTCGCTATGGAATCAATGTGGCTGACGTAGAAGCCATCGTCCAGGCGGCTGTCGGAGGCCAGGCAGCGACCCAGGTCATCCAGGGAGAGAAACTCTTCGACCTTGTAGTCCGCATGAAACCGGAATTCCGCGAGAGTCAGCAACAGATTGGCAATCTGCTGGTGGGAACCCCTTCAGGCCAGCAAATTCCTCTTAGCGCGCTCGCGAACATCCATGAGGCTGGCGGAGCATCCTTCATTTATCGCGAAAACAACTCGCGCTATATCGGAGTGCAATACAGCATCGAAGGCCGCGACCTTGAAGGCGGTGTTGTTGCCGGCCAACAAGCGGTGAAGGATATTCAGAAGTCGCTTCCATCCGGCTACCGGGTCAGCTGGGGTGGAGAGTACGATGAGCTTCTCGCCGCCAAGCACCAGATGGCCTTCATCGGGCCGCTGGCGATTTTCCTCATCTTCCTGATCCTGTTTGCGCTTTATGACAACTTCAAATTTCCGGTGATCATCGTTCTGGGAGTCATCCTTACGGTGCCTGTCGGCGCTTTGCTTGCCCTCAAGCTCAGTGGTACGCCGTTTAGCGCGTCATCCGGATTGGGCATGCTGGCTTTGATCGGCGTTTCGGTCGAAACTGCCGTCATTCTCGTCTCGTACATCAACAAACTGAGGCTCGAACAGAACCTGGATATCCGCACCGCAACCCGCGAGGCCTCGCTGTTGCGACTGCGACCTATTATGATGACCGCCCTGGTTGCCTGCCTCGGGCTCCTGCCGGCGGCGCTCTCTACGGGTATCGGCTCCGATACGCAGAAGCCCTTTGCCATCGTCATTGTCGCAGGCCTGATCTCGCGGCTTTTCCTCGGCTTCTTCGTCAACCCGGTCCTGTACCAGATGGTCGCGCGCGACGGAGACATTCTCAGGGTCTAATGCGCAGCCGCATCGTTCGCTGCAAGTCCAGGCCTGTCCTGGTCCGTTTGGTGCCGCTGCAAAGGGCAGGGAAGACGTTGAAACTGGATCGCGCCAGATGGAAACGCCCGCTTTTCAGCGGGCTCGTGCGAACAGGAAGTGGCGGAGAGACAGGGATTCGAACCCTGGATAGCTTTCACTATACACGCTTTCCAAGCGTGCGCCTTCAGCCACTCGGCCATCTCTCCGCACGTGGCGGACTAACTGCAATCTAACACATTACGAAGGTTCGAACAGGGTCTGGCTGCTCGCTCCGCTTCTTCGGTGCTGCGATCATTTTCGCCGGCCTGTTAGGCTGAGATTCATGCCGCTTACTATCACCATCAATGGCCAGCCGCGGAAATTCGTGAAGCTGGATCCCGGCTGCGCGGTGGCGGAATTAATTGCGGAGATGGACCTCAAAGGCGACCGCGTCGCGGTCGAGCTGAACCATCAGATTGCACCGCGCACTCAATGGGAGCAACTGCGGCTGCAATCCGGCGACCGGCTGGAGATTGTCCACTTTGTGGGCGGCGGTTGCCGATGAATCAGCTTCAACAGACGGGCCCAACGAAGCTGACTTCCTGCGGCGGCCAAGTGCAGCTGTTCGTTCCGGGCCAGGTTCCAGCCGGCGGAGCGGCCCACCAGGCCAACGTCTGATAACAGATATTCTGTATAGTCAGCCGCGCTGCTGGCCGGAAAGGGGCCACAGTAACCCCAGCGGGCCCTTCCCGTTCCCGACCCCGGGGGCTTTTCGCATCGCGCTCGCCACATAATCTTTCGCCCTGTGCGCCGCTTCCAGCGGATCGTCTCCGAGTACCAGCCGGCTTAGGAATGCGCTCGACAAAGCGCATCCGGTTCCGTGGGTTGAGTTGGTCTCAATCCGCTCTCCCGCCAGCCAATGCTCTTCGCCGTTGGGCATCAATAAAAGATCGTCGGGGTTTTCCAAATGTCCGCCCTTGGCGAAGACCCCTATGCGCCGACCAACCTGCCCCTGCAGCTGCCGTGCCGCAATCGCCAGGTCCTGGTGCGATCCGACCCCCAGCCCAGTAAGCCGGCTCAATTCGTCAGTATTGGGGGTCACCCAGTCAACGAGCGGCAGCAAAGACTCTTTCAGGCCGGCAAAACCTTCCGGGTCAAGGAGTTCCCGGCCAGAACTTGACATCAATACGGGATCGAGCACGATAGGAATTCTCTCTTCATCTGAATGCTGGAACTTAAATATTTTCAGATATCCGCTGATTACACGCAGGTTAGCTTGGGACGACACCATTCCAATCTTTAGCCCGGATGGCCGGATATCCTGATCCAGGCACTCCAGCGTAGTCCGCAGGATTTCGGGGTCCACGGCATGGCTCGCCCGAACCCCCAGGGTAGATTGAACGGTCAGCGCGGTGATGGCGGCGATCCCGTGCAGCCCGTGTGCCGCGAAGACCATCAGATCCGCCGTAACTCCGGCTCCTGCAGAGGGATCGAAGCCGGCGATGGTTAAAGCAGTCTTCATTGGGGCATCGAAGCCCAAAAATCGGGATGCAAATCCGCAAATTTTTCTGGAAAAATCTTTGTATAAGGACTTAGCAGCCAGCTTGCCCGCATCGAACCTGTATGGGCCCTCGAAACTACCACTTCCGTGGCAGTTTCCCCTCACCGGCGCACCATTCTTCTATATCACAAAGAGGGCTCTTTCGGCAACTTGTTTTCGCCTGTAACCGCTTGCAGATGTTTGACTTGGCCGCAGCAGGTCAAGACAATTACAGAAGGAGCGTGCGAATGGAAAGAACAGCCTTCAAACGAGTCCACATCCCTGCCTCAGGTTCCTTTCATAAGCTGGCGGCCGGCGCGCTGTTTGCCGCCCTCGCCTTTACAGCGTCCGCCAACGGCGGAGCCAGCCCTGCCACCCAGCGCCCGACACATTCCCCGTCAACAAAGGCCCACAACCCCCGGCACTGGTACCAGGTGGGAATCGCTTCCTGGTACGGAGCGCACTTCCAGGGCCGCACCACGGCAGCCGGCGAAGCGTATGACATGAATCAACTCACCTGCGCCCATCCCACTCTGCCGATGGGTACGTGGCTGCGTGTGACCAACCTCCACAATCGGAAGAGCACGTTCGTGCGCGTCAATGACCGTGGGCCGGTCGTCAATGGCCGCATCGTCGATCTGTCCTATGCTGCGGCGCGTGTTATCGGACTTTCGGGAGTCGGCAGGGTGAAAATCGAGCAGGTCCATCAGAATGACCCCGCCTTGGCCGAAGCTCTGGTCGCGCAGCTCCAGTTTCCCACGCTCTTCCGGCCGGCCGGGTCTCTCGCCCGCTGAGTTGGCTCGGCACCGGTGCGGGGCGAGATTTCGCATGATCCTCGCACGGTAGACTGGGGCCATGACATCCGATGCGCCTGCTTCATCTCCGCCTGCGGGCAGAGGCACTGATCCTGCAAATCGTCTGATTGTGGCGCTCGACTTCCCTGCCGCCTCCTCGGCAATGGACCTTATAGATCGTCTTGATGGCCTATGCCATTGGTTCAAGGTCGGTATGGAGCTTTACTATGCAGCCGGCAACTCCATTGTCGAGAGGCTCAGGGAACGCGGCTTTTCTGTCTTCCTTGACCTGAAATTGCACGATATCCCGAACACAGTTGCATCCGCCGTCCGTAGCGTCGCTTCCATGGGCGCTTCACTGCTGACCCTGCACGCTTCAGGCGGCGAAAAGATGATGCGCGCTGCGGCCGAAGCGGCGGCTTCGGTTCCGGATGCTCCGCGGCTGCTTGCCGTTACCGTTCTTACCAGCATGGACTCCGCCGGGCTCCGGGCTATCGGCGTTTGCGGCGACGGAAACACTCTCAGCGGCGGCGCCGGTGAGCAGTCTTTCGCTGAAACTCAGGTTCTCCGTTTGGCGCAGCTTGCCCGAACCGCCGGGATCGATGGCCTCGTCTGCTCTGCGGAGGAGGTTCCTGCCATTCGCAAGATGCTCGGCTCGACGCCGTTGCTGGTTGTCCCCGGCATCCGGCCTGCCGCATCTGAGGCCGCGGACCAGAGCCGCATCGCCACCCCAGCGGATGCCATTGCTCGCGGGGCATCCATGCTCGTCGTGGGCCGGCCGATTACGCGCGCTCCCGATCCCCGAAATGCCGCGGCCGCAATCCTCAAAGAGATCGCGGCCGCGGGATAAATAGCTTTGGGTTCAGCGAAGCACGTAAGGGGTTGCCGGAGGCTGTATCGGATCCGGCACTTTCGGCCGGTCGGCCGCGGCGAGTTCAACTGCCCCGCTGAGGCCCGTACCCGTCACGTTGTAAGTGGCGAGCATCGGTCCCTTGAAATCCGTGACCGTGACATGGATTCCGCTAAGGACGGCGTTGTGGATGTTGGCCAGCGAGATCATCGCCGGAATGTGCTCCGGAAAGCCCCGCGGCCGGTTCCCTGGTGCGGTGTTTCCGCAGGTGCCGGTGACGTTCGTCAGCGAGAAGCCTTCGAGAGGCTTTTTGGGGTCGATGCTGCTGCCGTCCACCAGAATGGGAACGTCGTGGACTTTGATGTTGCTGAAGCGGAAATTGCGGATGGTAGGAATACCTTCATCGCCTGGCACAAGGTTTGGCTTGTCTTCAACGCCGCTGTTCAGGATGTTGAAGCGCAGGAATCCCAGCTTCGCGCCTGAGACCTCAAGGTCGTTCATGGAGATATCCTCAATGAACGCTCCGCGGCCCGGCCGGCTCTTGATGTAGATGGCGAAGGTGCCCGCGCCATTGCATTTGCAGTGATCGACCTTGACGCCGCGAATGCCGCCTGACGTTTCGCTGCCGATTCCGATGCACGCCCACACGCGATCGAAGAAGGTGCAGTTGGTGATAGTGACATCCTCCGTGGGGCGCCCGATGGTGTTTCCCTCGAGACCGCGGCCCGACTTGAGCGAGATAGAATCATCCGTGGTATCGAAGTTGCAGCCATCGATGAGGACATGCCTGCAGGAATCGACGTCGATGCCGTCCGCGCCGCTCTTGACGGTCACGTTTTTGAACGTCACATTCTCGCAGAACAACGGATGGATCGACCACATGCCCGTCTGCTCCGTGTAGAGGTTTTCGATGTTCACGTTTTTGCAGTTGGTGAACTCGAGCAGCGCGGGCAGGCGGTAGCCGCTGGGGCGTTCCAGCCGTCCTTTAATTGCCGGAGTTGCAACGATCCTGCCGGGGCCGACAATGCCGATATCCGTCGCATCGGTTGCAGAGATGAAGGCGCTGTAGCCCTTCATGAAGTGGCCCTCCCAGCGCACCTCCGCGAAGGGATAGTCGGTGGTTACATCCGGCGAGCCGTTCAGTGTTGCGCCGTCGTCCAGCCGCAGCGTGACACCACTGCGCAGCGCCAGCGCGCCGGTCAGATAGTTCCCTGCCGGCACAAAGACCTCGCCGCCGCCAAACATCGAGCAGCGCTCGATCGTCTGCTGGATCGCGAGCGTATCCTTGGTCCTGCCATCGCCAGTCGCGCCCTGGTCTTTTACGTTCAGAGAGAGCTTCGGCTTTGCGGCCGGCGGTTTGTGCGCAGCGGTTGAGGCCGGCGCATGAGAGATTGCCGCCGAGGCGGCTGGTTTTGTCTGCTGCGCCAGGGTGATTCCCCCGAACGATGTCGCGACCGCACCCTGCGCCGCCGTCTTTAGAAACTCTCTCCGCCTCATCCGTTCTCCTTCTGTCTTGTGACTCTCTGGCGCACACGTACGCCCGGCCTATATAAAGGTCCGGTCCAAAGTGCTCTGCTTTCGCTTCGCTCTAGATACGCTTGGGAGGGAGAAAAAGTCGCCAACTGGTCCGTCCAATTGATCGGAGGCCATCTTCCACTCGCGCCAATCGTCATGTCAAGAATCCGGTCACTTGCGATTGTCTCAACCGTTTTGCTGGCCACTGGCACCGCGCCTGCTCAACTTATCCCATGGCAGCCCTCCGCGACGCCACCGAACCCGCCATCGGCGCATCCCAGCGCCGCCCAGTATGCCACCTGGCGCACCGAGATCAGGAAGGCGCTCTACATCCTCGATCCACTTCCCTCACCCGCGCCGCATACATGGTCGAGCTTCTCGCCTGCGCCGGGCGTTGTTGCTGAGCGTGTGACCTATGCCTCGCTTTACGGCATGAGGATTCCGGCGATTGTCTATCGGCCGGCGAAGCTGGGGGGCAAGGGTGTGCCGGGAATTGTCGTGGTCAATGGACATGGCGGCGACAAGACCTCCTGGTACGCGTACTACACCGGGATTCTGTATGCGCGAGCCGGGGCGGTTGTCGTGACCTACGATCCCATCGGCGAAGATGAGCGGAACATCGACCGCAAATCGGCAAGCCGCGCCCACGATGTCTTCGTTCCCGGCGCACAACTGCCGGAGCGGCTCGGTGGCACCATGATCGCCGACATCCTTCAGTCGGTCAGCTATCTGCTTCAGCGCAGCGACGTCGATCCGGGTCGCATCGCTGTGCTTGGCTTCTCCATGGGGTCGTTCCACTCCGCGATCGCCGCCGCGATCGATCCGCGAATCCACGCGCTGGTTCTCTCCGGCGGCGGCAACCTTGGCGGCGACCACAGCTACTGGGCCGTCAGCCCCAAGGTGATGTGCCAGGCCGGGCCCTATAAGGCGCTCGGCTTCCTTGGCGACCGCGCGGCGATTCTCTATGCCCTGAACCAGCAGCGCGGACCGACGCTGGTGATGAACGGCATGGTGGACCCGCTGATCGTCACACCCAACAACTTTGAGCCTTTCTTCAGCGAACTCCGCGACCGTACCGCCGCGCTTTCCGGCACACGCGCCAACTTGTTTGAGACCGTGTGGTTCCCCAACGCCGGCCATCGGCCGAACTTCATTACGCGCGCGGGAGCGCTGTGGCTCAACCGCCAGCTGCACTTCCCCAACTGGACGGAAGCTTCGATCAACGCCATGCCCAAGGTGCGTATCTCCGAATGGTTCGCCCGCGGAGCACACACGCCACCCCAAACGCCAGACCCGCCCGGCGCCACCATCTCCAACCAGACAGGTGAAGGCGGCCTGCTCGCTCTCGACGCCGGTGTGCCCGTCATTCCGCGCGACCAGCTACAGGCCGTACCGGATGTCGAGTGGCAAGCTCACAAGCTCGACTTCATCTACGAATCGTTCATGGAGCGGATCAAGTCGGCTGCTGCCACAACGACGGCGAGGACCCCGGCACAATAGCGCCGGCTAATTCGCTGACGGCTTCTCCACGGCATCAATCACCAGAACATCTGCCGGCTCCTTGCGCGCCTTCAGTTCAAGCCCCAACTGCTCGTCTATTGCGGCAAAGAGGTCGGAGGCGGGCGCGGGATCAGTTCCCGCAGGCAACGGCAACGAACTGGCAAGCTGCGCGGCACCGGGAATCCATGCCAGCTTGTAATCGAACTTGCCCGGAATATGCGTGTCATCCACGACGGGCCATTCGAGCTGACCGTAGCGGTTCAGCAGATTGGCAAACTCGGTCACGCTTGCGTTGCTGGCGGTCATCCTTCCCGGCGCGAATCCTACCGCCGCAGTATTTGCGGCAACTTCCCCAGCGGTGGTCGGTGCCAGATGCGGGCCGCGCTTCGACGGCACGATCGCATAGACCTCCATTTCCTTACTGGCGTGGTGCAGCCGCAACTGGAAGCGGTCCGCCAGCAGGCCCTGCATGATGGACCGCATCTGGGCAGTGCTTGGCCTGCCGCCGGGATTGGGCTGCATCAGCACGTCGTAGCGGTCCGAGCGTATCCACTGCGGTCCGCCGGTGATCTGGAGTGAATGCACAGAGTAGGCAAAGGTCATCAGGTCGACGAGCGTTGTCGCTCGCGTCGCGAGGTGCGTGCCTTCCACGTACACCAGCCGCTGCTCATCCGGCTGGCTCGGCTTGATGGTGGCAACGTCGAGCGCGGGCTTTGCGTCGGGCGCCATCGCCGGAGGTGGAGTGCCCTGCGCGAGTGCGAGCGGAACCAAAAAGATCCAAAGCGTGCAGGTCTGCAACCTAACGGTGCTTCTTTGTCGGGCTGACATCAGCTAATTCTCCGTCGGCTTCTCTGCATGGTCGATCACCAGGACGGACACCGGCCGTCTCACCGGCTGGAGCTTAAGTCCGAGCTCTCTTTGAACGGCGTCGAAGAATGACATCCCGCCACCCGGGTCAGCCGCGGCATCTCCTTCGGCCTTCGCAACCGGGTTCTTCAGTTTTCCGGCGCCGGTGAAGCTGAGAGTAAAGTCGTATGCGCCTTCGAGCCCGGTTTTATCGATGACTGGCGTCTTAACATATCCCGGCTGCTGGCCCTGAATGGTGCTCGCAAACTGCGCCATTGTCATTCCTTCGCAGGTCCGCAGCTTGTTCAGCTCCGGATGCTCCTGCCGCGGATCTTTTGCGCCAGGCAGTGTTCCCTGGAAGCACCTCGTCCGCTCTCCCGGATCGGCCTTTTTCATCTTCGGACTCACGGCGACCAAGTTGTATGCATCCATCGTTTTGTCTTCTGTGTGCACGGCCAGTTTGAAGCGATCTTCCAGCAATTTCTGCACCATTACGAAAAGATCGTCCTCATCCAGTTCTGGATCGCCAGCCGCCTTCGCCGCCTTGGCGATCATGCCCCACTTGTCCTTGCGGATCCAGTCCGGGCCGCCGTTTAGCATCGGCCCATCGTCCGGCAGACGCCAGACTGCGCGGATCAACTGGTCCAGCGTCAGCCCCTGCAATTTCATCTGGTCGCCGGAGATGCTGCCGTTTTCCTGCTCGTCGGGCTTTCCTGGTTTGATCACCGCGACCTCGAACTCACCCGGCGGCAGTGGCGGCAGAACCTTCTCAATGTCGGCCGCGTTCGGCGTGGGCTTCTCATTCACGCTGTCCACGATAATGACCGGCAAAGGCGCAGTCGCCGCTTCCAGATGCAGGCCAAGCTGCTTCTCCAACGCATCGAAGAAGCTGATCCCATCGGCGCCTTCCTGCACAAGCTGGTTCCTGGGGGACCACTTGATATCGAAATTCCACACTCCCTTCAAGCCTGTCTGGTCGACGACTGGTTCAGTTACGTAGGCCCCCGCCATGCTGCGCAGGTCCTGCACGATCCGGTCCATACTCTCGTTGACGCACGATACTTCAACGTACAACTGCGGCCCGTCGGAGGGTGGCTGCTGCACTGACTTGCATTCGCTCGGCGCCGCGGGATCGCCGGCCTTGAGCTTCGATTTTCCCTTCCACACCGTGAGCGCAAATGCCGGCATTGGTTTGCTGCCCTTATGTGCCACCAGGCTGAACCTCTCTCGCAGCATGGCCTCCATCATGGGCCGCACCGTGTTGGGGGTAGTTCCGGGCGGTAATTTCGCGATCACGTCGTAGCGGTTCCAGTCCAGCCAGTTCGGTCCGCCGTTCACATCGCTGGCCCGCATACTATAAGCCGCCGCAATCATGGCGGACATGGTCATGTCGCGCAGTGTGTATCGGTCGCCTTTGAAACCGGCGCGAGCTTCCGGGCTGATGCTCGGGAGACTGGGATGGACATCGACCGCAAGGAATCTTGCAGCGGGGCCATTATCTTGTGCCACAAGCGTGGTCGCGCACACTGCAACCGTCGCAGCCGCTGCCACAAAACCTTTCCATACAGATACACAGCACTCACTGCGGCTCGTAAGGCAGGCCATACGGCGGATATGGAACATCGTTCTTCCTCCGACTCGAAACAGCGTGGGCCCAGGTATGCAGGATAGACGTTTGGCAAAGCCGCTTGTCTTGCTCGCCATATCTTCGCCCGGACGCTGCTTAAAAAAAGACCCGGCGCTGTGCCGGGTCCTTTTCTCCATCCATGAAACTTTCTACTGTTTGACCATGCCCGCGTTCTTCGGATCGTTTGGTCCCATGCCCGGAGGATATTTGTCGAAGGTCAGCGTGGTCGGTTTATCCATCAAATACTTGTCGCCGAATGCCAGCAGCGCGTCCCAGTCGCCCTGCACCATGCCGTGCGGCCGGTCGGCAAAGCTGATGCCGATCTTGTTGCTGGCATGCAGGAAGTCGTACGCAGGCTTCGCCGCAACCATCGAGTGCCAGACGCCGTTCTGGTTGACGTTCTGATCGTGATCGCCTTCAAGCGCGATGAAGGGCCGCGGCGCGCACAGCGCGATCAGCCAGTTCTCATCGAACGGCAGCTTGTCCGGCTGTCCCCAGAACTGATGCAGATGCGGGGAGTACCAGTTGGGATACTTCCGCACCATCTCCGTCAGGCCTTCCTTGCCGCCGCGGTCCGGCACGGAGCCGGAGTAGCGATAGGACGGTGTCCCTCCGCCGGAGCTTGCCACCGGCGCGACCATCGCGATGCGATCGTCATAGGCGCCGGCGATCAGCGCCGATTTGCCGGTACGCGAGACACCGGTTACGACGAACTTGGAGTGGTCGACTGAAGGGTCGGTTTCGAGGTAATCGACAATGCGCGAGACACCCCACGCCCATGCGCGCAGCAGACCCCAGTCGTAGTTCGGATACGCCGGGAAGAAGCGAGTCGTGCGATAGGCCCAGCTGCCGTCAGGAAGACGCAGCGTCGTGTCCTCGCCGCAGTCGTTGTTGTTGAAGGTGACATACGCCCAGCCATGCTGAATGGCCTGGTTCGTCTGCGCGGTCTCGTCAGCAGTGCAAGGCGTTCCACTGAAACCGCCGCATCGTGGACGCGCCGCACCGCCCGGTGCACCTGCACCGCCGCGCCGTGCGCCTGCCGCACCGCCTCCCATGCCGGCGACCGGAGCGTTCCCGGCTCCATTCGGCTGTGCCGCAGCGCCGCCCCGTGGACCACCAAATCCGCCCCGGCCGCCGGCTCCCGGCGCAGCTGGCCCGGTCACCAGCAGCACATCTTCATTGCGTCCCTGGTTGGCGCCATTGGGCAGGCGCTTCAGCGCGGTTGCGCCTGGAGGCGTTCCGCTCGGCGAGATGAGCGTCGGCACATGGTTATTGCCGACCGGCGCCCAAATGCCAATGTCGAGGCTCAAGCTCTCATTCGGCCCGAAGGTCAGATGCACGAGGCGGTACTTGTACTTCCCGTCCAATACCGTCTCCTCGTGCACGACTGTTCCCTTCACGTTGCCCGGCGGAGGGGGAGCTTCGCCCACCGCATACCAGTCGAGCGTCTTCATCATCTCCTTGCGCCGCTCATCCCATTGCTTGGTGGTTTTGACCTTCTTGCCGTCGTTCATGGTCATCACGTCGGGCAATTCCGTTCGCGTCGGCAGTTGGTCGACGCCGGGCATCGGCTTCATGTCCGTCTTGATGACGGGCAGCGGAATCTCCTTGGGGTCAGGCCGCGGCGTAATCGTCTTCGCGTCCGGCTCGCTCGGCGCGGGCGGCTGCGCAAACATCATCATCGCGACAGACGCCATCGCCGCCGCTCCCAAAATCCTGTGCATCTTTTTCATCGCATTCTCCTGTGCGCGTCTGCGCATCGCAATCGTCGAAATCGGTTTCGCTACTTTGCTGCCGTCTGCGGCAGCAGGTCCTTGGCCAGCGGCACATTCAACTGCCGGATGCCCGTCGCGACCGATTCCGCATTCAGCTTCGCGCCTGCTTTGCGCGAGTGCTGAAAGTCGTTGAACAGCGGCTTCGATCCATCCTGGCCCAGCGCATCGTACTTGTCCGCCGAAATTGTATTCAGGTCAATAAAGTACGCGCCGCTCTGCTGCGCTGCTTCCTTCGCCCAGCCCGCATAGCCATCGAGCCCGCGGACAATCTTTCCGTCCGCCCACAGATTGCGCGGTGGCGGCGAGCAGATGATCACGTTCGCGCCCTTGGCCTTCGCGTCCGCCACATACTGCCGCATATACCAGCCGTAGCTGTGAATCGTCTCCGGCTTGTGTGTCACGGGCGACTCGATCTCCTGCGTCGCGTCGGCGTTGCCGGCGATCGTCAGGCGGTCGGGATAGTTCTCCGAGTTCTTCGCATCGTTGTGGCCGAACTGCAGGATTACCCAGTCGCCCTTCTGCAGCCGGTCCATCACCTTCTGCCACGCGCCCTCTTCGCGATAGCCACGGCTCGATCGTCCGCCCAGCGCGACGTTGTAGACGTGCATCTTCGTCGCATCGAACATCGGGATCAACTCCGCGCCCCATCCCCAGGGCCCCACGCTGCCGTCGCCCATACCGGTGCGCACGATGGAGTCGCCCACCAGGAACAGCGCCGGATGCTGCGTGTTCGCGGGAAATGGATCGGCCGTCGCCTGTGCGCGCATCACCAGCGGAAGCATCGCCACGGCCGCGCACATCGTCACCACCCACTTCAAACTTTTCCTCATCGCGTTCCTCTTCATCAATCTCTCTTTCCTCTGTGATCACCGAAACAACTGCGGCGCGTATTCGGCAAGAAAATGCCGCCAGACAATCCACGAGTGCACACCCGGCATGGAATAGAACTCGTGTTTCACGCCTGCACCGCTCAGGTATTTATCGAAACTCTTGCTCGCAGCAAACAGGCCATCCTGCTCGCCGCACCCGATCCACAGCAGATGCAGCTTCGCATTTGCCGCTTTCGGGTCGGCTTTGATGGAGGCGAAGTCTTTATCGAACGTCGCCGGCGAGATGGCCGCGCTGAATCCCGCAACGTAGCTGAACTCATCCAGATGGTTCAGCCCAATCGTCAGCGACTCAATGCCACCCATCGACAATCCTGCAATGGCTCGATGGTCGCGGTCCTTGTACACCGCATAGTGTGAGTCCACATACGGAATCACGTCGCCCAGCAGGTCCTTCGTGAATCCCTCGACTACGGTGTTGAATCCGCGGCCCGCTGCCGAT
>DATNAU010000008.1:0-6520 GCA_035572415.1 Acidobacteriaceae bacterium
ATTGCAGGCTATGACCAGGAGCATCGCACGCAGGTAGACCTGAAGAACGTGAACATCGACGGCATCACGCCGGACAAGCTGCATCTGAAGCTGGCGGATATAGGGGACGGCGGAACGAACCTGCCGCTGGCGAAGGCGGCGGAAGGCAACGATGTGAAGGTGACCAAGTTGGATGTTCCGACGATGAAGCCGTATTCCTGCGCTGGTAAGTTTGTGCCGATGCGGTAGGAGTAGCCGCGGGCGCCTGTCAGCCCAACGAAGACAGGGCAAACAACGGATTCACATGGATCCCCACGGATTATTTCTCTCCACTCTTGATCCGCGTTCATTGTTCTATGTGGGAGCTCGCATCCTTCGGCAGGTGGCGCGCGGTGAGTTGTGCGATATCGAGGAGCTGCGGCGGAGTGGCGCTCGCCGGCGTGATTGAGACCAGCGCATCGCGGAACATGGTGTTGCAGAAGGGGCAAGCGGTAGCGATGGCGTCTGCGCCGGTGGCGACGAGTTCGCGGGCGCGAGTGTGAGAGACGCGTTCGCCCGATTCCTCGCCCAGGAATGCCAGCCCGCCGCCTGCGCCGCAGCAGAAGCTTCGTTCATGCGAGCGCGGCGCTTCAACGAGCGCGGCCTGCTGCGAGACTATAGCGCGCGGCTCGTCGTAGACGTCGCGGTAGCGGCCGAGATAGCAGGGGTCGTGGTAGACGACGTTCTCCCTTGTTCGTGGTTCGTCCTTCGTTGGAGCCGCTGCGGGCAGCCTATCAGCGTGGCGGGCGAGGAATTCGGAGTGATGCTGGATTTCGGGTGCGATGCCGTACTCGCGCCAGTCTGTTGCGATGGTGCGCACGCAGTGAGGGCAGATCGCCACAATCTTCTGAACACGCGCAGCTTTGAATGATTCCAGGCCTGACTCAGCGAGTGATTGGAAGACGAGATCGTTGCCGAGGCGGCGCGCTGGATCGCCGGTGCATTTTTCCTTGCGCAGGACGCCGAAGGTCGTGTCCAGATGTCGCATGATGCGGGCAAAATCGGCGATGATCTCGCGGCCGCGCGGGTCGTAGGCGCCCATGCACCCAAGCCAGAGGCAATACTCCTGCGTGCCGTCGAAGATGGGCAGCGATTCTCTGGCGAGGAAGCGGTCGCGTTCGCCGGCCGGCATGCCGAGAGAGTTGCCGGACTTTTCGAGGCTGAGGAAGAGCTTGGTGCCGTAGCTGTCTTCCCATGCGCCTGTGTTAGTCGCACCACGGCGCAGGCCGACGATGAGCGGCAGATGCTGCACGCCGACCGGACACTGGAATTCGCAGGCGCCGCAGGTGGTGCACTGGAAGGCGGCTTCCATGGAAAGCAGTGGAAGGTGCGGCGAGGTGGGCAAGGCAGGGTCGGTGGGCCCGCGCAGTTCGGCAAGCAGCGGAGTATCGGATGAGGGGCCGAAGAGGTTGAGGTAGTCGCGTGTGCCGAGGGCAATCTCTTTGGGGTTGAGGACCTTGCCGGTGTTCGCGGCCGGGCAGTGTTCGGTGCAGCGGCCGCATTCGACGCAGGAGTAGGCCTGGAGAGCGACGATGTTGGTCAAGTCGCGTCCGGTGGAAAGGCCGAGATCATCATCGCCCGCTAGCGGCGGGATGGCTGAGAAGCGTTCGCGCTTAAGAAAGACGGAGAAGGGCGAGAGGACGAGATGCAGGTGTTTGGTGTGGGGGATGAGCGGCAAGAAGACGAGCAGCGTGAGTGCGTGCGCCCACCAGAGGGCTTTGGCCGCCGTGTCGCCGCTGACGAAGAAGACAGCGAGATAGGTCGCCATCAGCAGAAAGATGAGCAGCGCGATTACGCCTGATTCCGCGGATGGCTTCGCGCCAAGCCAGACCGGGCGTATGAAAAATCGGCGAATAAAGAGCCCAGCGATGGAGATGGCGACAAGGATGGCCCATGCGCCGGCGAAGAGAAAGTAGAAGCGGCCGAAGGGGGCATCCGGCGAGAGGAAGGCGACGCCGAAGCCGAGGGCGAGATGGTTGAGCGAGACGAGCGCGAAGGCGAGGAATCCCCACCAGACGAAAGCATGCGCGATTCCCGGCAAGGGCCGCTGGCGGATGACCTTGGACTGAAAGAGGACTTCCGAGCCGAACGTCCAGATGCGGCGGCTGAGTGGTCGCAGCCGGTAGCCCGGTTCGCGGCGCGCGCGGAAGATGTTGCGCAGGATGGGGGCGAAGCGGCGGAGAAAGAGCGCGAGTGATAACGCTGCAAACGCAACCAGCAGAACCAATTCGGTTGTCGAGAACTGCTGAGGTTCGCGGATATGCACAGGCCGATGATACTGCCTGCGATTTGAAAGCGAACAAAGTGCGAAGCTGCGCGTTACAATCGCGTATGGCTGCCGCAGATCTGACGCTTCCCACAATCGAATACGATCCGGCAGCAGGCACGGCCCTGGAGTGGGCGCATCCGGTGGTGCGTGAGTGGTTCCTCGGGCGGTTCGGCTCGGCAACGGAGCCGCAGATCGAGGGCTGGCCGGCGATCCTGCGCGGCGAGACGACGCTGATCTCCGCGCCGACCGGATCGGGCAAGACGCTGGCAGCATTTCTGGTCGCAATCGATGGGCTGCTGCGGCTGGCAATTGAAGGGGCGCTGGCGCCGGCGACACACGTCGTGTATGTTTCGCCGCTCAAGGCGCTCTCGAACGATGTGCAGAAGAATCTGGACCAGCCTCTGCGCGAAATCCAGCAGTTGGCGATGGAGCGGGGCTACATGTGCCCGGAGATCCGCACCGGCGTGCGCACGGGGGATACGCTTCCTTCGGAACGCGCGAAGATGCTGCGCAACCCGCCGCACATTCTCGTTACCACTCCGGAGTCGCTATACCTGCTGCTGACCGCGGCTCGTTCGCGCGAGAACCTGCGCCACGTGCGCACCGTCATCGTCGACGAGATTCACGCCATCGCCGACGACAAGCGCGGCGCGCACCTGGCGCTGACGCTGGAGCGGCTGGACGCGCTCGTTTGCGGCGAGAACCGGCTATCGCCCGGCGACTTCCTGAGTGGACGCAGCGAACCGCCGCAGCGTATTGGGCTTTCCGCCACACAGAATCCGATTGAGCTGGTCGGCGAATTCCTGACCGGCGCGAATTGCGCGCGCAAGCCGGCGACCATCATTCAGGTGGGGCAGCGGCGCAAGCTCGATCTCGCGATTGAGATTCCGTCGGATGAACTAGGCTCGGTCGTGACGAGCGCAATCTGGCGCGACATCTATGACAAGCTCGCGGCGTATGCGCTGGCGCATCGGTCGACGCTGGTCTTCGTCAACACGCGCAGCTTTGTGGAGCGGATCGCGTCGGCGCTCACCGAGCGCCTCGAGGAGCAACTCGGCGCGGACTGCGTCGCCGCTCACCACGGCTCGCTCTCGCGCGAGCTGCGGCTTGACGCCGAGCAGCGGTTGAAGAATGGCGAGGTGCGGATTCTGGTTGCCACGGCGTCGCTGGAGTTGGGCATCGACATCGGCTCCGTCGATCTGGTGTGCCAGATTGCGAGCACGCGCGCGATTGCGGTGGCAATGCAGCGCGTGGGGCGCGCGGGACACTGGCGCGGCGCGGTCCCAAAGGGACGCCTGTTCGCGACCACGCGCGACGATCTGCTGGAGCAGGCCGCGCTGATCCGCAAGATGCGCGCCGGCGAGTTGGACCAGTTGGAGATTCCACCGCAGCCGATCGACGTGCTGATGCAGCAGATCGTCGCCTGCGTGGGCGCGGAACCCTGGGGCGAAGATGAACTGTTCGCGATGCTCACGCGCGCGCATCCGTACCGCAATCTCACGCGCGAGATGTTCGATCGTGTGGTGACGCTGCTGAGCGAAGGCATTGAATCCTCGCGCGGACGGTACGGCGCATATCTGCTGCGCGATGGCGTGCATGGCAGGCTGCATCCGCGGCGCGGGTCGCGTTCCGTTGCGATCTCGAACGGCGGAGCGATACCCGATGCGGCGCTTTATGCGGTCGTATTGCAGCCGGAGGGCGTGCAGATTGCGACGCTGGATGAACATTTCGCGGTCGATTCCGGGCCGGGCGACGTGATCCAACTGGGCAACGCAAGCTGGCGTATCCAGCGCGTAGAGGCCGCAGGTCGCGTGCTGGTGGAAGATGCACATGGCGCGCCGCCCAACCTGCCGTTCTGGTTCGGCGAGGCGCCGCAGCGGACGGCGGTGTTGAGCGATGGCGTCTCCGAACTGCGCGAAGAGATCGCTGCGCGAGTTGCCAGTGTGGGACCGAACGAGCTGGCGGCGAACCATCCCGAGATTGCCGAGTGCGCGGACTGGCTGAGCACCGAGTGCGGGTTATGCGAATCCGCGGCGCGGCAGTTGATTGCTTACATTGTTGCGGGGCGTGCGGTGCTGGGCGCAGTGCCCACCAAGACGACCATCATCGCCGAGCGCTTCTTCGACGAAGGCGGCGGTATGCAGCTGATTCTGCATGCGCCGTTCGGCGGGCGCATCAACAAGGCGTGGGGATTGGCGCTGCGCAAGCGGTTCTGCCGGGGCTTCAATTTCGAACTGCAGGCGGCGGCGACCGACAACGGGATCAACATCTGCCTGGCGGAGCAGCACAGCTTCCCGCTCTCCGATGTCTTTCAGTTCCTCACGGACAGCACAGCGAAAGAGCTCCTGGAGCAGGCTTCCCTCGCCGCGCCGGTTTTCAAGACGCGCTGGCGCTGGGCGGCGGGACGCTCGCTGCAGTTATTGCGCATGTCAAAGGGCAAACGCATTCCGCCGCAAATCCAGCGCACGCGGTCGGAGGACCTGCTGGCCAGCGTCTTTCCGCAAGCGGCGGCATGCTTCGAGAATATCGAGGGCGACATCCAGATTCCCGATCACCCATTGGTGAACGAGGTGATGCAGGACGTGCTGCAGGAGGCGATGGACCTCGAGGGCCTGCAGGAGGTTCTGCGCGGGATCGCGTCGGGCGCGATCCGCTGCCTGGCTGTGGATACGCCGGTGCCGTCACAGTTTTCGCACGGGCTGATCAATGCCAATCCGTTCGCATTTCTTGACGAGGCCGGCCTCGAAGAGCGACGTGCGCGCGCGGTGAGCCTGCGGCGCGCGCTGCCGGATTCTGTGGCTGACGGTGCGGGGCGGCTGGACCAGGCGGCGATCGATCAGGTGCGGCGCGAGATTTTCCCGGACATCCGCGACGAGCATGAGCTTCACGACCTGCTGCACGCGCTGGTGGCAATGCCGGTTGCGTTCCTCGGAGATGCGAGCGGCGATGTGCGGCACTGGCCATTGTTCTTCGAGCGGCTGGTGCAGGCTGGACGCGCAAGCGTCGTGGACCTGAACGGGGCAGCGTGCTGGGCGGCGACCGAGCGTCTCGCATATATCGCTCCGCTGAATGCGAGCGCGGAAGCGGGCGATGCGGCGACGAAGGATGCTGCAACGAAGCAGGTGGTGCAAGGCTGGATGCAGATCACCGGGCCGACGACGGCCGCGAACTTCGCTGCGATGCTGCGTCTTGATGCGGGTGCGGTATTCCAGGCATTCCTTGCCATGGAGATGCAGGGGCTGCTGATGCGCGGCGTCTTCGAGCGGGCGATCTCCGCGGTGCAGGATTCAGCGGCACCAAAACAAAGCTCGTCCGGAGTTACAAATCCGGACCATGAGATTGAGTGGTGCGAGCGACGGATTCTGCAGCGCATTCATCGGCTGACGCTGGCGACGGCCCGCAAGCAGATCGAGCCGGTCACTCCGGCGGTGTATATGCGCTGGCTGCTGGGCTGGCAGCGTCTCGCTCCGCAGACGCAGCTTGCGGGCGAAGAGGGCGTGCTGGCGGCGCTGCACCAGCTTGAGGGCTTTGAAGCGCCGGCCGTTGAGTGGGAGCGCACGCTGCTGCCCGCGCGTGTGGCGAACTATGATCCGCGCTGGCTGGACCAGCTCTGCCTCTCCGGTGCGGTGGGCTGGGGGCGCGTCTCGCCGCATCCTGCGTGGGCCGAGGGTGATGGCTCGGCTCCGCGCCGCGTAGTGCCGACGAACGCCGCGCCGATCACGTTTTACATCCGTGAGACGGCGGAGTGGCTGCCGCATGCGCTCGCGCAGCAGTCGGTCGATGAACAGCTTCTCGCCGCGGCGCTCTCTGAGGATGCGCTGCGGGTGCGCGCGTTGCTTGCGCAGCGCGGCGCGTGCTTCGCGGCGGACCTGCAGCGGCTCACTGGTTTCACGCGGCAGCAGGTCGCGCATGCTCTGTGGGAGCTGGCGACCGCTGGACTGGCGTCGGCGGATGGCTTCGACCAATTGCGTGCGCTGATGGACCCGCGGCGGAAGAGTGCCGCGCCGGAGATGACGGCGAAGAAGCCCGCACGTGCGGGCGCAGGGCGCACGACCGCGGGGCGCTGGTCACTGCTGAACGAGGGACCGATGCATGAGACCGATCGGATTGCCGCTGCCCGGCAGATCGATCGCGCTATGGAATCGTTCGCGCGGATGCTGCTGGCGCGTTATGGCGTGCTGTTCCGCGATCTGCTGACGCGGGAATCCAACGCGCCGAAGTGGCGCGAACTTT
>DATNAU010000009.1:0-3451 GCA_035572415.1 Acidobacteriaceae bacterium
CGAACTGCTGCGCCACATTGCCAGCGCCGATAACTTCTTTGTGCGATCGGTCGTGGACGGAGCCTTTGTGCAGGGCAGTGTGAAAATTCCGGAGGATGTGAAGACTCCGGCAGAAATTGTGGCGTGGTACGAAGACGAGTACGCGAAGAATATCGACGCCGTCACGAGAATGTCGGGAGAACAGTTGGTGCGGATGGTCAATTTCCGGGGATACTTCGAGCGTCCTGCGTACACGTTTCTGCAGGCGGGTCTGCTGCACACGGTGCATCACCGGGGACAGTTGTCTGCGTATCTGCGGGCGATGGGCGGCAAGGTGCCGGCGATTTACGGCGAAAGCTACGATTCCGCGGAGGCGAAGAAGGCTGCGCAACCGGTGGGCTGAGGGTTTGCAGCGGTGATTGCTCAGGGTGAGGGGGCAGCGTCGGAGACGGGGTTCAGCAGCGGTTCGGCCTCGACGCTGACCGCTCAAGCCTGTCCCTGCTGAACCATTTTCTGCTTCTGCTTTTCCAGCATGGCACAGCGTGGTTCCCCTGTTTCTATGCGCAGGGCACCCGCTTCCTGGAACGAAGTAGACGCCGATGGCCGGCGCCGCATCTAACTTGCGCACGAGGCGCACCCCGGTTTCGCCGTACCGTTCGCTCGTTGAAGATCCAGGGCCTGAAGCACGATGTCGCGATTGAATCCCTTTACCGGCCCCGGGCTGGCAACGTGTCTGGTGTTAGCCGCTTGCGGTTGCGGCGGCAGCGGCAGCAAGACGAGCACTTCGTCCGGCCCCAGCAATTTTCAGCTTACGGTTCAGGTTACGGGACCAGGAACGGTCACCAGCAGCCCGGCCGGAATCAACTGCGGACAGACCTGCGCGGCCAGTTTCGCCAGCGGCACCGCGGTGACACTGACGGCGGCGCCCTCCTCCGGAGCGACGTTTTCCGGGTGGTCGGGCGGGTGCAGCGGTACCGGCGCGTGCACGGTGAACCTGACGGCTGCCACCTCGGTCGCGGCAACGTTCACCGCTTCCGTTCAACTGACGGTTCAGACCTCCGGCACCGGAACGGGCACGGTCACCAGCAGCCCAGCCGGAATCAACTGCGGGCAGACCTGCACCGCCACTTTCCCGAGCGGCACCTCCGTGGCGCTGACGGCGACGGCCGCATCCGGATCGACCTTCGCGGGATGGTCGGGCGGGTGCAGCGGTACGAGCGCATGCAGTGTGGCGCTCACGGCGAACGCCACGGTGACGGCCACCTTCAACGCCGCCGGGATTTCGTCCATCAATCACATCGTCTATCTCGTGCAGGAGCACCGGTCGTTCGATAACTATTTTGGGGCGCTGCGTGAGTACTGGCAGCTGAACGGCTACGCCGACGAGTCTTTCGACGGACTGCCGCAGTTCAATCCGAGCAGCGGTACAGCGCCGCTCTATGGTCCACCTCCCACGAACCCGGGATGCGATCCGACATCTCCGCCGCCGGCGGACTGCACGTTTGACACGACCAATCCCGTGACGTCCTTTCATCTGTTGACCGAGTGCACGGAGAACACCAGCCCGTCGTGGAATGAATCGCACGTGGACTGGAATTACGGGGACCAACTCGGCTTGTATCCTGCGAAGCTCAACGGCTATGTGTGGGTTTCCGCGCACGATTCCCGTTTCAACCAGCCGCCGTATTACGACACCAACGGTATCCGCGCCATGGGCTATTACGACGGAACAGACCTGAACTACTACTACTTCATGGCGTCTAACTTTGCGACGTCCGACCGTTTTTTCAGCCCGATCATGTCGCGCACCAATCCGAATCGTGAATACCTGCTGGCAGCTACCTCGCAGGGCTATGCCTACCCGAATGGCACGAACGCCAACGACACGGCTGCGCTGACCGCCACCACGATCTTTCAGGAGCTGCAGACCGCCGGCATCACGTGGAAGGTTTACGTGAATCCCCAGGGAACGACTTGTTCCGGACCGCCGTATGATGCCACCTGCCTGATGAAGTACAGCTATCTCGCGAACTTCGCCTGGGGGCCCACTGCGGCGCAGACTTATCCCCAGAACTTCGTGCCCATCTCGCAATACTTCACCGACGTGCAGAACGGGACCTTGCCCCAGGTGGCCTATATCGCTCCTGCCTCTGATGCCGGCCTGGACGAGCATGGAAGCGATTTCGACCAGTTCCCGACCAGCATCCAGCAGGGGGCGAAGTATGCCTCATCGCTCATCAATGCGCTGATGCAGAGCTCCTCCTGGGCCGACTCGGCGTTCATTCTGACCTACGATGAAGGGGGCGGCCTGTACGACCATGTGCCCCCGCAGCCAACGGTGAGCCCTGACGGCATCCAGCCTGTCGATCTGCAGCCGGGCGACGTATGCACGAAATCGACCGGACCCATCTGCGATTTCACCTATACCGGATATCGGATTCCTCTGATCGTCATCTCGCCGTTCGCGAAACAACACTATGTTTCGCACACGGTGGCAGACTCCACGGCGGTTCTGAAGTTCATTGAGACTCGCTTTGGCTTGCCGTCGCTGACCAAACGCGATGCGGCGCAAATGGACATGACGGAGTTCTTCGACTTCACCAAGCCGCCGTGGATGACGCCGCCGAACCCGCCAACGCAGAGTACCAGCGGAGCCTGCTACCTCGACCATTTGCCATAAGGCTGATGCGGCAGACGGTGGACCCGGGCAGTGACTGCGGCTATCGGCGCTGAAGCAGGTCCATTGCCATGGGCTGATCGTCGATTAAAGTCGCAGCAAGAGAAGCGCAGCCTGCCGGTGAGATAAAACTTCGCTTCTGCCCTTTCTTATTCATCCAATATCGTTCGTCCCGGAGCGCTTATGACGGATTCCTTGCCGCGTACACGGGCTGAGGCGTTTGCGGAACGTCTTGGCGTGCGATTGCCGATTTTGCTGGCGCCGATGGCGGGAGCTTGTCCGGTGGCGTTGTCGGCGGCGGTGGCGAATGCCGGCGGGATGGGCGCGTGCGGCGCGCTGCTGATGCAGCCGGAGGCGATCCGCGGGTGGGCGGAGGAGTTCCGGCGGGAGAGCCAGGGGGAGTTTCAGCTGAACCTGTGGATTCCGGGGCCGGCGCCGGTGCGCGATGCGGAGGCGGAGCGACGGGTGCGGGAGTTTCTGGGCGGGTGGGGGCCGGCGGTGGCCGCGGAGATGGCCGAGGGGGTGCTGCCGCATTTCGAGGCGCAGTGCCAGGCGATGCTCGAGGCGCGGCCGCGGGTGATCTCGTCGATCATGGGCGTCTTTGCTCCGGCGTTTGTGGCGGAGATGCGGGGACGCGGGATTCTGTGGTTCGCGACGGCGACGACGGTGGCCGAGGCGCAGGCGGCGGCGGATGCGGGAGCCGATGCGATTGTTGCGCAGGGCATGGAGGCGGGCGGACATCGCGGGTCGTTCCGGGCGGAGGATGCGGAGGCGCAGATGGTGGGGTTGTTTGCG
>DATNAU010000010.1:0-25459 GCA_035572415.1 Acidobacteriaceae bacterium
CGTCTTCGCGATATCTGGCCCGAGCACGGTCTGCGCATCGGGCGCAGGCTCGGCGGGTACACCCGCTGCAAACGACGGCAGCGCATGCTCCTTCTCCCATGCAGCCTGGTGCTGCATGTCTTCGCTGAGGGCGGCCTTCAGAATGTCGAAGGCCTCTTCCGGCGTGTCGGCATAGTGGAACAGCTCGAGGTCCTTCATGCCGATCGCGCCCTTCTCCGCGAGCACTTCCATATTGATCACGCTGTTCCAGTAGCTCGACCCGTATACCAGCACCGTGATCTTCTTCGCGAGCTTCTGCGTCTGCGCCAGCGTCAGCAGCTCGAACATCTCGTCCAGCGTGCCGAAGCCGCCGGGAAAGACGACCAGCGCCTTCGCCAGATAGGCAAACCAGAACTTGCGCATGAAGAAGTAGTGGAACTCGAAGTTCAGGTCCGGCGTGATGTACGGATTGGGCTGCTGCTCAAACGGCAGCTTGATGTTCAGCCCAATGGTCTTCGCGCCCGCCTCATACGCGCCGCGGTTGGCCGCTTCCATAATTCCCGGGCCGCCGCCCGAGGTGATAACGTAGCGATGCCGCCGGCCGGGCAGAGTCATGGCCCAGCGCGAGATTAGGCCCGCGAGTTTGCGCGCGTCCTCGTAGTATCGCGCCATCTCCACGGCAGCCTCGGCCAGCTTCAGCTTCTGCGCCGATGCTTCACCGCGCGCGACCTCTTCCTTGCTGGCTGGCTGCTCGTGCGGCGGCGCGGGCGTGGTTGAGCCGGTGTTCGCCAGCAGCTCCAGCTCATGATTTGCCACATCCAGCGCGCGAAACCGCGCCGATCCGAAGAACACAACCGTGTCCTGAATGCGCTCGCGGCGGAAGCGCGTCATCGGCTCCTGGTACTCGGCGAGGACGCGGAAGAGTCGGCCGTCCGGCGAGCCGAGGAAGTCGGGGTTCTCATAGGCGAGAGGTGCAGATTCCAGCGGAGGCGGTTCTTTTCTCGGCATAGGTTTGGTCTTTGCGGTCAGGCCCGGTGATCGCGGTAGTGTATCGCCTCGGAGATGCCGATCCAGATATCGATCAGTCCAAGCCCCGAGATCAAACCGCGAACGGCGCCGTTATGAAGCACAGCGGCCAACGCCGGGTACGAGTTGATGAACATGTTGTGGTCCCAGAACCGCGGCAACCAGGGCAGTACTGCGACCAGAATGCCCAGGTAGACACAGAAGAGCACCAGCATCACCAGAGAGACCCGCTGCAGCCACACGGGAGCGACGGAGGAGTCGCCATCGTGGGGTGGTTGCTCGCCGCAGTTTGCGGAGTCAAGTTCGCGCACTTGAGACGCGCCATCTATCGCGCGCGGCGGTACTTCCTGTGACGGAGCAGAGCGCGGCCGATCTTCCATGGAAAGATTCGAAGATACGTGTGACCCCAAAGGCATCCCGCTCCCAGCATTCACGGTAGCAGAGGCGAGTTGGTAGTTGCTAGTTACCGGGTCGACGTTCAAGTTCAATCTTAACAGGGCGCGCCGGGCCAACCTCACGGTCGCGGTCCTCGCTGATGCTGGCGGTCGCGTCGATGCCACCGGTGAGAGAGTCCCGATGGCGAAGAAAAGTCCGTGTGTACCGAGGATCTGCAAAATACGGCTTTGTCGGGGGCGAAGCGGGCGCTTTCATGTGTCTCATTGTGTCACTAGACGCGCCAAGCGCAAATACTCATTGCGGCGTTTGCCGGGCAGGTCCGGGGTCTTGAGGTGGCTGAGGCTGGTTGGGCGCAGTCTGCTCAATGTCCCGATCCTGATCTTTATTTCCGCCTTTGAAGCGGCCCTTGATCTGGTCGAACAACTTGCCTCTATCCACGCCGAACTTGGGTGCCGAGCGCGTGCCGGAAATCGTGATTGGCACCTGGACACCCGCCCCGTTCTTCTCCAGGAGCTTGTCGAACGGCTTCGCCAACAGGCTCTTCCAGCCGGTCAGCATCTGCGATGCGGTGGCGGTGGTGCTGGCCGTGCCTGCGAAATCGAACGTGTTTCCGTCCAGCGAATACTTGCCCGCGATGTCGATCGCCGCGCCCGGCATCTCGAAGTGCAGCTTTGAGATATCGAGGACAGCCGAAGCAAGCGAGAAGTCGCCGCCCATCGATGGGTGGACATCTTCTACGTCCCCGCGCTTTGCCTTTTCCGCATCGCCGCTGGCCCGCGCCGAGAGTTTGTTCATCGTCTCCTGCCACTGCGCATTGGAAAAGCTGGCGTCGCGTATGGTGAAATTGCCCTCCACCCGCATCTTCTGCGCAACGCTGACTTTTCCCGGTGGAATCGTCAGGTGCGCGCGCAGTGTCATCGCGCCATCCATCAATGGCGGCATGGTGCGCACCCCCAGGGTCAACAGATCCTCGATGCGAGCGTGATTGCTCTCCACCGCAATCCGGATGATGTGCCCGGTAGCCTCCTGCTCGCTGGCCGCCTGAGCGAGCGATTCATTCGCCTCATCCACCACCGTTCGAGCACGCGTGAGATCGGTCGCTACGTTCGCGCGGATAACGCTGCCCTGCACCTCCAGCACTGTATGCCGCAGCGTGGCATGCACAGAGTTCAGAATCGTGTCGCCGGTGGTGCCGTCGACCGTCGCATTGAAGTCCGTATGCAGCGGCATCTTGTGCTGCGCGCTATCGAGCGAGAAGTCCGGGGTGTCGGTCGATCCCGTCACATCGATGCGGCCGAGCATCCCCGAGTAGTCGCCGCTCGATGACAGTATGCCCGCGACGCCCTTGATCGGTCCGAGGTCCGCATCGGTGAAGGAATACTTGCCGTCAATGTGCGACTGGCGCGGGTCTTCCGCGACCCACGGACCGAAATGGCCGCTGGAGGCAATCTCGCCAATTGGTTTCGCGTTGATCAGATGCGCCTCGAAGGGCATCGCCTCCCCGCGGCCGACGTTGTGAAATGTGATGTCGCGGATAGGGAAGATCAGCGGTTGCTTGCCCGGTTTGTCGGTCGCGATGGTGAGGATGACATCGTTGCAGACGATCTTGTCGACCACGATCTTCCACTGCGACGCCGCTGCGTCCGGCGCCTTTGAAGGAATATGCAGCCGCGCCATCAGGTTGTGCTTCTTCTTCGGCGCTCCGGCTTCTTCGACAGATTCTTCAGGCTGATGCTCTTTTGGCGGAATGCGCAGCCGCAAGCCATCCACACGGACTGAATCGATGCGCATCGCCGGCTCCATCAGCTGGCGAATGCCGGCACGAAATGAAAAGCTTCGGACGGAAATCAATGGCGCCGCGTTGATGCGTGCGTTGAAAGTGTCCCCGGTCTCTTGCGCAGGCGCGGATTTATCGCTTTCCGCCACAACGGCGGCCAGCTCTTCGCCTCGAGGCTGGTCAATCCGCAAACCGGCTCCCGACACCTGCAGACCCTTGAAAACCGAAATGTGCAGTTCATCGAGTTCAACGTGTGACTGGAAGCGCTGTTCGAGGTTCGCGATCACGCGCTGCCGCAGAATGGGCTCGGCATTGTGCGCCACCCATGCCAGCACGACCAGGAACGCGACCACGCACGCGATGGCAATCCAGATCACCCACCACATCCATCGGCGAAGCCGCCGGGGCCGTCTGACGCGCGGCGGGGGCGAGGCTCCGGAGTCGGCTCCATCGCCGGTCCGGTGCTGCTCGAGCTCGGTCGCGTGCGCATCCATCTGTAACTTGGACATTTCGATGCACACTCGAGTGCTGACGCTGTTCGCACCGGCAACATTCCGGGCTTCGGATGAGAAAATAGAACCAGATGCTGCAACTCTCCTCCGCCGGCAAACGATTCGGCCAAAAACTGCTGTTTGAAGATGTGAACTGGCTCATCACGCCCGACGAGCGCACCGGCCTCGTCGGCGGCAATGGCACCGGCAAGTCGACGCTGCTGAAGATCCTGGCCGGTATCGAGACGCTGGACTACGGCCAGCTCACCCGCGTCAAAGGCATGACGCTCGGCTATCTCCCGCAGGACGGCCTCGCCCTCCGTGGCAAGACCGTCTTCGAGGAGTGCCTTTCGGTCTTCGACCACCTGCATGCGCTGGAGCGCGAGTCCGAGGAGCTGACGCACACCCTCTCCACCGCCGACCCGAAATCGAAGGAATACCTCGCCGCCGCCGACCGCTACTCCGATATCGCCGACCAGCTCCACGTGCATGACATCTATACCCTCGACGCTCAGGTCGGCTCCGTGCTTGGAGGCCTCGGCTTCAGCAAGGAAGACTGGGAGCGGCGCACCGAAGAGTTCTCCGGCGGCTGGCAGATGCGTATCGCCCTCGCCAAGCTGCTGCTGCAAAAACCATCGTTGCTTCTCCTCGACGAGCCCACCAACCACCTCGATCTCGAATCGCGCAACTGGCTCGAGAACTATCTTCACGACTATCCCAACGCTTACATCCTCATCTCGCACGACCGCTATTTCCTTGACGTGACGGTAAACAAGACCATCGAGCTCTGGAACAAGCGCATGCACGTCTACCACGGTAACTATGAGAAATACGTCACGCAGAAGGAAGAGCGGCGCACCACGCTGATGGCCGCGTACAAGAATCAGCGCGACCGCATCGAGCAGCTCGAAGTCTTCATTAACCGCTTCCGCTACCAGGCCACTAAAGCCAAGCAGGTCCAGTCGCGCATCAAGGAGCTGGAAAAGATCGAGCGCATCGAGGTCCCCGAGGAAGAAGCGACCATCCACTTCACCATTCCTCAGCCGCCGGCCAGCGGCCGCACGGTGATCGAAGTCTCGCACCTGACGAAAGACTATCCGATGCCTCCGGGGCCGAACGGGGAACCCGGCGGCACCAAGCGCGTGCTCGACGACATCAGCTTCACCATCGATCGCGGCGACCGCATCGCGCTCGTCGGCGTGAACGGCGCCGGCAAATCGACGCTCATTCGCCTGCTCAGCCAGCAGGAGCAGCCCACCTCCGGCGAGATCAAGCTGGGCCACAACGTCCTGGCAGACTATTTCGCGCAGGACCAATACAAGGTCCTCGACCCCAACGCCAAGATGCTCGAGGACATCGCAGGCATCGCGCCTAAGGTGCCCGTCGTCGAATTGCGCTCCCTCCTCGGCTGCTTCATGTTCTCCGGCGACGACGTGTACAAGACCCTCGGCGTGCTCTCCGGCGGCGAGCGCAACCGCTACGCCATGGCCAAGATGCTGGTCTCGCCCGCCAACATGCTGCTGCTCGACGAGCCGACGAACCACCTCGACCTGCGCGCCAAGGACGTCCTGCTCGAAGCCATCGCCAACTTCACCGGCACCGTGCTCTTCGTCTCACACGATCGCTACTTCATCGACGGCCTGGCGACGCGAGTCTTCGAGGTCGAAGACCGCCGCATGCACATCTACCCCGGCAATTACGAGGACTATTTGTGGCGGAAAGGGGGAGGCCCGGAGAAGGTTGCCGTGTCACTCGCCACCGGAATCAATCCCGCGGCGGCCGCGCCATCTGCAAAGCCCGTCATCCTGAGCGAGGAGCGCAGCTTCCAGTCGAAGGACCCCGAAGAATCTCATACTGCCGCAGCAGATGGCACGGTCCTTACCGGGCCTCCCGCCCAGAAAAAGGACATCAAGCGCCTCAACCCCATCAAGCTCAAGCAGCTTGAAGATCGCGTGAATGCGATCGAAGCCGAACTCAACTCGCTCGACACGAAGATCATGGACGCGGAAGACCGCCTCGGTCACTTCATCTCCGCCGAAGAGTCGCAGCGCACCGCCTCCGAACTCGAAGCCATGCGCGCCCGCCACTCCGAACTCACCGCTGAGTGGGAGACTGCCGCAACCCAGCTCGACGAACAAACCTCAGCGGTTTAGGAATTGTCTCGTTCAAGGACCCTCATGTCCGCGATAGCGGACACCGAGGATCGTGACTTTGTCTTCCGAAAATCGGAAGTAGATTGCGGCCGTTCCCTCAAAACCGATAACGCGAACGCCGGGCCTCACTTCTTCCAGCGCCCTGCAGCGATGAGGAGACATTCCCAACGACGCGCATTCTTTCAATACCCTGGCAATGTACTTTTCCGCATTCGCCGGGTAGAAACGGCGAGCCAGATACGATTGCAATTTCCGGAGCTGCATTTGCGCTGTCCTGCTCAAAATAACCGGATATGTCATCAACTGGCCTTTGCACGCTCCTCGCGGTCGGCCGCCAGCTGCCGTTCCAATTCTTCGATCGGGATCAGGGTTTCAGGATGAGCAATCGCGTCATCGTATGCCGCGCCGATGACTTCCCTTTCCCACCGTCGCAATTCAGCATCTTCAATCTGCCATTCCGCTAATATCTTGCGTACGGCGTCGTCTTCTGAGGCGAACTCACCGCTCCGCACCTTGCTGCGCAGAAATTCCACCGTTTTCGGGTCATCAAGCGTCACCTGAATCTGGTCAGCCATGGCCGGTACTCCTCGCACCCATCCTACCGCGCCACCGCCCGCCGGAGTAGACTTTCCGCATGAAGATTGCGCTGCTCTTCCTTGCCCTGAGCACCACAGCTGCTTACGCGCAACTGGACGCCTGCAGGGGGCTAAAGTCAGTAAAGGACGGAGCGAAACCTGTCTATCCGCCAATCGCGAAAGCGGCGCAGGTCGGTGGAGACGTGGAACTGCTTGTCTCATTCAAGGCGACAGGCGAGGTGGATGCAGTTCAAACGCTAAGCGGACCCGCCATGCTCCAGCGAGCAGCCGTGGACTACGCGAAGGCCTGGCGAGCAAACAAATCCGGCAGCACAAGAACATGCCAGGTGCAAATCACATACATCGCCCCACCCGCGGCGGCAAAATGTAAGCGCGGACGTGTTTCCGTCAGACGCGCTGACCCGCAGCATGTGACTGTGAAGGGTGGCGGAACAATTTGCATTTACGAAGATGCCGAGCAGGCGTAGCAAAGACTGAGGGCTTTATATGAATGGGGAGAACGTAATGGGTACTTCAGCAGTTACACCATCCATCGACCAAATCAAAGCCAACATGCGCAACACATGGATGGCCGGCGACTTCGGCGTCGTCGCAAAGACCATCTCTGCTGGTGCCGAGGAGTTCATCCACCGTCTTGGCATCCCCGCCGGCAAGCGCGTGCTTGATATCGCCACCGGCACCGGCAACCTCGCCATTCCGCTCGCGCGTTCCGGCTGTTTCGTCACCGGTCTGGACATCGCGCCTAACCTACTGGAGCAGGCGCGCGCCCGCGCCGCGGCCGAAGGTCTGACTGTGCAGTTTGATGAAGGCGACGCCGAAGCGCTGCCCTATGCGGACGCAAGCTTCGATGCTGTTGTCACCATGTTCGGCGCGATGTTCGCGCCGCGCCCGGAACTCGTCGCCTCCGAAATCTCCCGCGTGCTCAAACCTGGCGGCCTGCTCGGGATGGCCAACTGGGACCCCGCGGGCTTCGTCGGCCAGATGTTCAGAACCGGCTCAAAGCATGTGCCGCCGCCGCCCGGCATAAAGCCCCCGGTGCTCTGGGGAGACGACGCAACTGTCCGCGAGCGGCTCGGCGGCAGCTTCAAAGACATCCGCACCGAGATCGTGCCCATCCTGTTCGACATGCCCTATGACGCCGCAGGTTGCGTCAACTTCTTCCGCACCTACTTCGGCCCGACGAAGATCGGCTTCAGCAAGCTGGATGAGGCCGGGCAGAGCGCGCTCGCGGTCGACCTGGAAGGTCTGTGGTCATCCGCCAATACCGCCGCGGATCCAGCAAAGCATACGCTGGTCCATGCCCAGTATCTGCAGGTGACCGCCACCCGGGACTAGTCTGCAGCCATTTGGTTTCGATCATCCATCGCCGGCAGCGAGGATCCCAGCTCTTCGATGCGCGCCCGAGTGGTGTCGAAGTCCGTCATGCCCACCACAGCGCCTTCCACAAAACCATTGGCGCGGAAGACTTTCGCCGCTCCTGTATCGCTGAATCCAAAGATGCGCGGCATCGCGAACGAAGACGCAGCAAAGGCGGCGTCCATCTCGCCATGCGTCTTGAAAGGAATCACTTTCCCTGCACCCAGCGGATAGTCGGTCAGCAGCGACTGCACCAGCACGAAGCTGCCCGTACAGAGCGCTGCCAGCGCCGCGCGCGGGTTCCGCTTCCGGCATACGAGCGCCATGCCAAGAAAGAAGCCGGCGTGGGCATAGTCGATGACGCCATGCGTGCGCGCGTCGATCACCTTGGGGAGTCGGGTTTCGAGCTTTTCCACGAGCGCAGTAGCCACTGACATAAATAACCTCCAGGTTCAGCGCCGTTGGATGCGCGGGGCTAGGGCTTAGGAGGCTTGAACATCCGATTGCACAGTTACGCTGCTTGGCTGAGAGCCCGCGCTCTATTCGCGCCATTTGATATTGCAGCCGATGCTCGAACGCTGGTTCGTGTCCGGCCGCTTGCCGGCCAGCACTGCTTCAATCGCCCCCCGCAGATCTTTGCCATCAACCGGCGTGTCATTACCCGAGCCATCGGCACGCCGCGGCCTACTGCCATCCAACTGTCCGCGATAGACGAGCTTCAGCTCGCGATCGAACAGGAAAAAATCCGGCGTGCACGCTGCCGAATACTCGCGCGCGACTTCCTGCGTCTCGTCATACAGATACGGAAACCGGAACCCCAGCCGCCGGGCCTGCTCCTTCATCTTTTCCGGCCCGTCCTCCGGAAACGCCGCCACGTCGTTTGACGAGATCGCGGCAATGCCGATCCTGCCCTCATAGTCTGCGCCAATCCGCGCCAGCTCCTGCTCCACGTGCTTCACATAGGGACAATGCACGCAGATAAACATTACCAGCAGACCGTGGCCGTCACCGGCGGCAAACACGTCATCGCGGCCAACCGCGCGACCGGTGACAACGTTGGTGAGTTCAAACGGCGGGGCGATCGTGCCCAGCGAAACCATGGCGGATTCAGTGCGTGACATACACCAATGCTAATACCCAGCCCGCGCGAAAGCTCCAGCCACGCCCGCTCTAAGCTGGACAGCTGCCAGCTTACAACTCAAGAACTTGTCTCTGTCCGGGACCGCAACATGGCTGCGGCGCGACGCCCTCTCCTCTCGGCCCTTGCGCATCCCGCCGCGAAATGGGAACCTCATTCCCAACGCTTGGTCGCGCATCCAACGCAATGCAGGGCCCAAAGGGCTCATGGTTATTCTCGATGGTTTGTTCCCCAGGAAGGACGCACGCTTTGAATCCGAGTTCGCTCCGCAGGTATTCCCGCTTCGCCCTCGTCCTTGCTCTTGCCTTTGCCGCCGGTTGCCGCCACCCCCGCAAATCCACCTCGGCCCCCAACACAGCGGATTATGCCGACAACATTCAATCCCTCGTGGACAAGTCCCAGCTCTCGGTCCTGCGCTGGCCTAACTACTCCGACTACCAGCAAGCCGTGAAGACCTTCTATGAGGACCGCAACTACGAGCTTGCCTGGCTGCGCAACCTGAAACCAACCCCGCAGACCACCGCCTTCATCGCTGCATTCCAGACCGCGGACCAGAAGGGCCTCATCCCCGAAGATTACGACGCCAGCCGCTGGGCGCAACGGCTGAAGGACATCGCTCGCGTCGAGCAGACGCATGACACCTCAGACGCCTCGCAGAACACCGTAGCGCAGTTCGACGCCGCTATGACCGTCTGCATCATGCGCTATATCTCTGACCTTCGCATCGGCCGCGTCAATCCATCGCACTTCAACTTTGACATTGACGTGAAGTCCAAAAAGTACGATCTCGCCGAGTTCGTCTCGGACAACGTGGTGGATGCTACCGACCTGCCCGGCCTGATCCGCAAGGTTGAGCCGGACTCCGATCAGTACCGCGCAACAGAGGGCGCTCTGGGCCGCTATCTGCAGATGGCGAAGCTCCAGGCCGCTGCCAATGCCCCGGCGCTGCCCGATGTCCCCAAAGGAGGCGTCGGCGTCGGCGGCAGCTATAGTGCCACCGGCGACCTGATGGCACGACTCCAGCTTGAGGGCGACGCGCCGGGCGATTATCCCTACCAGCCCCCGCAACAGGCGCAGAATACAGGGTCCGCTCCGCCGCAACAGCAACAGGCGCCGCCCAAACCCCGCTTCGGCTCCAAGACCATCGGCAAGGCTAAGCAGTTGTTGCATCGCAAGACTGGAGTTACCAATGGAGCGGCCGCCGGGACTGCCCCGCGGCCCGTTCCGCCCGCCTTCAACCCGCCGCGCCTTCCGCGGGTCTATACCAAGGCGCTCTCCGATGCCGTCGCGCACTACCAGGCACGCCATGCGCTCGATGGCAACGGTCGCCTCACGCCGGAGACCGTCGCCAGCCTCAACGTCCCACTTACACAACGGGTCTTGCAGCTCAACGACTCACTCGAGCGCTGGCGCTGGCTCCCCGACCAGTACATCAACGCATCGCTCGTGGTCAATCTCCCCGAATTCGTCTTGCGCGGCTACACGCCCGACCATCACCTCGACTTCACCATGAAGGTCGTCGTCGGCAAAGTCGTGGGCGAGCACCAGACGCCTGTGTTCGCGCACATGATGCGTTATCTGATCTTCCGCCCGTATTGGGTCGTCCCGCATGACATCGTTCAGAAGGAATTGATGCCGCATATTAAGGCCAAAGGCATCGGCTATCTGGCGCAGAAGAACTTCGAGGTGGTGGACTCGAAGGGAAATCCGGTCGATAACGTGACCGCGGAGCAAATCGATCGCGGCGGGGTGCAGGTGCGCGAGAAGCCCGGCCCCAAGAACTCCCTTGGCCTGGTGAAGTTCATGTTTCCCAACCAGTACGACATCTATCTCCACTCCACGCCGGAGCCGGAGCTCTTCAGCCGCTCACGCCGCGACTTCTCCCACGGCTGCATTCGCGTCCAGAAGCCGGAGGACCTCGCCGTCTGGGTGCTCGCGCAGAGCGACACTCCCGGCGACTGGGATGCAGAGAAAGTCCATGACACGATGGAGAAGGGCCCCGACAATCATCAGGTGAACCTCAAGAAGCCGCTGCCCATCGTCATCTTCTATCTCACCGCGCTTGCCGAAGACGACGGCCAGGTCCACTTCTTCGACGACATCTACGGCTACGACGCGCACCTCAACCAGGTGCTGTCTAAAGGGCCGCCTTATCCCGTCAAGCCCGAGCCCTTGCCCGTGGCCAAGCCGGGAGATACCGCTTAAACGAGTTATCAGTTCTTAGTTCTCAAGCTCAGGAAGTGCGCGCGCCTGTTTGGGGCCTTGTGCCGAACGGCTCACTGAGAACTGACAACTGACAACTTGAGAACTATCCTTAACGGATGCGCCGCATCTACATGGACGCGAACGCCACCACTCCCGTGCTGCCGGAAGTGCTCGAGGCGATGCAGCCCTGGTTCGCGGCGGACTTCGGCAACGCCAGCTCCATCCATCAGCCCGGTCAGCGGGCCCGCGCCGCCGTCGATCGGGCCCGCGAGCAGGTTGCGAAGCTCCTCAACTGCCGGTCCGCGGAGATCGTCTTCACCTCCGGCGGCACCGAGAGCGACAATATGGCGCTGTTCGGTCTGCTTTCCCCCGGCGATCGCCTCATCACGACGGCCATCGAGCACCACGCCGTCCTCCACGCCGCGGAAGAACTCGCCGAACGTGGCGTCGACGTCACCTTCCTTCCCTGTACCGCCGAAGGCTTCATAGAAGCCTCCGCTCTGCAATCTGCGCTCAAGCCTGCTCCAGCGCCGCGGCTCAATAAAACGCTCGTCAGCGTCATGCTCGCCAATAACGAAACGGGCGTCATCCAGCCCGTACGCGAACTCGCCGAAATCGCCCATGCCGCCGGCGCACTCTTCCATACCGACGCGATCCAGGCCGCCGGCAAGTTGTCGCTCGATGTCAAATCCCTCGGCTGCGATCTCCTCTCGATCTCCGGCCACAAGATGTACGCGCCTCAGGGCACTGGCGCGCTCTTCGTGCGCCGCAATGTGCGTCTCAAGCCGATGTTCTTCGGCGGGTTGCACGAGCGCGGGCGTCGGCCCGGCACGGAGAATGTCGCCGGCATCGTCGGGCTCGGCAGGGCGGCTGAACTTGCCCGCGAGTGGCTCGCCGGCACGGACGCCACCGGCGGCCCGGACCAGCTTACTGCGCTCCGCGACCACCTCGAACGCGGCATTCTCGCCGCCGTCCCCGAAGCAGGCGTGAACGGTTGCGGAGTTCACGAAGAACCTGCCTCGCGCGTCGCAAACACCAGCAATCTGTGGTTCGATGATGTGGAAGCGGAGGCGCTGGTTATCGCGCTCGACCTCAAAGGCCTCGCTATCTCGGGCGGCTCCGCGTGCCAGTCCGGCGCGACCGAACCCTCGCACGTGCTGCGCGCGATGGGCCTGAGCGAGATGCGCGCGCGCGGCAGCGTCCGCTTCTCTCTCAGCCGGATGAATACTGTCGATGAGGTGGATGCGGCAATACAACTGGTTCCGGACGCCGTGCGCCGTCTGCGTGAACTCGCGCCCAAAAAGCAACTCAGCGCGCTCGCAGGCTAGCGACTCGCAGCACGCCGCGAACCGGGGCTCTGCCTGTTTGCTTTCTACTGGCCGAGGTACGCCGCGCGCAGGATGTGGGTCGCCGCCGCCGCGACCACCAGCAGTACAAGCAGCAGGGTGATCATTCCAGTTTCCTCTTCCGACATGCGGCTCAGCGTCAGGCCCAGTGCGACCAGAAAGCGCTCGATGATTTCGTTGATGTAATCCATTGTGAAGCTCCGTGCGAGAGAATCCAGGGAAGAAAACCGTTCCAAAAATGTTCAGGCGCTACAGGTACCAGGGCACATCCACCACGATGATGCGCTGCTTGCCGCGCAGCAGTAGCAGGAGCTTCAACAACTGAACGCGCTGATTGTGCAGCAGGTTCTCCCACCAGTGGTTGACGACCAGTTCAGGCAGCAGCACGGTAATCTTGCGGTCCGGGTTCTGCTGCTCCATTTCGAGGATATAGTCCATCAAGGGCGAGATCACTAACCGGAAAGTGGAATGCAAGGTTATCAGTTCCGGTTCGGGCAAACCCTTCTCCCGTATGGGTTTCAGCACGTTTTCGTCCCACACGTTGCACAGCGACTCCTCGCCGTCGTCGCAGTCCACGTTCAGCACCTTGATCTCCGTGGATAGCAACACCGCAAACCGCATCGCCTTCTCGGTCATGCGGTCCCAGCGCGCCATGGGCAGCACTACCAACGGCGGCAGCAGGTTGGAGAGATTCAGCGGGCCGGAGCGCACCATCACCTTTACCCGGTCATAGTGCTGCTTTACTCCGACCATGATCAGGATGAGGCCGGGCACCAACAGCGCCACCACCCATGCGCCCGCTTCAAATTTGGTGACCAGCACGATGACTGTGGTGATCCCCGTGGCCACCGCTCCGATGCCGTTGATCGCCATCTTCCAGTAGCGGCCCTTGGTGCTCGCAGGTTCTTTCCGCCAGTGCTGCACCATTCCCGCCTGCGACAGCGTAAACGCGAGGAAGGCACCGATGGCATACAGCGAAATCAGCCGGTCGGTCACGCCGCCAAACATCACCAGGATCACGAACGTAAACCCAGTCAGCGCGTAGATGCCATGCGAGAACAGCAGCCGCCGGCCGCGGATCGTAAATACGTGCGGCAGGTAATCGTTCATCGCGATAGTCCGCGCCAGTCGCGGGAAGCCAGCGAACGCGGTATTCGCACTCAACGCCAGCGCCAGAAACACTGACCACATCGTGAGGTGGTAAAACCAGCCGTGCCCAAAGACCGCCATTACGATTAAGGCGATCAGGCTTTGGGCTCCCGGCCGATTAGGGTCCATCGCCATGATGTGATACTTGCTGGCCAGCCACGCCGTGCCATACAGCAGCACAATCAGCGTGCCGATAATCACCGTCAAGCTGCGTTGCGCGTTCTGCACCCGCGGCTCGCGGAACGCCATCACGCCATTCGAGACCGCCTCCACGCCCGTCATCGCAGCGCAGCCGTTGGAGAACGACTTCAGGAGCATCCAGATTCCCAGGCTCGCCACTGCGGGGGGCGCAGCTGGCAAGGGGACGATGGGCGTCGGATGCCCGCCCGTTGTGAATACATGAAACGCGCCGACAGCAACCGCGATCGCCAATGTGCCGACGAATAGGAAAGTCGGGATAATGAAGGCTGCGCCCGTTTCCTTGGCACCGCGCATATTCACCAATGCCAGCACCGCCAGGACGATGATGCAAAGCAGCAACGTATGCGGCTGTAGCCAGGGCTGGTCCGAAACGACAGCTTCAATGGCGACTGAGATGCCCACCGCCGCCGTCAGAATGTAGTCCACCATCAGCGCTGCGGCGGCGAGTAGCCCCGCCCCGACGCCCAAGTTCTCATTGGCCACGGTGTAAGAGCCGCCGCCGGTGGGGTAGGCAGCGATTGTCTGCCGATAGCTCAAAAAGACGATTACCAGCAAGATCAGAATCGCAGAGATAATCGGCAGCAGATACTTCACGCCGCCAATACCCAGCGGGATCAGCAGCACCAGAGCGGTCTCGGGGCCATATGCGGCCGACGTAAGAGCATCAAGTCCGAAAATGGGAATGCCGGCTGCTACTCCGATATGCTCGGCACGTTCCTCACTTGTGGCAAGGGGTCTTCCAAATAGCGAATCAGCAAAGGACATGGGGGCGTTTCCAGTAAATAACAAGAGTCGTCCAGACGCAAAACGATTTTCTGCGACTTACGGACTTTTTTGTCGTTCTCGCGGCCCCGCAAAGCAGCAATTTGGTTGAACTCGCTCAAAATACTGGCGAACAATCCACCGCGCCTCCATTTCGCATCTCAGCGTGAGGACACCCCATCCCGGTGCTTCGGGCAGAATTTCATGGAGAATTGACGAATGACGACGAAGAATGAGAAAAATGGCTCCGCCTCCATCACGCGCGAGCAGTTGGTAAAGCTGCTGAACGAGGACCTCTCGCGCGAATATCAGGCCATCATCGCTTACGTGAACTACTCGAACGTCCTCAAGGGCGCCGCATTTATGAACATCGCGGAGGAGTTGAAGAAACATGCCGCCGAAGAGCTCAAGCACGCCCTCATCATCGCGGACCAGGTCGACTACTTCAACGGCATGCCCTCCGTCACGCCCAAGCCTGTCAAGACATCCGAGAAGGCCGAGGACATGCTCCGCTTCGACCTCGATAACGAAAACGAGACCATCCGCCAATACCGTCGCCGCATCAAGCAATGCGAGGAACTTGGTGAATTCGCGACCGCCGAACACATTCGCGAAATCCTGCTCGACGAACAGGACCACCAGCACTCCCTGGCCACCGCGCTCGGTATAGACGTTCCCGAGGTCGGCATCGCTGACTAGCGCCAGTCGTCCCGCCGGGGCTGTTTTGGTCGGCGGAGCTCTCGTAATAGCAGGCGGCCTTGCCAACTAACCATGCCTGCTTGAAACCTTGACATCCCCACCTGCGTTTTCGTAGACAGGTAGTGCTTGTTCAACGAGGTTTCCGGATGCGACTGCGAACCATCTACCTGACCACGGCGCTGTGCCTGGGTGCCCCTGCTCTTCTGCTTGCTCAACCTCCCGCCGGCGGGCCGCCACCCGGAGGCCCAGGCAGAGGCGGCCGGCCTCAGCCCAAACCGCAGAACCTGAAGGTTCTGCCGGACAACGCCGACCTGCGCACCATCATGCGCGGCTTTGAACAGTCGCTCGGCGTGGAGTGCGAGTTCTGCCACGTTAAGGCAGCTCCCGGTACTCGCCCTGACCGCGCCTCCGACGCGAACCCCATGAAGGACACCGCCCGGTCTATGATCCGGATGACGGATGACCTCAATGAGAAATATCTGGCACAATTGCAGATTCCCAACCGGCAACCCAGCGACGCAGCGCCGCACGTCACCTGCGGTACCTGCCATCGCGGCGAAAAGCAGCCTCCGGCCTTCGTCCCGCCTCCGCGCAACGGCCCCGCCGGCATGACGCCAGGTGCAGGTGGACCGGCGCCAGCTCCTCACCCAGGGATCTGAAATCGGCCTTTTCTTTCCATGGCCGTCAATCTGGGCATGCGCATAGCGCGTGTCCAGGATGACGGCATGTGCCTCAAACCGCATACCCTCTTTAGGTTTGTGGGTTACTGTGTGAACCCTGTGAGAAATAGCTGGTCAGCCCGGCCGCCCAGCACTCGGTAGAGCGCGAATTGCCGCGTGTTCTGTGCCCGCAGCTCAAACAACAGGCTGGCCCGGTGGGAAGCGTCAGCATCCACGGCATCCACCAGCTTGAACCGCGGTGTGCGGTCAAGATGCGTCGCGTCCGTCACGCTCTTGAGAGCGATTTCCGGCTGGCCCTGCACGTTGTTCTGCGCCACAATCGTCACGAAGCGCTCGGCCGATCCCAGTCCGTCCGTATGCGCTGTGTAGACAAACGTCGCCGCCCCGCCATAGCTCAGCGTGTAACCGGTCAACTTCTCATCCAGCAGCGCCTCTGGCGATGGCGACGGAACTGGGGCCTTCTTCGCGGCCGCGCGATGCCCCGCAGCCGCCCCCGCCCGCTTGGCCGCCGTCGCAGTGACCGCTGGCGCAGCCTGCGCCGGCAGCACGCCGTTCGCCTTCTCATAGATCATCAACGCAGCGCGCGCGGCATCCTGCATCTTGGCAAGCACGGTGGCACGCTCCGTATCGTCGTCCCAGGCACGGGAGAAGTCATGCTGCGGCCTGTCCTCTGCGTCTGACACGGCGACCATCTGTTGGAGGTCCTTGTCCTCAGGTAACCCAGTCAGCTTCGGGAGGTCCTCGTCCCGCATCTCTGCGACGGGCTTGCCGCGGTGCAGCTCTGGCCGGTTCTTGTCCGTCAATGGCGAGCCCAAGGCCTGGACACGGTCGTTGTCCACGGATGCCGCCTGTGGCGAGGGCGCTGGGGCGGCAGCGGGCTTCCGCAGCTTGGGCCGATCAGGATCATCCGGAACGTCGTCCGCCGCGGTCTTGTCTCCGGTGTCGCGGTGCAGCTTCGGCCGGTCCGGGTCGTCAGCAGGCAGGGTTTCGGCCGCCGGCGCTGAACCCGGCAGTGGCGCCGCAGCCCCGCCCGAGCCGGGAGCCGCGGACCGCGCTGAGAAGTGCGGCTTGTCGTCGTTGAGGTCATCAAGCCCATTGATCTTCGCCAGCGTCGTCATCGGCTTAAGGTTGGATTTCTTCGCCGGCGGCGGCAGCGCGAACTTGCCGTAACCGAACCAGCCGTCGTCCCAGGTACTGTACGCGTTGGGGGTCGGCATCAGCTTGCGTGCGAAGGCGAGTTGCAGCGTGCCCTGCCCTATACCCGCCTTCTGCAATTCGTAAACATTGCCTGTATCGAGCGCGAAGGGAACGGGATCGGCCTTGTAAATATCGGCATCCTGGAACCTCCCGTCGATGAACAGGGAGACAGGGATCAATCGGCTGCCGGCCGGCTTGGCCAGGTCGCCCGTCCACTCATAGACACCGACCGCACGGACCACCTTCTGCGGCTTGTCAACCTTGTGCACCTGGCCTTGAAGCGGCGGCGCGAGACAAAAAAGGGCGGCAGCGCAAACCGCCATTGCGGCGGGTGCGCAAAAATCGGCGGCGCGGCTGGTTCGCATCGTTCGATACGGGATCATACCTGGAATTAGACGTGTCAAAGGTGCTTGCGGGCTTACTCTAGAGTAGCGTGCCGCGCTCCAGAGTACGCCGCAAGGGCCAGCGTGCTCTACCATCAGGCTGGTGAGTGAGAGTTCGGGCAGTGCGGGCAGCACAAAGGAGCAGCGAACGCTGGAAGGCGGCGCAACGGGAAATGCTCGTCCGCTGCTGCGCGCCGAAAACCTGGCGATTGCCTTCGCAGGGCACGAGGCCGTGCGCGGGATCTCCTTCGAAATTGCGCCCGGAGGCGCTCTGGGCCTGGTTGGCGAGTCAGGCTCCGGGAAGTCAGTCACATCGCTGGCCCTGTTACGGCTGCTTCCGCCGGATGCGCGTGTCAGTGGCAGGATTTTGTTCACGCGAAATGCGGCCGGATTGGATGGACCGGAGGCGCTTGATTTGCTGGCTCTCAAAGAGAGCGAGATGCGGGCGCGGCGCGGGCGCGAGATCGCGATGATCTTCCAGGAGCCCATGACCGCGCTCAATCCCGTAATGCGGGTCGGTCAGCAGATCGCCGAGGCCGTGCGGTCCCACCATTCCGAACTCAGCCGTGCCGCCGTGCGCGACCGAGTGCTCGATGCCATGCGCGAGGTCGCGCTGCCGGACCCCGAGCGGCGCTTAAAGGACTATCCGCACCAGTTCTCCGGCGGACAACGGCAGCGCATCATGATCGCCATGGCGCTGGTGAACCGCCCGCGACTGCTGATTGCCGACGAACCCACGACTGCCCTGGATGTAACGGTACAGGCGCAGGTGCTGGAATTGCTGCGCCGGCTGCGCACGACGCACGGACTTTCCATGCTCTTCATCTCGCACGATCTGGCGGTGGTCGCGCAGGCTTGCGACCGCCCCGGCGACCGCATCGCCGTCATGCGCCATGGCGAGATCGTGGAATATGCGCCCGCACGCCAGCTGTTCGCAAGCCCGCAGCACGAATACACGCGAAAGCTCCTCGCTTCCGCTCCGACCATGCAAACCGACCGGAGCCGGCCCCTCGCAGCCCTGGCTTAGTTCCTGCGGTGTCTTGCAAAAGGGTTGCGAATGGTGAGCTTGCCTATGCGCTGACCCTCTTGCATATCCTCGGAAAAGACGACATCACAGCCGGCTTCGATCGCAGCAGCAACGATCAGAGCATCGTAGATGTGATAGCCATAGCGAGCAGCAACTTCCAGGGCTGTGTCATGCAGCTCGACAGTAAGTGGCATGACCGGCTTGGACAAAGCGCGGAAGGCGCCCAGCGCCTCGGCTATTTTTCCCCATGACATATTCAGCTTGCGGCTGGCCGTCGCGGCAAATTCGTTGAGCACCTGAACGCTAATGATGCCGCCCCGCGAGAGCAGTTCTTCCGCGATCTCGGCCCGGGAATCGTTCTGCGAAACCGCGTAGATAAGAATGTTCGTGTCGAAGAAGGGCTTCCTCGGACTATCGCTCATTGGCCTCTGTCCGGCTGAACTTAAAGCCGGCGGGAAGCGGGCGGCGAAGACGCCGCAATCGTTCCAGAGCGCGCTGTTTGCTGTCATCACGCTCGATCACGAACTCGCGGTCGCCTGCGATGCGCACTTCAATCTCGTCACCGTCTTTCAGGTCAAGTGCCTTGACAACGGTGGTGGGAATGCGCACGGCAAGACTGTTTCCCCACTTTGATACCTGCATGGCAGCCCTCCTTGGATATACGTTACTATTGTATATCATTCTACGCAAATACTGCTTCGACCGCGTGACGGTCGGCTCGGCTAGACTTAGGGATTCCTGCGTCTTAGCTGAAGTAACCTAATCCGGCCCTATGCGTGCTCTCGTCCTCTCCGACATCCATGCCAATCTCGAGGCTCTGGAAGCAGTTCTGCAAGCGGCGGAAGGCGCATGGGACGTGCTGTGGAACTTGGGGGACATCGTAGGTTACGGCGCTAGCCCGAACGAAGTGCTGGATGTAATCCGGCCGCTCGGCGGTATAACCGTACGCGGCAACCATGACCGTGTGTGTTCGGGAATCAGTTCGGCAGCCAACTTCAATCCCACCGCGCGGCTGTCCGCCGGATGGACGCTGGATCAACTCACCGATGACAATCTGGGATGGCTGCGCGCTCTGCCCCAGGGGCCGATCGATCCTGAGCCTGCAGGGAGCAGCAGCGGCGAGATGTGCGTAACGCTGGCACACGGGTCGCCCTTGAATGAGGACCAGTACATCCTCAACATGCGTGATGCCTGGGCGCCGCTGCAGCAGACGACAACTGCCGTCACGTTTGTGGGCCACACGCACGTGCAGGGCGGCTTCTGGCAGCGCGAACATGAGTGGCACGAGCTGCGGCCGCGCTACGTAGAGCGGCGCGGCCACGCCATCTGGACGTTCAAGGTTCTCCCCGGGACGAGACAGCTCCTCAATCCCGGATCCGTAGGACAGCCGCGCGATTACGACTGTCGCGCGGCGTTCGCCATCTACGACAGGGACGCCCGCACCATTACCTACCATCGCGTGCCGTATGACGTCGCGAAAGCGCAGGGGCGAATCCTGATGGCGCGCCTGCCGGAGCGGTTAGCGGCCCGGCTGCGCGAAGGACGCTAACAAAATCTCACGATGCGTAGGTGCATCGCTCGCAACTGTCGCCGACAGCCTTACGGATGCGTGCGGTGATGGGGAGGCGCGACTGCTGCCGGCGTGGTTCGGCTCCATATCTGCATCTGCCCCCAGGCGCGAGACACGGTAAGATCGACCAATACGGGTGGTGAAGGTTCCGCGGCTTCTGCCGGGCCGGTGTGTTCCCGCGGTGCTGCGGATTCCGGCGTGGCTTCCTGAGGCGCCGCATCTTGCGGCACAAGTGTCTTCCTCAACCCATCGCCAAACTGTGGCACGGCATCCCCCAATGCGAAGAGCTCGCGGAGCAGCGCGGGCCCCGCAAGGTGCAGCGAATAACCCGAGTCATCCACATGGCCGGTGAGCGTAGCGGGCCGCGCGCCGCCGAGCGGCAGGGAGACAGGCTGCAGGTCAAAGCTATCGGGCACGAGCGCCGATGACGAGTTCTGCCCCGCAGCGAACCGCCGCGAGCTCGCAGGAGAACCGGCCGGCGCCGTGGAGCGCAAGATCACATCGTCCAACTGCGCGTCGTCGGTTCCGAGCCCTGGGAGATTGAGCCGTTCACCCGAGAGCTTCAGTTCGCCGGTCCAATATGGCGATGGCGGAGAATTCGCAGCGGATTGATTGCGGGATACACGGCCGGCAGACTCTTCGGACTGCGCATGGCTTCCCCATTCCAGCGCGCCTGTGAGCATACCTTTGCCGGTGAACGCAGTCGGCGGATGGGGCGTTGCGACGCCCAGCCAATCGATGAGCGCCCGCGACGGTAGCGCCGGTACATCGAGTCGGACAAAGGAAAGTCTCAGTTGACGAACGTCCGGCACCGAGGCTGCCAGCGCGAGTTCGGCAGGCGACGAGGAGCTGGCGGCCGGCAGACGGCATTCAATCGACGTGAATGCGTGGAAGCTGTTCTCCGCCGTGGCGCGGCAACCAACGGAAAGCGAGAGCGGATGCGGCGGGATAAAGTCGGCGCGCCTGGCGTTATCCACGCTGAGCGATGCGGTGATGCGGTTGCTGCCGATCGTGCCGATAATCGCGGCGCTCGCCGCCAGATCGCCACGCAGACCCGCATCCCGCCCCAGCAGAAGGCTGGTCAATCCGCCGAGTTGCGCGTCCTGCCAGCTCGCATGCAGGTCAATGGGCATCGCGGCCAGCGAAGCATGGTCGGCGTCGCTGCCCAGCGTGCCTTCTACGCGCAGCGTACCGCTCGCACCGGGAGTGATATCGGTGCGGATGGGTTGCGCCTCGAGGCGGAGATGCCACTGGTGTTCGGCAGGCTGCCAGAGCGCGAAGTCGGCGTGGATAAGCGAGACTGGGGTCTTCTCCTCGTCAAGCTTCAGATTTACACGCGCGCCGGTAGCCTCGATATACGGGAAGCGCGGGGCAGGTCCGGCGTGAGGCTGCGCCGTGGGCGCTGCAGGAATGCGCGACGCCTGCAGCACCAGCCCTTGCAGGTTCCAGCGGCCGTTCGCAGCGTGTACCAGGTTGACGCTGGGGTCGGTAAAGGAGATTGAGGAAAACTCAATCCGCCGCCGCCACAGCGAGCTGAGACGAAGGTTGATGCGCACCTCGTCGGCACGGAGGAGCGGCTCATACCCGAAAGTTGGATTCTCTTCGATGACGAAGTTCTCCAGTGTGAATCCAGGTATGGGCAGCAGGTTCAGGGATAGGCGGTCGAAGTGCACCGGCCGTCCGAGCGCCGCGGCGATCTCCGCATCAACGCGATGCTGAAGCCGCCCGACATTGATGAGCGGCGGCACGAATGCCAGCAGCAGAACGACAAGCAGTGCGACTAAAAGGAACACGAACCGTCGCCGCGTGCGGCCCGGGCGGCCCGCACTGTCAATGGCGGACTCCTCGTCGTGGATGTCGATCTTCATGGAATGGAGCGGCGGACGGACAATTCTAACGTAGCTGTGTGTCTCCTAGGCCCAATCACCCGCCCGCATCAGTGGTTCGCTCGTTCCATCCACCGTGATGCCATCAACGTTCATCTCTGCCGTGCCAATCATCCAGTCCACGTGGATGATGCTGGAGTTCGCACCTAGCGCGGTCAGTTCATCCTCGCTCATCTTCTCGCCGCCGATCAGACAGGTGGAGTAGGCCTGACCAAGCGCGATGTGGCTGGCAGCGTTCTCATCAAACAGCGTGCTCCAAAACAGCATGCCGGAACTGGCGATGGGAGACGATGCGGGCACCAGCGCGACTTCGCCGAGGCGGCGCGCACCTTCATCCGTAGAGATGAGCCGATTGAGAACATCTTCGCCGGCCGTCGCAGTTGCTTCCACGATCTTGCCGCGCTCAAAGCGGCAGCGGATGTTTTCGATCAGCGTGCCCTGATGCGAGAGCGGCTTCGACGCGCGCACCACGCCGTCGATGCGGTCCTTGTGCGGCGTGGTGAAGCACTCTTCTGTTGGGATGTTTGGCTGACAGTAAATGCCGTTGCCGGCCGTCGTGCCGCCGCCCGCCCACAGATGCTTGTCCGCCAAACCCACGCGCAGATCGGTTTCACCGTCGCGCGACTTGAAGTGGATCGCCGAGTAACGCTTTGCATTTAGCATATCGACTCGCTGCTTCAACCGCTCACCGTGCGCGCGCCAATCGGCGACAGGATCATCTCCGGTAATGCGCGAGGTGGCAAAGATCGCCTCCCACAGCTTCGCCATCGCTTGTTCCGCGGGCTCGCCGGGAAAGACGAGCTTTGCCCAGTCCGGTGTAGCGGCAGCGACGATGGTCCAGTTGATCTCGTGCCGCGTGATCATCTCCATCGCGGGCTTGGCCGCTTTCGACGCGGCGATGTTCGCGCGCGAAACCTTTGCGGGGTCCTGACCGGAGAGCAGCGCAGGATTCGCGCCGGCGATCGCCATGCGTGCCGCGCCATCTTTGAACGCTCGCGCGATGCCGTCCTGCAGCCACGCAGTTGCGTAATCGAAGCTGGCGTCGGGACCATTCGCGAAGCGCGAAAGGATGAGCGCGTCGTCGGCGAACAGCGTCGTCACCAGCTTCGCGCCCGCGCGATAGGCGTGGTCCGTGATCTTGCGCACTAGAGGCAACGCATCGGTAGGCGCCGTCAGGATGAGCTCCTGGCCTTCCCGGAAGCCGCCAAGGCCGACATGCACGGCAACTTCAGCCAGGCGGTCGAGCTTTTTATCAAACGAGAGAGAGGCAAAGGACGGCGCGGAGACAGCAGCAGAACTCATATTCCAAGGCTAAGCGGCCACGCGGATGCGTGCAAGTTAGCTGCCAAGCGCCTTCATCCACACATCGCGAAAGTCGTAGCAGCCGGTCTTTCCAGCAAGCCATTCCGCCGCGCGAACCGCCCCTTCTGCGAAGCCGCGGCGCGAGAAAGCGTCATGGGTGAGCACAATCTTATCGGCATCGCTGACCGCTTCTAGCACGTGGGTTCCTTTGGCATCGCCTTCGCGCCTTGATTCGATCGGCACAGGAATCTTTGCGCCCGCGCCGCGCTCCACCATCTCCGCGACAGAAATTGCCGTGCCTGACGGCGCGTCCTTCTTGCTGAGATGATGTGTTTCGACAATCGAGAACTTATAGCCGGCACTGGCCAGCGTTGCGCCCATCTGTTCGGCAAGACGCAGCATCACCTGCACGCCGATGGAGAAGTTGGTGCCGTACAACAACCCTGCCTGCTTCCGCTCGGCGAGGCCGCGCATATCGGCGAGCGACGAGTACCAGCCCGTGGTGCCGACCACCATCTTGGCGCCGGTGGCGAGACACGCGCGCATGTTCTGCACGACAGCCTCCGGCGTGGTGAAGTCGATGATCACATCGAAGCCCGCAACAAACGGCGGCGTCAGCGCGCCGGCACTCTGGTTCTCCAACTCATCGAGCACATGCACACTATGGCCGCGTTCGGCGGCGACGTCGGCGACAAGCTTGCCGGTTTTCCCCTGCCCTAGCACCAGGATTCGCATATCACGAGTCTAGAGCATCGCGGTCTACTGGACTCAGCGTGCGCGTCTCCGGTAGGTTGCCATGGATGGCGCAAAAGACTCCATTGCGTTGGCCGCCGGCCCCTCGAACCGTGACTGCCGCATTCCTGACGCTGTCTTTTGCCCTGTCAGTGTCAACCCTCGCGGTCCGCAATCTTTACGACGATGAGATCAGCACGCTGGCAGTCGTCATCAGTTCCCCAACTTCTATCCTTCACTATGCTGCGACAGTCGACATCCACCCACCTGGAATGTATCTGCTGGCGCATGCAGCCTGGCTGGTGATTCCCTCGTATCGCTGGATGAATCTGCTTCCCTGCCTGGTGTTGTACGCGGGGCTTGCGGTCTTTCTTTTTGCAATCACGCCTCTCTTTCGCGAACGGCGGCCGCTGCTGGTTCTTCTTTTTATCGCGACACTGCATCCCGAGCTGTTGCTGTGGTCGAATACGTTCCGTTGGTACAGCTGGTGGACCGGTCTCGCGCTCATCACGCTTGCTGTCGTCCTTCAACCGCAAATCGAAATGCCCTCGTTGGGGTGGGCGCGCAGCCTCGCGATTGGAATCCTGCTTGCGGCGTTGTTCTATTTGAACTACATTACGCTGCTCTTCATCCTGGCTCTGGCCACGGCTATGCTGCTGCGTTACAGATTCGTGGCCCGCAGTGAGCTGCTGCGACACGCTGCAGCCGTAGTCGCAGTATTCGGACTGCTCATCGCCTCACAGCTTCACACCATGGTTGTGGCCCAGTTGCACTACGCTTCTGCCGAGCGTGTGCGCATTCTCGCTTCGGCAGTGCGCCTGAGTGAAGGATTGATTGCGTCTGAGGCCTATCTGCCGTGGCACCCGCTCGCCATCCTTGTATGGTTGTTTTTTCTGGCCCTCGGCGCCTACGGCATGGTCCAATTTGCGCACCGCACTGAATCACAATACCGGCCACCGGTGGAGTGCAGTCCGGCGCTGCGATCGATTACAGTTTTGGGCGTGGCCCTGTTCGTGATGGTCGTGCTTGCCGGGCTGGGAAACAAGCCGCGCAGTGCGATCGTTCTCCTGCCGGTGCTTGCGCCAGTGGCGGCGATTGCGTCTTCTCGCCTTCGTATCCGAGCGCAGAACGCGCTTCTGCTCTTCCTTGCACTGTGGAGCGGCGTTGGCATCGCGCATATACTGGGCCGCTACGGGCTGGCTAAAGCCACCATGGACGACCGCCCCGAACAGGTTGTGCGCTTTCTACAGCACGACAGGGGCAGTGGATGCGCCATCGTCGCCACCTATGACATGGGCCTGGCATTTGCGTTGCGCGAAGCGCACCTGCCGAACGTCGAGGAGCTGTCAGCAGCTGACGGTTTGGCTTCTCAGTCGGCGGCCCTGCCGCAGACAGCCACTTGCACCTC
>DATNAU010000011.1:0-13311 GCA_035572415.1 Acidobacteriaceae bacterium
CACGCTCTTCGCCGACCCCGGCAATCGAGCGGAACTGGCCGCGACCATGGACAAGCTGAACCTGAAGTACGGCCACACCACGCTGCACTTTGCCGGCATGCTGCCCGCGCGCGAATCGGCCCCAACCCGCATCGCCTTCACGCAGATTCCCGTGCAGTACGGGGTGGATTATATGTGACGGCAGAAAGGCTTGACACCGATGACACCGACAAGCACCGACTAAACGACTCAACTTTGTCTCTTCTAAATCGGCGCCTGTCGGAGTTTCATCGGTGTTAAGTTTTTCGTTCTTAATTGCCGAGGTTGGGCTTCGTGAGGCCTTCGAGCTGCGGCGATGGTGTTCCATCCACATCGAAGAGAATCACTTCGTTCTCGCCCTTCTTCAGCCATGGACCGGGGATGTACAGCGTTTTCTGCGGGCCGATCTTCCAGAAGCGGCCCATGGCATGTCCATTGACCCAAAGCTGCCCTTTGTTGAGATGGCTGGTATCCATGAACGTGTCCGCAGGTTGATCGACGTTGAAGTGGCCACGATAGAAACAGGGTCCGGTGCAGCCGGTCTTCTTGAAGTGCAGCGACCCAATATCGCTCATGGGCAACGGATACATCTCCCATTTCGTGGGGGCGTCGCCATTCGCAGGCGGTTTGTAATCGACAATGCCTTTCCGGTCGTGCAGAAGTTGGTGCGAGTAATTGATGCGGCCCATGTTTTCGACGAGTACGTCCCATCGATGAGTTGTTGGATCGTCTGCGATACCGATGCCCACCTGGCCATCCTTTGTGCGGCGATCAGCGAGCACGGTCCCACCGTGTTCGTCCATGTACCCTAGCGCGTAATCGTGAACGGCAATCGAGCCTGGCATGCTCCTCGCGCTAAAAAGAGTTCGATACAAAATCCAACCGTAACTCTGCCCAACCTCTTCCATCGTCAGCGGATGGTCGCTCTCGACCGGCTTCGGCAGTGAATCCCACAACGACACCGATTCCGTCAGCCTGAATGGGGCGATCGCAATCGGCGGCGCGACATCCGGTACGGGCGGCGGCGTGATGCCCGTGGCTTTGGTGATCACATCGCGAAAGGCGAAGAACTTCGGCGTGGGGCGCCCACTCTCGTCGAGCGCCGCGTCGTAGTCGTAGCTGGTGACGTCGGGCTCGTAGGGTTTGGTGGTGTCGTTGGAGTTCGCGCCGTTCATCCAGCCGAAATCCGTGCCGCCGTGGAACATGTAGATGCTGACCGACGCGCCCTGCGCGAGCTCCCACGCAAGATTCGCGGCCTGCACATCCGCGTTGGTGTGCGCATGCGGGCCGCCCCAGTGATCGAACCATCCCGCCCAGAACTCCGAGTTGAACAATGGATTGTCCGGCCGCTCCGTCTTCAGCGTCGCGAACGCCTTCTCCGCCTCGCCGGGCCGGTTGCCATCGAAGTTCACGCCGACTGGAAGCTCCGGCAGCGAGCCGTTCGGCACATCGCGCGGACCGTCGGCCGTATAAAGCTGCGCCTTCGTAAAGCCCGCATCGAGCAGCGCCTGCTTGTTCGCCTCCATGTAGGCGTGATCGTTGCCGAAGCTGCCATACTCGTTCTCCACCTGCACCAGCAGAATCGGTCCGCCGTTGCCGACCTGCAGCGGCGCGAGTTCCCGGCCGAGGCGCCTGAGCCATTGCTTCGCCGGATCGAAAAACTTCGGATCGATGGACCGCACAACTGTTGCCGGATCCTTCAGCAGCCACGCCGGGTATCCGCCAAACTCCCACTCCGCGCATACATACGGCCCCGGCCGCAGGATCACCCACAAACCCTCCTGCTGCGCTTCGCGGATAAACTCCGCGACATCGTTATTGCCGGAGAAGTCGTAGACACCGGGCCTCTGCTCATGCACGTTCCAGAAGACGTAGGTTGTGATCGCGTTGAGGCCCATCGCACGCGCCATCTTCAGCCGTGCGCGCCAGTACTCGCGTGGAATGCGCGGGTAATGCATCTCTCCGGAGATGATGCGGAATGGCTTGCCGTCCAGGAGAAACTGGCTGCCCTGTGCGGCGAATGTGTGCGGCCTGCCGTCGGGTCTGGGCTGCGCAAGGGCAGATTGCGGGGCGGTCTGTGCAACGCCGGAAAGAGGAACGAAGACGAACGCGAGGGCGAGCAAAAAAGGAAAAAGGCGGCGCAGGTTCACGCCGCCTATCTTACTCGTTCGCTTCCCACTCACGTCGCGGTGCATGCCCGCTCCTGGGCAGGGTCGTTACTGCGTGATCAGGATGGGAGCCTCCCAGTATGCGGTTTTATGATCGTCCGGATTAAGCACCGTCACCTGGCATTTGTACTTGCCCGCCGCAAGCTGGCCGATGTTGATGGAGAAGTTGAATATTGCAGGATGCAGTTCCGAGGTTGTATTCGGCGCAACCTCCTGGGCCTGCGTCTCAAACACCTTCTTGCCATCCTGGTACAGCGTTACAAAGCCGATCAGCGGTTGGGGAGAAAATGCCGGTGGCGTGGCCGGAGAAGCTGCCCCGCCCGCGGCGGCGGTCGTGCCCGGCGCAGGCGGCACAGCAGCACTCGCCACCAACATACCCGGCTGCTGGTAGGCCTGCAGGAAGACGTACAGCGGCCTGGCTTTGTTGAAGACCCGCGTCACACTCGGAATCATCTGCAGCCCGTTCTGGACCAGGGGATCCGCAGCGATCTGCTTTGCCTCTTCTTTGCCCTTTGCCGCTGTGTAGACGGCACTGGATGGCGCCTGCTTTTCACCGGAGAGCACCACCGAGCTGATCGCAACGCGATCGGTCACCTTGTTCAAGTTCGGGATTGTGAACGTGGTCTGGAACGTGCCGATATGGCCCGTCGCATCATCGCGCGCAAGTACCTTGATGGTGAACTTGCCCGGAAGCTCCGTGTATCCGGAGTAGTATTTGATGGGCACCTTGGCCCACTGTTCCGCGGTCGCATCACTGAGTTTGAAGGTGACATGATCGCGAATGTTGTTCACGGTCGTCCCGCCGTAGTCATCCTTGATCTCGCCAACGAAATCGAGGTTCGCCTCCTGTGCGCCCCGTTTCTTCGCCAGCGCCAGCTCGCTGCCGGGAATCTTCAGCATCACCGGCAGATAGTATTCGGCGCGGTTCAGCTGGAAGTAATTGAGCTCGAGGCCGATCGTCAGGTCGGTAACGGGATCGCCCTGCATCAGGGCGTCCTCAAGCTGGCGCTCCTTGTCCGCGCCGTTGAAGTTCCCCCACACCTTGCCCGCGTAATAGCCCTGTTTGTAATCGAGCTTAGCGTCGGTGTTGTTCGCAAGGGTTACTTTGATCTTGCGGAATTTGCCGTTCAACTCATGATTGGTGGTGTAGTAACCGAGAATGTAGTAATCCGACACCGACTTCTGCGCCTGCACAATGCCCAGCGAAAGATCGTTGTTGTCCTGGAATGCCTTGCCGCCGGTGTCCGTCGCCATCGAATAAAGCGTGTCCTGCGAGCGTTGCAGGTTGGAGATGAATGCGCCCGAGGAGCCGCCCGAGTACATCGCCTGTCCGCCCGGGGAGCCGTGCGTCGCATCTCCCATGGGCGGCGTGGCGACGAGTCCGCGCGCGTCGTCGGTGAATATGGTCACGCCGGCCTTGATGGCCGCATCCACGGTTGCCGTCATCTGCGCCTGGTTGTCCAGGCCGTTCAGGTTGAGACCGCTGGCGAAGTAAACCAGCTGCTTCTTCTCGTTAATGTGAGAAAGCATTTCCACGGCAGTCTCCAGCGCGGCGAGCTGACGGTCCGTGGTGAAGATATTGAACTCGCCCGAATCCTGGCCGAAAGCGGCGCCGGTATCGGCGGCAGAGTCGTCGCTGGTCGTATCGGTGTCGCCCTGGCCTTCGCCCACCACCAACGTTTCAAGGATGGACAGCAGCCGGTTGCGATCGGCGGTAAAGTCCTGCAGGATATCCACCGAACCGTTGGAGTAGCGCATAATCGAGAGCAGATCGGCTGCGGTCATCTGTTGCCGGACGAACTTCTCCGCGCCGCTGAGCGCGCGCATCTGGTCGGTAGGCGACATGGACATATCGAAATAGAGAACGATCAGCCGCTTGTCCTTGTACTTCAGCTCGCCCGGAGACTCGATCGCGAGTTGCTCGCGCGCCAGGCGATTGTAGATCTTGATGTCCTCGCTCCCTGTGGATGCGGGCGGCAGCGGCGTGGCTTCTTCCGGCAGATGCTGAAACTCGGCGAAGCTGATCTTCTGCGCCACCCCGTCTTCGGTCACCGCGAAGTCGTCCTTCGTCAGACCGGTAATGGTCTTCCCGCTCTTGTCTTTCGCAGTCACCGTCTCGATCACCAGTTGCGCGGCTTGTCCGGTGATGGTCTGTACCCCGCTCGCGTCCGGCGACTTGTTGCTGCCGGTTAGCTGTGCCGATGCGGAGCAGGTCGCCGCCAGCAGAACGGCGGCTAGCAGCGCGAAGATTTTCTCTGGTTTCTTCAGGTGTCGCATAGCTCTTAGTACCTCAGGCGCAGGTTGATGGAGACGGAGCGCATCTGGTTGAAGCCCATCGGAGTGCCGAACTGTGAGTTGGTGGTGCTGGCGGACGAAGTCGGATTCGGCAGCACATTGTTCCATTGGCTGTAGGTGACGTGGTTGAGTACGTTGTTCGCGTCGATGCGCGCATCCATGCTGATGCGCTTGTCGAGCCGGAAGGTGCGCTGCATGGAGCCGCTCATACTGAACTGGCTGGGACCAATCACGAAGTCGCGCGGCGATGTGCCGAAGTGATCTTTTGGCCCGGTAAAGGCGCTCTGGTTGAGGTAGTTCAGCGAGCCGCCGGAAGGCTGCTGGTGGACCGCTCCGCCGTTGTAGTCCGCGCGGATAATGTTGGTGTACGCCGAGCCCGGTACCTGGACGGGATCGACAATGGTTTCCGGCAGGCCGCTGCCCACGCTGATATTGGTCAACACCGTCCATTCCTTGTAGATAGCCCCGCGCCATCCGCTGAGCAGAGCGTGACCGCCCAGGCCCATGCCGGTGGTGTACTGCATCTGCACAGCGAGTTTGTGGCGCTGGTCAAAAGTAGAGAGGCCCCGCTGGGCTTCGGGATGGCGCCAATCCTGCGCCACCGCCGACGAGCCTCCGCTGGAGCTGCTTCCGAAGACCGGGCCACTGCCGCCGCCGTAGGAGTAATCGTCGTCGAGCGACTTGGAAAACGTATACGTGGCGCTGGCCTGGAATCCCGCGCGCAGCCTCCGCCGCAACCGGATGTATGCGCCCTCATACGTGGAGTTGCCGTTGGACATGCGATACGCAAAACCCTTCGGGCAGGAGGGACACGGGTCAGCCGCGGTGATGTTGGCGGTAGTAGAAGATACCGGATACGTATTTGGCAATATCTCCTGCACGCCGCGGGCGCCTTTGGAGCCGTTGTAGACCACCGTCACCTGCATCGAAGCGGGCAGGTCGCGATCCAGTTCCAGGTTCCACGCGTGCAGATAGCCGACACGGAAGTTGGGATCCACAGCAAAAGTGTCCGTTGCCGAATTTGTGGTGGCGCAGCCCAGCGGAATGAAGGGGTTGCCGAGTGCCAGCGGGCACAATGACGAGCCGGAGATGCTTTCGCTGATGGAACTCCACGGCGCGCCGAGACCTGGTGTCTGGTTGGCCATCGCGAACGCCATTTGCTCGTACACGGAGCTGTCGTGGTACAGGCCATAGCCGGAACGAACCAGCAGTGAGGACCCTGAGATCGGCCGCCACGCAATCGCGACGGATGGCGCGAAACCGGCCCTGTCCGGCCGCAGCAGCGATTTGGGATATTGCTGGTTGCTGAGAGTGCCCTTGGGGCTGGTGCCGAGCACCAGTGCCTGCTGCGTGAAGTTGGGAGCGAAGTCGAGATTCACCAGCCGGTTCTTGGTCTCTGTGACCGGCCCGCTGTAATCGTAGCGCAGGCCGGCGTTGACTGTGAGTTCCGGGCTGACGCGGAAGTTGTCCCTCACATTCAGGTCATACACCGTCTCGCGGAGATACTTGTCCGCGTTGCCATAGGCGATCTGGCTGGTGTCCGGCAGCCCAAGCAGGAAGTCGGCATAGTCGAGGCCGCCTGAACCGGAGGGCGACTCGGTCGCCACACCGGTAAATCCGATGTTGCCGCGCGGATTGCTCTGCTGGAAGTAGTTCCATTCCTGCCGGCGGAAGTCGCCGCCGAACTGGACTTCATGCCGGAACCGGTTCCAGTTGGCGTTGACCGTAACATTCTGGGTCTGGTTGCGGTTGTGCTGGCTGTTGCCGTCGGACAGGCCGGAGAACCGGCTGGTGGAGAAGCTGAGGCCGGGAGGGCCGTAGTTGGCCGCATCCTGGAGGTTGCCGTTGACGCCGACCTCGTTGGACAGGTTCTCTTTTTTGCTTTGGAAGAAGATTGTGGTGTCGTTGCGCTGCCGGCTGAAGCTGTAGGAGCTGCTGGTGGAAAGCCGCTGCGTGAAGCGGTGGTACCAGCTGACATTCATGCTCTGGCCGAGGTTGGCTTGCTTGTCGACGAAGCCGAAGAGATTGGGGTTGCTTTCACGCGTGCTCTGCAGCGAGTAAGTGCCGTTGAGGTTGTTCTTGTTGCCGAAGCCTTTGGCGAGGTTCACGCGACCGAAATCGCTATGCGAATCCGTGGAAAGCGGAACCTGGTAGTTGTATCCGGAGACGATGGGAGTGCCGGAAGGAACTACGGGATAGAGCTTGTTCAGAATGTTCTGCGCGATCGGGCTAATGCAGGGGGAAGGAATGTATTGCCCTTGGCCATTCGATGGAAATGCCAAGCCGGCGCCGGAGCTAAGCGTCGAAAGCGCGCCGCTGCATGCCGGGGAAAGGCCCGAGGCAGGCACGTATACAACCTGGCCGGTGATGTCGGTCAGCGCGCCGAGATTGCCGCCGATCAAATCGGGCGTGGGCATGAGCGCGGGGGGAATATTGACGCTGGTGTTGTCGGAGCGGCCGTACGCGATATAGAAGTTGGGCGCGCGATAGAGCGGCAGCAGATGAGGAATCTTGAGTGGGCCGCCAAACTGGAACTGCGCTGTGTAGTTGTTGAAGTTCGGCTTAGTGGGGGGGGGTGCCAGCAGCGAATGGCTGTTGGCATTGAGCGCGGAGCTCGAGAAATTGAGCGCGAACTGCGCGTTGTACAGCGACCGGCTGTTGCGCGCGTTGCCGAACGCCTGGTTCAGCGAGAACTGCGAGGTCGCCGCGTTGTTCACGCTGCCGTTGATGAGGAAGCCATCGGGTGACGGCGCACTGCTCGCCTCCTGCGCCGGAGGAGCCTCTGGGGGTGCGTTGTTGCCTGCGGTCTGCGCCTGATTTGCGGAACCATTCTTGCCCTTGCCATTCGCGGCGGTATTCCCCTTGGCGCTTGCATTCGCCGCAGGCGAGGTCGCCGCGGCAGTCGCCGCAGGCGCTGCGCCCGGCTCAACCTTTACCGGCTTGTCCTCATCGCGGATCTCCGCCAGCGTCTGAAGCTTCAGTTCGAACACCGGGATCGGCGAATTGGGTGCAACTGTGATCGGCTCTTTGATCGGCGCAAAACCCGTCATCGTAATGGTGATAGTCCATGCGCCGTCGGCCAGATCGGTAAAGTCAAACAGCCCCTGATCGTCGGTAACCGCGGTAACCGTCTTATCTCCTTGCGTCGCCGTCACGGTCGCCTGCGCGCCTGGAACGGGAAGTCCGCCAAACACCACCTGGCCATGGAAGTCCGTCGCCCATGCGGGGGCCGCAGCCAGCAGCGCAATCACGATGCCCACTAGCAGCGCTTTCGTTGCGAGCCGAAAGACACTTGCTTCCGGCAGAAGCCCGTTAACTGCTCGTCCCAGCCTCATCCAACCCACCGCCTCAACCTCGAATGTTCCGGAGGTTCACCTGAATGAACAAGGAGAGACCACACCGGGCCCTGCACTCTTCAAATGCCGCAAACCTTCAGCCGCTCAGGGATGCCATCCATTCTAGACACCGCGTGCCAGACGATCGATCCCATGACCATGACCTGCATTTGTCACTCCCTGGCGTTCGCGCGCGGCGCGAATGCGAAGGAATACGCCTCTCTATCGCAAGATCCTGACCGTACCCGCGTCTACGCAATTCCTGGCCCGGCGGTTCCAGTTCCGAAAAAATTCCGGAGAGAAGATTTCTGGAGAGTTGCGCTTAAGAGACGTTTCTCGCTTCGCATCCGTTCGCAGCCTCCAGGATTAATTTTTTGGGTTCCGGATATTCTGCCGGCCCGGTGACCACGTTGTTGTCAATGGAGTTATCACGCTCCTGCTTGCATATACGCGAAGCGACCAGTGCCCGAACGTAAAATCCTGGCGGTGTATTCCGCCCCGTCGCGCCGGGCCCCGCATCGACAATATTACGATACGAATCGTATATAGGCATGGACTAATTCGCCGAAGGCATCTCCGCGTGATCGACAACCAGCACCTCCACAGGCGCTTTGGCGGGGCGCAGCTTTAGCCCAAGCTCCTGTATGGCCGTAAATATCGAGAGCGGATTGAGCCCATTCGCAGCGTTTGTACCGTCCGGTGTCCACTGCAGGTCGAAGTTATATATGCCTTTGAGTCGTGTCTGGTTCACCACCGGCAGATCCATTTTCCTCGCGAGGACCGCGGCGAACAGGTCCATATCCGTATTCCTCACCTTGAGATTGGCACGCCCTCCCTTGCCCGTGCTCATCTCAGTATCGGAGTCGCCGCCTGTCGCCTTTTCGATCTTGGGCCCACCTTTATCGATCTCCAGTACGTATGCCGGCAATGTCCTGATCTCTTTGTGCATGACGAGCTTGAACCGGTCCGCGCAAAGGTTGGCCTGCATCGCATTGAGCGTGGCATCGTCGTCGATGTCCTGGTCGGCCTTTGCCTCGATGTCCCAGCGCAGTGTGTCGATCCAATCCGGTCCACCCACCACCTGATGAGGTCCAATTCCATACGCGCCAATGATGCAGCGCTTCAGCGTTACGTTCTTGCCATCGAGCCGCCCGTGCCCGGTATAGATTCCCGAGGAGCCTGACGTAGCCTCGCTGCTCGGCTTCACCGTGGAGACTGCGAATTTTTCTTCCGAGGATCCTGCCCGGGTTTGCGCTGGCGCCGGCGTTGTAGAGCTTGCCACCTGCCGTACCATCGCCACATTCATCAGTCGCAGCCCCTGCACAGGCGCCGCTTCCGCCTTCGTGCTGTCGAATACCGGCTTCTCAATGTGGTCGATCACGACCACATCCGCGGGGCCTTTAGCGGCCTCCAGTTTGAGACCAATCTGTTCCTGAATGGCGGTGAAGATGCTGGGGGCATCCGCCTCTCCACTCAGCGAAGCTGCATCGCCGGATTTTATTGTGTCCGTGAAGTTTATGGTGAAGTCAAAGGTTCCAGGCAGTCCGGTTTGATCCACCACTGGACGTTGCAAAGTCGCCTGCAGCAGTTTCGCAAGGCCGGCCATGGTCGCGTTCCTGGCATGCACGGTCATGCCTGCGCTCGACTTGGACGTTCTGCTGAAATAGAGTTCGCTGGGACCGTCGCCTGCCGAACTCTTGGTGAGCTTTGGCCCGTTCTTGCCAATCCGCAATTCATAGACGGGCAACTCCCGTGTGTCGTGATGGAAGATGAGGCCGAACCTGTCTGCCAGCAGCTTTCGCACCATCAGGTTCCAAACGTTCGGAACATCAGGCCGGTTTTCGTCGGCGACCGCCGTGATGTCGAATTTATCCGCATCGACCCACGAGGGCGCATCAACGATCTGGCGCGCCTGAATGCCATACGCATATTGCAGCAGATCGCTTGCGGTGGTGTTGAGGGTGCTGAAGTGGCGTCCGTTGGTGATGAATCCTTTGCCGGGACGGTCCGGACCGCTTGGCTTGATCGTTGCTACTTCGAACGCAGGAAGTGGTCCTGCGGCATCGGCTACTTGCCCGTACAGCGGGATCATGCGCAGCATGCCGAAGATGACCGGCGCTACGATCGCCACAACACCTAGGCCCGCCAGGGCCGCCTTTCTCGCCCAGCCAAGCCGTATAAGCCTTCCGCGCATAATGGCCTGAACGCGCTTTTTCAGATCGGCGCCCGTGATTCCGGCAGCGCACGCCAGCGGCGACTCCACACAGAAGCGCACCGTCTTCAGCAGGCTCTCCGCATAAATGCCGCGTCGGCTGCCCATGGCCACGACCGCCTCATCGCACGCCAGCTCACGCTCCGCCACCATTTGCTTTCCCATCCACCACACCGCCGGATGAAACCAGAACGCAGCCTGCACCAGCATGTGCAGCAGCGCTGTCAGGTTGTCATGCCGGCGCACATGCATCAGCTCGTGCGCCAGAATCGCCGCGATCTGCTCATCGTCCAGTTGCTCAGACAACTGTGCCGGCCAGAGCACGACAGGGCGAAGTATCCCGAGTACGCCCGGCTCCATCGAATCCGCCGAGAGCAGCAGCGGCAATGGCCGGATACGCCGATGCCCCGGCATCTCACCTTCCAGCCTGCGCAGGATCGCGACTTCGCGTCCGTGGTTCGCCACATGCGCGGCGTGGCGGATTCCGTTGACGCGCCACCAACCCGCGATCCACCGCATCAGCGCTGCCGTCACCCCACACAGCCACAAGCCGAACAAAAGCGGTGGCAATGTTGGCAGCCATCTCTCGCCCTGCACGGCGGCCGGCATCGCTGTAGACGAAATGGCCTGCACAGCCGCCTCATCGAACGGCAGGCCCGCGGTGTCCACCGCCGAATACACCGGCATCGTGACCACTGCATGATGCGGCCGCGGCAACACTCCGCCCAGCGCCATCAGCAGCGAGAACGGAAGCAGGAACTTGATGGATGCCACCAGCCACAGCCCGAACCGCACCTGCGCCGAGTTCTTACGCATCAGCAGGACAAGGCCCCAAACCAACACGGCAAATGCCGTTGACTGCCACAGGTGATTGCCAATCGCCGGCGCGGAATCGCGCAACGCGACGCTTACAGCATGGAGATCGAGAGGCATCATGCGTCACCTTCTTTCTGCATCCGGCGCAGCGACCGCTCGGCCTCTTTCACGTCGTCGAGCGTCAGCTTGCCCGACTCAATCAGGTGCGACATCACCGGTTGCGTACGCCCGCCGAAGAGCGCTAGCAGATCGTCGATCAGCCGCCGCTGCGCCGCGTCGCGCGAGACCGTCGGGGCAAACATGTGAAAGTTCCCCACCTTCCGCGTACGCTTGACCACGCCCTTCGCCTCAAGGCGATAAACGGTCGTCTGTACGGTGGTATATGCAGGCCGCGACTTCGCGGGAAATGCCTCCTGCACGTCGCGGATGGAGGACTCCCCGCGCGCCCACAGTGTGTCCATGATTTTCAATTCCAATTTGGTGAGCTTCGGTCCGGGCATCGCGAGTCTACTACCTCCGTCATCATTACTACTACAGACGTAGGAGAGCATACGCCGGAATGCAAAATCTGACAAATATTTTCGTTTCAGAGGGTGGCGAGGCTTCCTTTGCATCGGTCGCCATTGCGCTGGCAAAGCGGCCTAATGCACTCAGGAATCTTTGAGATAAAGCTGCCATGCCAGATCGCGGTCCTCAGCCGTCCGGCGGATCATGCCGTTTCTTTCTCGCAGAAACCTTGTCAGGTATCGCCGTAGAACGAGCCTTTCTGCAATTCCGCCCAGAAGGCCCAAGGGGGCCGAGAAGCGCAGTTCATCGCGCATTCGTGTACCGCCATCCTCTTTTTGCTCGAAGAAGTGGTCGTGCGCGAAGCTACGGAACATACCCTTCACCATCACATCCTGAAAGTGATGCGGGCGTTCATACCGCGCGATGAGCGACTGATGTGCGATGGACATCCCAAAGTGCCTTCCCTGCCAGGTCACAGTCTGTCCGGGACCGATGATTCCGTGGGTCACGCCGCCGATCGCTCGTTCTCCAGACCCAGCCATATGCAGGTCGATGTTGAGCGACAAAAGAAAGCAGCGCTCAGGCGGCGCTGCGATCTGCGTTTCCAAAATGATGGTTTGCACTACAGCTCCGTCGCGTGCTCGTCGTTCAGGTTCTTCGCGCGCGCGAGGAAATCCTCAAGCGACGAGCTTCCCTGGTCGCCCTTGCCGCGTGTGCGCACGCTCACTGAGCCCGACTGCGACTCCTTATCCCCCAGCACGAGAATGAACGGCACCTTCTGCAGGCCGAAGTCGCGAATCTTCGCGTTCATCTTCTCATTGCGTTCGTCCAACTCCACCCGCAGCCCGACGGCCTCCAGCTTCGTCTTTACCTGCTGCGCATACTCCAGATGCTTCTCGTTCGAGATGGGCACCATGCCCACCTGCACCGGCGCCAGCCAGAACGGAAACGCGCCGGCGTAGTGCTCGATCAGCACACCGAAGAATCGTTCCACCGACCCGAACAGCGCGCGATGCACCATCACCGGCCGATGCAGCTCGCCATCCTCGCCTTTGTATTCCAGCTCGAACCGCGCCGGCAGATTGAAGTCGAACTGCACCGTCGAGAGCTGCCACAGCCGCCCCAGCACATCCACCAGCTTGATGTCGATCTTCGGCCCGTAGAACGCCGCTTCGCCCGGAATCGTGCGATACGCAATCTTCTTCTCGTCCAGCACGCTGCGCAGGCTGTCGATCGCCATGCTCCAGTTCTCATCCGAGCCGACGAAGCTCTTGCGGTCGTTCGGGTCCCATGTGGACAGCTCCACCTTGAACTCCGCAAAGCCGAACGTCCGCAGCACGCTCTCTGCAAAATCAATGCACGCAATCACCTCATCGCGAATCTGCCCGGGCGTGCAGAAGATGTGCGCGTCGTCTTGCGTGAATCCGCGCACGCGCAAGAGGCCATGCATGGTTCCCGACCGCTCGTAGCGGTACACATTCCCCAGCTCCGCATAGCGCACGGGCAAATCGCGATAGCTGCGCGGCGACGACTTATAGATCAGGATATGTCCCGGGCAGTTCATCGGCTTCAGCCGGTACTCGGCATCATCCAGTTCCATCGGCGGATACATGTTCGCCGAGTAATATCCCTCGTGCCCGCTGATCTTCCACAGCTCGCGCCGCATGATGTGCGGCGTGAACACCATCTCGTAACCGCGACGGATGCACTCTTCGCGCATCCAGTCTTCCATCGTCTTGCGGATCAGGCCGCCCTTCGGATGCCAGAAGATCAGTCCCGCGCCCGCCACCTCCTGGATGGAGAACAGATCAAGCTGCTTGCCCAGCACGCGATGGTCGCGGGCCTTGATCTCCTCCAGCCGCTTGAAGTGCGCCTCCAGGTCCTTCGGGTTGAAGAACGCAGTCCCATAGATTCGCTGCAGCTGCGGATTTTTTTCGTCGCCCAGCCAGTAGGCACCGGC
>DATNAU010000012.1:0-19729 GCA_035572415.1 Acidobacteriaceae bacterium
CCAGCGCACACTCCAGTTGCTCGATCAGTTCCACCTCACGGAGCGCTCAGACGCCTATCCTGTTCAGCTTTCCGGCGGCTTGGCCCAGCGAGTTCTCATCGCCCGCGCCATCGCACATTATCCGCGCGTGCTCTTCCTCGACGAACCCTCCGCCGGCCTCGACCCGCAGAGCCGCATCGCCATGTGGGACGCCGTCCGCGGCCTTCGCGAACAGGGCATTACCGTCGTCCTCACCACGCACTATATGGAAGAGGCTGACGAACTCTGCGACCGCGTCGCCATCATCGACCACGGCAAGATCCTCGTCGAAGATACCCCCTCCGCGCTCAAGAGCACCGTCGGCGCGCAGAAGGTCTACGCTCTCGACCTCAGCGAGCACGACTCCACCGTCGCTCTTCGCGCGCAACTCCGGCAGATGCCTGGCGTGCGTAGCGCGGAAACCACTCCAGTCGGCGTCCGCGTCCTCGCCGACAATACCGATGGGTTGCTGCCGGAGATCGTTCGCGCCAGCAACCCGTACGGTCTGCGTGACCTCACCATTACTGAGAGCAGCCTCGAGACCGTCTTCATCCAGCTCACCGGCCGCGAACTCCGCGAATAAGCCATCATGCAGACCATCCCATCCATCGACACCGAACTGCCCGTCATTACGCACCCGCCGCTGCCATCCACATCGGAGCGGCCGGACCTCGGCCGCCGCGCACTCTACCCTCGCGCGTTCTGGGGACTTTTCCTGCGCGACCTGCATGTACTGCGCCGCGAAAAAATTCCCTTCCTCATCCGCGTCTGCATGAACCCGCTGCTCTTTCTCTTCGTCTTCACCTACATCATGCCGCACATGTCCGGCGGCGCAGCGCTCAACCCCACCGCCGCCATGGCGGGCGGCGATATGAACTTCTCCACCGTGCTGCTGCCCGGCCTCATGGCCGTCGCCATCATGTTCTCCGGCATCGCCGCCGTCGCCCTGCCGCTCGCCCAGGAGTTCGGCATTACCCGTGAGATCGATGACCGCGTCATGTGCCCGCTGCCCATCGCGGCCGTCGCAATCGAGAAGATCTGCTTCTCCGCCCTGCAAAGCATCCTCGCCGCTGCAATTGTCTTTCCGCTCGCCTGCTTCGTGCCCGCCACCCCCGTATATGCGCAGGTGTTCAGCTGGCCCTTTCTGGCGCTCGTCCTCGTGCTCGCATCGTTGACCGCCGGCGCGCTCGGCCTCACCATCGGCACCACCGTCAAGCCGCAGCAGATATCCCTGATCTTCGGCACCGTCGTCATGCCCATCACGTTTCTCGGCTGCGTCTACTATCCATGGGCGCAGTTGCAGCCGCTGCCCTGGCTGCAGTACGGTGTCCTCGCCAACCCCATCGTCTATATGAGCGAAGGCCTGCGCGCCGCCCTCACTCCGGGGGTCGATCACATGAAACCGGTAGTGATCGTCGTGATGCTCTCATTTTTCTGCCTCGTGCTCACGATTACAGGTGTCCGCGGATTCCTGCGCCGCGTCATCAGCTAGGACAGCAAAGGTCCTTCAACTGAGAACTGAGAACTGAGAACTGAGAACTGAGAACTGAGAACTGAGAACTGAGAACTGCTTTTACACCGGCTTTATACCCATTAGCAGGTAATCCATCGGCCAGTCCGGCTTCACGCCGTGCTGCCGCACCAGCGTCGCCAGCTGCGCATAATGCCGGATCGCATGCAGCATGGAGTGGAACAGCACGGTCTTGCGTGTCCCCCGCATCCTGCCCATCGATCGTGTCATGAACTCGAACTCCTCTTCCCAGTCCACGCCGCTCGCCAGTAGTTTGCGCACCATTCCTGCCGCTCGCTGGTGCGTTGCGTAGATTGCTTCCGCGGAGTCGAATGGAATCTCCGCGTACTCCGTCTGCGGCTCGCCACTCAGCTGCTCCGCATAACGCAGTTCAACCGCCACGATATGCTGCAGCAGCCCCGCCGCAGTCTTCACGCCCATCACGTCGCACGGCATCGCCAGAATCTGCGGGTTTGCCTCAATCAGCGCCTTCCACTTCGCTGAAGTCGTCTCCAGCCACGCCATCATCTCTTCCGCACTCAATGCAGGTTGCGCCATCGCTGTCAGCTCCTTGTTTTTGTTCTGGCGTGATTGTTCCTTAGTCCATACCGGTTGATGCTGAGCCATCGGCGAAGAATCCCGCATTTTGCTGTTGCTGGAAAGATACTCACAGTCCATCCCGCAGCGCCCGCCACCCAATGTCCCTCCGGTACTGCATGCCCTCAAACGAAATATGCGCCATCGCGCCATACGCTTTGCCCAGCGCGCTCTTCATCGCAGACTGTCGCTCGTCCGCGTCAGATACCGCCGTCACCGCAAGTACACGTCCTCCTGCCGTCACCACTGCATCATCCTTCAGCGCGGTCCCCGCATGGAACACCACCACATCCTCATCGCGTCCCGGACCATCCAGCCCAGCGATCGCCAATCCCTGCGCATACTTCCCCGGATAACCGCCGCTGGCAGCAATCACGCAGACACTCGCTCCCGGCCTCATCCGAATCTCCAGCCTGTCTGCCGTCCCATCGATGGCCGCCTCGAACATCTGCACGATATCTGTCTCCAGCCGGACCAGAATTGCCTCCGTCTCTGGATCGCCGAAGCGCGTATTGAACTCCAGCACCATCGGCCCGCGAGGACTCATCATCATCCCGCAGAACAGAATCCCTTTGAACGGTGTCCCCTCCGCCGCCATCTCGTCCACCACCCGCTGCGCAATGTTCCCCCGCAGCCACTCCATCATTTCTGCACTCACCAGACCGTCGACGGTGTACGCACCCATCCCGCCGGTGTTGGGACCGGTATCGCCCTCGCCCACCCGCTTGTGGTCCTGCGCCGCGGCCAGCGTGACAGCATGTTTTCCATCACAGAGCGCGAAGAACGAGACCTCTTCACCATCGAGAAACTCCTCGAGCACCACCTCGCGCTCCACTGACCCCAGCAGTGCGCCCGAAAACATCTCCTCCGCCGCCTGCTCCGCCTCGCCGTGCGTCCCACAGATCACTACACCCTTGCCTGCCGCCAGACCATCCGCCTTCACCACCACAGGCGTGCTGAAGCGTTTCAACTCGCGATGCACTTCCTCCGCACTTCTGCACACCGCATACGCCGCAGTCGGAATCTTGTTGCGCCGCATGAACTCCTTCGCGAACGCCTTGCTCGTCTCCAGCCGCGCCGCAGCCTTCGTCGGCCCGGACACCCGCATCCCGCGCCGCTCCAGCTCGTCCACCAAACCGACCGACAGCGGCAGCTCCGGCCCGACCACCGCCAGCTCCGGCCGCTCCGCCTCGGCGACGCGCACCATCGCGTCCAGATCGCCCGCGTTCACCGGCACGCACCTGGCCAACTCCGCGATTCCCGCGTTCCCCGGCGCGCACACCACTTCACTTACCTGCTTCGACCGCCGCAGCGACCAGACAATCGCATGCTCCCGTCCGCCGCCGCCAATCACCAGCACTTTCATCGATCTAACCTCTTTACGCTTGTCATTCTGAGCCGCAGGCGAAGACTCCCCGCATTTGTACCCTGCACAAAATCAGCTGCGACCCTGCTTCGGCTGCGCCACCACCAGGCCTCTCGGCGTCGGCAGCATCACACTGGAAATCAGCCCGTCCGCCTCCATCTTCTTTGCCGCGTCGCGCACCACCTTCAGGTGCGAACTCGCGTCATGCATCAGGATCACGCCGTTCGGATTCATCTGCGGCAGAAACCGCTTCACCTCCGCCTCGCGGATCGGCATGTCCGAATCGGAAAACAGCAGGTCAATCGTGCCCTCTACCTTCATCTCCAGGCTGGACTCGTTCCGCAGTTCCATCCACTTCCGCCAAGGCGACGCCTCCAGCCGCGCCTTCGCCTTCTCATACACCACCGGATCGAACTCGCAGCTGATCACCTTTCCAAACCCGTTCCGCTCCAGACCCCTCGCGATCCACTCCGTCGACACGCCAAGAAACGATCCCGTCTCCACCACCAGCTTTGGCTTGATCGTCGTCACCAGCGTCGCCAGAAATTCCAGCACCTCCACCTCCGCCGTCATGGAGTCGATCATGCTCCACCGCTCCGGCTCCGGACACTCCACCGTCGCGCGATGATACTCCGGCGCCAGCGCGCCCGCGGCACGCTCATGCTGCAGCATCACCTTGTGCTCCTGCTTCAGCTTCTTGCGGAAAAAACCCATCCCATCCAATGTATGCGAATCGGAGTAGCAGCGGGCTTTAGCCCGCGGTAAATGGCGACCTGCGAAAGCGGCTTTAGCCGCGGGTTTATCGAAACCAACCCGGCATCGGGTCCGTATTCAACTGGCATGCCGCAGACGAAAACATATATTCCATTTCGGTAGACACGATCTGCGCCTCAACAGGATTGCGATGGATGTACCTGATACAGGCTTCATACGCCGCCTTGTCTGGCACTCGTTTGTCGAAGTGCCCTCGCTCCCAAACTGAAAAGCGGCTCTTGAGTCTGAAAGAGAACCCACCTTTGATGAACTGAATCGCCTTCTCAAGAGAAACATCCGGCGCCGGGGTAATCAGCACATGAACGTGATCGGGCATCACTACAAAGGCGTGAAGCAGAAAGTGCCCCTGATTGCGGTAGCCCTCGATCGTTCCCATCATCAGCGCGGCATTCGCCTCGACTTGAAAGACACGTCGTCGCCCAGCCGTCGAAAACGTGACGAAATAAGTGCGCAGTTCCTGCTCTGCGAGGCGCATGTGTGCAGGATAGCCGAAGCCCGAGGCTGAAGCCTCCATGCTGAGCTGGCGTGTTGCCGCGCCCTAAAGGGCGCTGCTATTCCCCGCAGCAAAAAGCGCTCCCATCGGGAGCGCCTCTCGCAGTCCACCACTTGAAATTACGCGTTGTGCTGCGGCCCGCCATTGCCGTTGCCGCGATGCACAAAATGATACGGCGGCCACGGCCCCGAAAGCTGCATCCTGCAGTCCTTCAGTTCCACCGTCGCCGACGAATACTTGTTCTGGTAGCGCTCCACCGTTTTATGGTCGATCAGGTGCGCGATGTCCAGCAGCATCTTGCCGCTCTCCATCCGCTTGCACGTAATCTCTTCGGCGATCGGCAGGAACATGCGGTGCATCTGCACGCTTAGCGCCCGCGCCTTGGACTGCCGTTCGCGCTGGCGCGTCGCGCTCTCGCGCAGGCTGCTCAGGTATTGCTGTCCCACTGTCATGTCGCGCTGGATGCAGCCGGCCGCGGTATCGTCCACCACCACCTTCAGGTGCATCTCCGCTTTGCCGCGCAGCCGCTCCACATTCGCCGTGAAGTGCCGCTGATTCGAGCGCACGCTGCGCCGCAGCGCATCGTCATCTGCAAACGTCGTCCCAAACCGGAAGGGCAGCACCGTGGAATGCTTGAAGCACTCCGCGATCACACGCGCATGGTCTCGCTGTGCCGCCTGGTCCATCCTTCTCGCATCCTCGGCCGAGTGCTCCGACACGATCACGGCCAGGTCACTTGCTGGAAAAAGAAAGATTTGGTTCCCGAACAAACCCGACACTCCTGTGAAGGGCATCGGGCGGCGGTGCCGGCAAAGTTCCGGAAACGCGTTCCGTTCTGCAATGCAATAGGCGTACCACGACATGGTCTGTCTCCAAAGCGCAGGAATTTAAAGCCCTCCCCTGTGGGAAAGGCGCACCTTCAACAACAGTGAGGGGACCGTTTCAGGAGCGAAGAAGGCCCGGTGGATGTCCTGGGGACTGGCAACTATCTCTTCCTAATTTGCTTGCTTTTTGGTCGAAACCGAAACGGATACTATGCCTCCCGGATAACAGTTGGCAAGCGCTAAGTGACGACAGCCGCTTCGTACAACTCCGCTGATCTCAATCGCTTATCGAAGTAACCTCAATCCTGCCCGAACACTTCGTCCGATAAACGGTCACTCCCGGTTCGCACAACCTGTTGTGCAAAGCCTTTCTTTGCATTCCGATGAATACCTCATTCCACATTCATCGCGCCTGCAAAACGTGCCGCCGAAAACGCCTGCAGCAACACCTCCGGACGCTCACCGGCCATAGCGTCCGCCATCACACGGGCCGTCGCCGGCGCCAGCAAAATCCCGTCGCGATAATGCCCGGTCGCATACCAGCAACGTGCATCTCCGCCGTTTTTCCCGCGTCTCGCAGGCCCCATCACCGGCAGCCCATCCGGCGTCCCTGGCCGCAGCCCCGCCCACGCGTTTTGCGGCCCGGTCATCTCCAGTTCCTGCATCAACTCCCGCGCCGCCTGCACCAGCCCCGCAGTCGCACGATCCTCCACCCCGGCCTCGAATCCCACACGCTCCAGCGTCGCCCCCACCGCCACCCGCCCATCCCCGCGCGGTATCAGATAAACCTGTGGCGCACGAACCACGCACTTGAGCCGTCCCGGCGCACAGCGCATCTCCACCATCTGCCCCTTCACCGGCTCAACCGGCAAATTCTCCAGCCCTTCTACTGCTCCACTCGACCACGCACCGCAGCAATTCGCAAACTCTTGCGCCGCAAACTCGCCCTGTGCCGTCCGCACGTGAATCTCACTCCCAGCGCGCTGCACTCCCAACACCTCGCACCCTTCGACCAACCTTCCACCTGCCGCAATAAACGCCTTCGGCAGCGCTGCGCACAGGTCCCGCGGATCGACGCTTCCCTCCTGCAACATCCGGAACCGCAGACCCGCACTCCGCAGCCCGGGCGCCAACTCTCCAATCTCGTCTTCAGTCGCAATCCCCTCGCAAACCTCCGCCCCAATCCACTGCAATGCCCACCGGGTCCGCATCGGCACCCGCAGCCTGGACAAATCCTCAATCTTCCTCAGCCACTCCGGATACAGCCGCCCGCTCAGCCGCGCCAGCTCCATCATTGCCGGCGGGTTCTGCGGATCATCCACCGCCAGCATTCCGCCCGCCGCCCACGAGGCCTCGCGCATCGCCTGCCCCCGCTCCAGCACCACAACCTCGCGCCCGCGCAGCTGCAACTCGAGCCCCAGCGCCAGCCCAATGATCCCGCCGCCCGCAATCGCTACGTCCGCTCGCTTCTTGGATCCGCCAGTCATCTCCTTTATCTTAAGGTTTTCCCGGATGCAACCCGCACACCCCTTCCCGCCCGTCTATCCTCGAAACATGAGAACATCCGGATCCTTCCCCCGCCTTCTCTGCGCATTGGTCGTCTTCGTCGCCTGCTCAACCTTCGCTCATGCCCAGGACAAGCCCGCGCCCGACACCATCGTCTTCACCAACGGCGACCAGCTCACCGGCAAACTGGAACGTGCCGTCGGCGACTCCGTTGTCTTCAAAAGCGACATCGCCGGCGAGATCACCGTATCCCTCGACAAGGTCAAGGAGCTCCGCTCCAGCGGCTCCTTCGCCGTCCTGCGCAAAGGCGCTGATCCAACCCGTGCCGACGTCGCGCGCGGCGCGCTGGTCTTCACCGGCGGCAACCTGTCCGTCGCCTCCGCCTCCGGGCAGCCCGAAACCGTGCCCGAGAAAGACGTCGCCTACATCATCGATCAGGCCACCTACGAGAAGGACCTTGAAAAGAAGGCGGGCTTCAGATCGGGCTGGAATGGCTCCATCAATGGCGGAGCCACCCTCGTCCGCTCGACGGACACAGGCGAAACCTTCACCGCGGGCATCGCGCTCGTCCGCGCCATCCCCACCGTGCCCTTTCTGCCCGGCCGCAACCGCACCACCTTCGACCTGCAAGAGACCTACGGCAAACTCACCACGCCCGTGATCCCGCAGCCCGCTCCCCCTGCACAGCCCATCCCGGCCTCCGTCGCCATCACCAGCATCTTCCACGCGGACGCCGAGCGGGACGAATACTTCTCCGCTCGCGTCTATGCGCTCGGCCAGGCCGCCTTTGACCACAACTACGCTCAGGGCCTTAACCTGCAGCAGGTCTACGGCGCCGGTATCGGCTGGTCCGCCATCAAGAGCGCCAAGCAGGGCCTCGATCTCAAAGGCACCATGCAATACGAAAAGCAGACCTACGTCAAAACCTCCAACACGCCGGACCACGACATTATCGGTTCCACTATCTCCGAGCTCTACCATCGCAATCTGCCGCGCAAACTCCTGTTCACCGAAGCCTTCTCCGCACTGCCCGCATGGAACGAGTTCCACGCCTTCTCCGCCAACGGCTCCGTCTCGCTCGCCATGCCGGTCTACAAGCGTCTCTCGCTCGCCGTCACCACCAGCGACAACTTCCTCAACGACCCCGCCTTCGGCTATAAGAAGAACTCCTACCAGTTCGTCACCACCGTCAGCTACTCGCTGAAATAAGGGCAAGGCAACCACGGATTCCACGGATCAAGCACGGATTGACGATCAAAGCACTCAACCTGTCCCCAAATCCGTGAACATCCGTGTAAATCCGTGGTTGCTTTGTCTTTTCCGCGGTTCGTCTTTTTCCCCGCCAAAATGTTCTAATAACATCTGGCCCGCTAACGGACCGAGCCTTACCCTTATCCAAGCAACAGGCGCGCCCACACCTACCCGGCGCCAGTGCAGCCATTACGCTTGAGGAGTCTCCAGCAGAATGTTTCGTTCGCCGTCCCGCCGCACCCCGAGCGCCTTCACCATCGCCGCACCTCTCGCTCTCCTGATCGCACTCATCGCCGCGCCCGCAGCCAGCGCCCAGTTCCACACCCATCGCGAGACCAACGCCAACCGCCGCGCCCGCATCCAGCGCCAGATCACCGATACCTACACCCACCGTTATGAGGTCTCCGGCGGCGGAGGCTATCTTCGCTTCCGTTCCGGCCAGTTCACGCAGAAGAACAACGAAGTCGACTTCTTCTTCAACACCACCTACTACTTCAATGAGAAGCTCGGCGCCACCGCAGAAGTTCGCGGTTACTACGGCAAGGCAAAACTCCCCAACGGCACCCCATACGCCAACTACGTCGGCAACCCGCAAATCTCTGAATACCCCTTCATGGTCGGCCCCACCTATCGCGTCTACCTGCACCAGCACATCGGCGGCAGCATCTTCGCACTCGGCGGCACGGCCATCGGCAAATTCGATGGCGATACCAAAGGCATCGCCTCCACCCAGCTCGGCTTCTGGCCCTCCGCCGTCGCTAAGCCTGCCTTCTCCGTCGGCGCCAATGTCGACATCAATCTCTATCCGAACCTCGCCTTCCGCATCGCGCCCAACTACATGGGCACTACCTTTGGCGGCTCGCTCCAGAACAATCTCGGCGTCAACCTCGGCATCAACTACCGTTTCGGCCGTCAAAAATAACGGAGTAGCCGCGGGTATCCCAAAGTACACCGGCCTCAGAGTAGCGGCACGCCTTAGAGGGCCTGAAAAGGCCTGCTTTGAAAGGGCGCGACTTTAGTCGCGCCGTTAAGGACTAAAAACCATGCGGCTTCAGCCGCGGGCATTCTCACTTGGTCCGGCTGGCATCTCTGGCCCCTCGCACCCGCCTCGACCCTCGAACCCTGCCCCTCGAACCTCTCCATCACGCCTCAATCCTCGAAAACAGATACGCCCCCGCGCTCAAAAACAGCGCCCCGATGCACGCCAGCAGCGTTACGTCGATCGCCGCGCCAAAGTGCCATCCATGGATCAGCGCTCCGCGCAGACCATCCACTCCATAGGTCAGCGGATCGAGCCTGGTGATGACCTTCATCGCCGTCGGCAGGTTCTCCAGCGGAAAAAGCGCGCCGGAGAGAAAGAAGATCGGCAACACCATAAAGTTCATCACCAGCTGAAAACCCTGCATGTCCTGAATGATCGATCCGATTGCCGTGCCCAGCGCGGCAAACACGATCGCAATCATCGCCACAAAGAAAAACGCCACCGGAATCGCCAGCCAGTGCTGCGGACGGAAGCCCGCAATCAGGCAGATCGCCAGAATCAGCGTGCCCTGAATGATCGCCACCGTCGCGCCGCCCAGCGTGCGCCCGATCATGATCTGCATACGCGACACCGGTGCTACCAGCGTCTCCTTCAAAAACCCGAACTGGCGGTCCCAGAGCATCGCAATCCCCGAAAACACTGAGCTGAACAGCACCGTCATGCCCACCACGCCCGGCGCCATGAACTGTAGATAGCTGCCATGCCCCGCCTGCTGGAACACCGGCCCCAGCCCGAACCCGAGCGCCAGCAGATACAGACACGGCTGCCCCAGCGACACCACAATCTGCACGCGCGACCGCACATACCGCTTCAGCTCACGCAGCCACAAGATATAAATCGCTCCCATCTCTCACTTCCCTTCATCCATGTAGCCCACCAGGCTCTGCTTGGGCGGGCCGGAGTAGCAGCGGGCTTTAGCCCGCGGTAAACCGGCCACAAAAGCAATGAGGCTTTAGCCGCGGGCCGTTCGTTCTAGCCATCCACACGCCACCTCGCGCGCGAACACGCATGACTGCGCGCTCCCAACACCTCACCGCCGCCACATCTGAGCCATCTGCCTCAACCCGGCCTTCGCATCCGCGCTCTCATCGCGCAGCGAAGTTCCCGTCAGCGCCAGAAACGCGGCCTCCAGCGAATCCGTCTCCGTCCGCTCCTTCAGCTCCGCCGAAGTCCCCTGCGCAATGATCCGCCCGTGGTCCATGATCGCGATCCGGTGCGCCACTCGGTCAGCCTCATCCATGTAATGCGTCGTCAGAAAGACCGTTGTCTTCTCCGTCTCGTTCAGCCGCTTCACATGCGTCCACAGCTGGTTCCTGCTCTGCGGATCGAGTCCCAGCGTCGGCTCATCCAGAAACAGAATCTTCGGCGTGTGCAGAAACCCGCGCGCAATCTCGAGTCTTCTTTTCATGCCGCCGGAAAACGTCTTCACATACGAATCCTTCCGCTCCCACAGCTCAAACAGCTTCAGCAGTTCTTCCGTCCGCTGCGCCCGCACCTTGCGCGGCACGTGGTACAGAATCCCGTGCAGGTCCATGTTCTCCCGCGCCGTCTGCTCCGCATCCAGGCTCGGGTCCTGAAACACAATCCCGAACCGCTGCCGCGCCTGCTTCTGCTGCACATTCGGGTCCAGACCATCCAGCGCCACGCAACCGCTCGTCGGCCGCAGCAGCGTAGTCAGCATCTTGATCGTCGTCGTCTTCCCCGCCCCGTTCGGCCCCAGGAACGCAAAGATCTCCCCCTGCGCGACATCGAAGCTGATGTCGTTTACCGCCGTCACTTCCCCAAACTTCTTCGTCAGATTCTGAACATGAATCATGCACAAGCCTTTCTGAACTCCCCACTGAGCCTGTCATCCCGGGCGGAGCCGCAAAGCGGCGCAGTCAAGGGACCTGCAGTTGCTGTTCAATTCCCTATGTCTGATTTTTCAGATTGCCTCGCAATACCGAATGATTCACCAATCCCCGCGAGCCGAAACCAAATCCTAACCTGAATCCGCCCTGGGTGTCGCAGTTTTTATTGCGCGATAAAACTTTTACTTTCAGTAGGATAACTACTCAATAAAACATCGGCGTCGCCATATCCTGGCTGCTATAATTAATCCAGACAGAGAGAAGAAAACTCCGGCATGGTCGCCGGAATTTTTTATTTGGGCAGATGCCCAATTCAGCGGTCATGAAGGAACTTCTTAAAACACGGCGAGCTCAAGTTGTTATCGCAGTTGCGATGATGATCTGCCTGCTGGCCATGCTGGTCCCTCACGCCGAGGGTCACGGAACCCTTCTCACCTATGTCCTCCTCCCGGTGTTTTTGTTTGGGTTGCTGGACCTCCCATGGTCGTTCAGGACCCCGTCGCAGGACTCGGCGCTCTTTCTTGAAGCTCCGGTCTTGAGCGCCCTCTTTCAACGACCGCCTCCATCCCTCGGCTGATCTCCCGAAATTTAGTGCAAAGCAGCGCCACTACTCGCGGGCGTAGCTCTGTCTGCCCGGCGATAGTCAACCGAATTTTGGAGATGGTTCCATGGCATATCTGGGATTGGCTTTTTTCGCAGTTGTTGCGATTGCCTGTCTGCAACATCTGCGCTGGCGGTGGAGAACAAGACATCGGAAGAAAACACGAGGCCGCTATCGAGGCGGAGCCGCGCTGGGCAATGCGCTCCAGACCCTGCAGGCATTCGCGCAACCGCGCGCGGAGCATGTTGTCGCCGAGCTGCTGAAAGAACCAACGGACGAAGATGACGAAACCGGCCCAAAAGATCCAACAGCTCACCTGCTGCGGCAGGCGAAGCGAATCCAAAAGGGCGAGAAAGTAGACCAGTTGACGACGCTACTTCCGCGCTAGCATCCGCGGTGGCCCATTCATCGCGCGATTTCGCACGATGAGCGCGGAAGCAGACCCGCCCGCGTGCCCCACCCAGGCTCTGCCTGGGTGGGGTCAAGCCGCTGACGATCGAACCTGTCATTCTGAGCCATCGGCGAAGAATCCCCGCATTTACTTTCGAGGAAACGACCACTTCGGGTGGCCCATTCATCGCGCGCAGTTTGCGCGATGAGTGGGGAATAACTACGCTCCCGTCATCCTTCTCGCATCCAGAATCTCCGCGATCTGCTCTTCGCTCAGCAGCTTTTTCTCCCGCGCAATCTCAATCACGCTCCGCCCCGTCGCAATCGACTCCTTCACAATCTCCGCCGCCTTCGCATACCCGATATACGGATTCAGTGCGGTCGCCAGCGCCACCGTGCTCTGCGCATAAAACGCGCAGCGCGCCTCATTCGCCGTAATCCCGCGCACACAACGTTCATCCAGCTCGCGCAGCATGTTCGTCATGATCGTCACCGACTGCAACACCGCGTAAGACATCGCCGGCATCATCACATTCAGCTCCAGTTGCCCCGCCTGCACCGCCATCGCCACGGCCACATCGTTGCCGACCACCTGGAAGCTCACCATCGCCGCCAGTTCCGCCAGCACTGGATTGATCTTCCCCGGCATAATCGACGAGCCCGGCTGCAGGCTGGGCAGCGCAATCTCATTCAGCCCCGTGTTCGGCCCGGACGACAGCAGCCGCAGGTCGTTCGAGATGCGAATAACCTCGAGCGCCAGCCCCCTGAGCGCGCCGCTCACCTCCGCCATCGGCGCGCACGACTGCATCGCCCAACGCATGTCTGAAGCGGGCATCAGCTTCTCCCCGCTCAACTCGGCCAGCTTCGCGATCGCCCGCTCGCGATAACCCGCAACCGTATTCACTCCCGTACCCACCGCAGACCCGCCCAGCCCCAACTCGCGCAAGCTCTCCGCAGCCCGAACAATCGACTCTTTCGCCTTCGCAATCGCAATCCCATACGCCGCAAACTCCTGCCCCAGCCGCACCGGCACCGCATCCTGCATATGCGTGCGCCCCGCCTTCAGCACTCCGTCGAACTCTTGGCCCTTCGCCGCAAAGCTCTCCGCCAGCGCATCCAGCACCGGATACAGCTCCTTCAACGCCAGCAGAGTCCCCACACGCATCGCCGTGGGAAACACATCGTTCGTCGACTGCCCGAAGTTCACATGGTCATTCGGATGCACCCACTCATACTTCCCCAGCGCCGATCGCTCCACATCGTCCACCGATGCCGTCATCCCGAGCGAAGGCTGCGAAGCAGCCGCAATCGAGGGACCCCCGCATTTGTCGTTTGATTTGTCATTCCGCACCCCGAGCGTAGTCGAAGGGGAGGAATCTGCTTCTGTCTTGCTTAGGGGCACGGCTTCAGAGCCTGCCCTGAGCGAAGTCGAATGGGTGCCGTAACGCTCACCAGAAGAAGGGGGCTTTAGCCCCTGAGGTCCGCCTTTCTGCAAAGTGCCCTCGCCCCTCGCACCCGCCTCGAACCCCGAACCTTGAACCTTGAACCTCGCCAAAATCTGGTTCGCCCTATTCGCCACCACCTCATTGGCGTTCATGTGGAAGCTGACGCCGGCGCCCGCCTGAAACACATCCACCACAAACTCGTCGTCCCACTTCCCCGCGATCACCTCGCCGGCCGCCGCCGCAATCGCGCGCGCGCGGTCCTCGCTGATCGCGCCGAGCTCGCCATTCGCCTCCGCCGCGGCCCGCTTCACCATCCCAATCGCGCGAATTAGAAATTTGCTCGCCCGCATCCCGCTGATAGGAAAGTTCTCCACCGCCCGCGCCGTCTGCGCGCCATACATCGCGCCCGCCGGGACCTCAACGACTCCAAGTGAATCCTTCTCCTGCCGTGACTGTGGCATTCCTCACCTCACTGCTGGTTCCAACCGGTCGATTTGGTGGCCCACAAAATCGTCCTTTTCTTCGTCGAAGAAAAAGGCCAACACCGCACTACCTTTTCCATCCACCTTTGCGCGTTGGGTAAGCCAGGTCTTTACCGCTGGAAGGGCCGTCTCGCTGATGTATGTCTTAATCCTGTGCCGCCTTAGGCGTGGCACTGGTTGCACCATAATCTCCCATTGATATTGAACCAAGGGTGGTCGTCGATACAGATAGACTGGATACTCTTCTGCCGGCTGCACACTATTCAGATACTCCACACGAAGAAATTCATAGTTACCTCGCCGCAATGCGTTGTCGCTCCAGTGATAAAACTGCAACTTCAGTTGCTCGATCTGCGGCGCGCCCTCCAGCGCATGCGTAACCGTCTCCGCTCCCACGGGATAGGACAGTATGTGCGAAATCTTCGACTTCGACATCGTCGGGATCACAAACGGCTTCTGCTCTTCCACGCACCCTCCTGCTCTGAATCTTTAGAATAGAGCTATCGAAAGCCGAGGCCCCATGTCCACCATCATCCGCCAGGACGACATTATCCGCTCCGTAGCCGACGCGCTGCGGATATGTCGACCCGCCTATTTGCTATGATAAGAACTGATTAGCTGGCGGAAACATGTCCCGCTAGAAGAGATACCCGATGAGCGACCAGGACCTCAAGGATTTCCTCGCGACGATCGAGCGATTGCGCCGGGAGCAGGCTGCTACCCCTGAACAGGCGCGCGCAGTCCTCATTGCGGAGGGCATCCTCGACCCCAATGGCGAACTCGCGGAGCCGTACCGGTCGTAGATTCCCGTGCATCGGCTCTCCTCGTCTTTCATTCTCGGATATCACGGTTGTCAGAGGTCGGTTGGTGAGCGGCTCATTGCCGGCGAGCCGTTCGCGCCCAGCGACAACGACTACGACTGGCTGGGTCCAGGCATTTACTTCTGGGAGTCCAACCCAATGCGTGCGCTCGAATGGGCCGACCTGCTGCATCGGCGAAAGCGCGCACCGGGACCTTCCAACCCATTCGTCGTCGGCGCCGCGATCGACCTCGGCTACTGTCTCGACCTGCTTACGGCCAACGGGCTGAGTGCGGTCCGCGCCTCCTTCGATGATTTTGCCCAGCACATTCGCATGTCGGGCCAGCAACTTCCGCGCAACTCGGGCGGCGATGACCTGCTGCTCCGTGGCCTCGATTGTGCAGTGATCAAACACCTGCACGGCGTTCTTTCGCGCAGCGCCCAGCAGCCCTTCGACACGGTTCGAGGCGTCTTCATTGAAGGCGCGCCGATCTATCCTGACTCTGGATTTCGAGAGAAGGCACATATCCAGATCTGCGTGAGAAATCCCGACGTCATCAAAGGCGTCTTCCGCTTGCCGGCAACTGCGAGGTAATCATCCCATGCCCACCATCATCCGCCAGGACGACGTCATCCGCTCCGTAGCCGACGCGCTGCAGTACATCAGCTTCTACCACCCCGTCGACTACATCACCAACCTCGCCCGCGCCTACGAGCTCGAGCAGTCCCCCGCCGCCAAGGACGCCATCGCGCAGATCCTCATCAACTCCCGCATGTGCGCCGAAGGCCACCGCCCCATCTGCCAGGACACCGGCATCGTCACCGCCTTCGTCAAGGTCGGCATGGACGTCCAATGGCAGCCCTCCACCTCCCACGGCATGATGTCCATGCAAGAAATGATCGATGCCGGCGTGCGCGAGGCCTGGCTCGACCCCGACAACGTCCTCCGCGCCTCCGTCCTCGCCGACCCCGCCTTCTCCCGCAAGAACACCCGCGACAACACGCCCGCCATGGTCGTCGTCGAACTCGGCGACACCAACGGCGTCGAGATCACCGTCGCCTCCAAAGGCGGCGGCTCCGAAGCCAAATCCAAGTTCGCCATGCTCAACCCGTCCGACTCCATCGTCGACTGGGTGCTCAAGACCGTCCCCACCATGGGCGCCGGCTGGTGCCCGCCCGGCATGTTGGGCATCGGCATCGGCGGCACCGCCGAAAAAGCCATGACCCTCGCCAAGCAATCCCTCATGGAGCCCATCGACATGCAGGACCTGCTCGCCCGCCGCCGCGCCGGCGAAACCCTCACCAACATCGAGAAGCTCCGCATCGAGCTTTACGAAAAAATCAACGCCCTCGGCATCGGCGCCCAGGGACTCGGCGGCCTCACCACCGTCCTCGACATCAAGATCCTCGACTTCCCCACGCACGCGGCAAATCTGCCGGTGGCGATGATCCCCAACTGCGCCGCCACCCGCCACCTCCACATCCACCTCGACGGCACCGGCCCCGTCGCCGTCGCCCCGCCCGACCTCTCGCTCTGGCCCAAACTCACCTACGCGCCCACCAACGCCCGCCGCGTCTCGCTCGCCACCGTCACCCGCGCCGACGTCGCCACCTGGCAGCCCGGCGAAACCATCCTGCTCACCGGCAAACTCCTCACCGGCCGCGACGCCGCCCACAAGCGCCTCACCGACATGCTCAACCGCGGCGAAACCCTCCCCGTCGACTTCCGCAACCGCTTCATCTACTACGTCGGCCCCGTCGACGCCGTCCGCGACGAAGCCGTCGGCCCTGCCGGCCCCACCACCGCCACTCGCATGGACAAGTTCACCCGCCAGATGCTCGCCCAGACCGGCCTGCTCGGCATGGTCGGCAAGGCCGAACGCGGCGCCGAAGCCATCGACGCCATCCGCGAGCACTCCGCCGTCTACCTCATGGCCGTCGGCGGCGCAGCCTACCTCGTCTCCAAGGCCATCCGCTCCGCCCGTGTCCTTGCCTTCCCTGATCTCGGCATGGAAGCCATCTACGAGTTCGACGTCGTCGACATGCCCGTCACCGTCGCCGTCTCCGCCGACGGCACCAGCGTCCACACCACCGGCCCCGCCGAATGGCAAGCCCGCATCGCCGCCCAGTCCTTACCCGGCGCACCCGTACTGCAATGAGGAGCCGAGTTAGAAGGGTAATGGACTAAGCTAAAAGCGCCCCTTAGAGGAACGCCATTGATGGTCTACCGCCCAGATATCGACGACTCGCTCTGCTTCGTGCTCCTACCACTCAGAGCTCCATACCTTGGATACTTCGATCAAATAATCACGCCCGCAGCGAAAGAAGCTGGACTGACAGCTATAAAGGCCAGCGATATTTATGGAACAAGGCCAGTTATAGCGGACATATGGGACCACATTTGGAGGGCGAAGGTCGTAGTTGCGATTGTGAGCGGCAGAAACCCAAACGTCAACTATGAGCTAGGAATTTGCCACACGCTGGGCATCCCAACCGTCCTACTGTCGGACAACAAAACAGACGTTCCCTTCGATTACCAGCATCGACGTTACATCCCGTATGAAACCGCGAATGCCGGATGGGAGCAACATCTGAGGGAAAATTTAATCAAGACGCTTCAAGTTGCAAAGCTGCCTTCAAATCCAGCCGACGAACTGCAATGGCCGTACGACACGGAAAAGCTAGTCACGAAAGCGATTGTCGAAGAGCTGACCACATCAACCGAGTCGCGAGACGCGTTCTTAAGCGGAATTCGCCTTGTCAGATCAGCCGAAGCGACAGCACTTGGACCAGACGGAACAAGCATTGCATTTAAGACAAACTTTGGTGGTACAACTCTCGCACTAGACGGGGTAAGAATAGCCAACTCAATCAATTCGGGGCATCCCATACAACTTCAAGGAATAGAGGCGATGCGTCAAATCGCTTCGGAAACGCATACCCGAGTGGGGGACTACGCGAAAACTGCCGTTCTTATCGGGGCCGCCCTAATAGCCCACGGCGAAGATGCAATTAGAAAGGGCCACCTTCTCAACGGCGTAGTTGAGGGCATGGAAAGAGCAGTGGAAGTTGCCACTGCGCATCTACTTACCGAGGCACGTGCGATAACAGATGAGGACATCCAACAAGTAGCACTTACTGCATCACGCGATACCCAGCTCAGCGCCCTTGCAACTGAAGCGCTCAGAAGAGTTGGCGCAGATGGCATCGTCACCATTGACGATAGTTCCGAAGACCAAAGCACCTTAGACCTTCAAGAAGGATTGCATTTCAACACAGGATTTTTAAGCAACGCATTTGTGACTGACGCAGAACGCCAAGAATGTGTCCTCGACGATCCGTATATTCTCCTCTTCGAGGGGCGGATCACTGCCATGAAGGACCTGCTCCCGCTTCTCGAATATGTAGTCCGCAGCGGGCGGTCGCTGCTGATTATCGCAAACGACGTTGCCGACGAAGCTCTCGCAACTCTGATCGTGAACTGCCAAAAGGGAACACTGAGAGCAGCGGCGGTACGGGCATCCGGATTTGGCGACCGGATGAGGCACGCGATGGAAGACGTTGCGGTGGCCACCGGCGGACGGGCGTTCCTCATCGAATACGGCGTCCCGCTCGCCAATGTAACTACGAAATCACTGGGATCGGCAAAGCGCGCCATCATTACCTCCAGTTCAACGACCATCGTGGGCGGAGCCGCCAAAGAAACCGAACTCGAAACGCATGTCGCACGTCTGAGAAATCAGATAAATCAGACAAAGAGCGCATTTGACCAAGAGAAGCTCAGGGAGCGGCTAGCACGAATCGCATCAGGCATTGCAACTATACGGATCGGCGGACGGTCCGACGACGCAAGGACGAAGGCGAAATACGCCACGATGTCCGCACTCCACTCGATACAAACTGCCAAGGACAACGGCGTGGTGGCCGGGGGAGGCACCGCTCTTATTAGAGCGGCACAAAAAGTATCAACGCTTGGGCTGCGTAACGCAGCTCAGGAAGCGGGAGCGAAGGCGGTTTCTGAAGCTTTGCTGGAGCCGGCATTATCGATACTTAGAAACGCGAAAAAAAACGAACAAACGGAAATCGCAGATCTCTTGCGATCAACCGATCCGTCTACGGGGTATAACGCCGACACTGGAACAATTGCGGATATGCTTCAAGCCGGAGTAAAGGATTCCGCGAGAGGTTTAAAGGAGGCGTTACTCGTATCAATGGCGCACGTGCGCCAAGCCCTCGGAATCGGTGCGTGGGCCATGGAAGTCCATCGGCCTAACGATGAGCAACGGACAACCAGCGGCCAGCGAACAATACCAGGGGACTTTTAGATATTGCCTTAACCCCGCCCCTCCTCACCCTCGGACAGACCGAAAACCCGCGTCTTGCTTGCAGGGCCTTTTGGCCCCGCCGCGCCAGCCGCGCCCGCACCCCTCGCTCCCGCCGCCCCCATCCAACCCCAACTCACCGGGTGGCCCATTCATCCCGCCCCGCGGGATGAGTGGGGAACCTCAACTGCTCCAACCTGTCATTCTGAGCGCAGCGAAGAATCCCCGCATTTTGTGAGCGCCAACGGCGCGATCTATACCAGCCTGGGGCGAATCGGGGTCCCCAACGAGCGGTCTTTGCTCGTTGGGGCGCAGCCCCAGGAAAAATCGCCGCGCGAAGCGCATACCGCTCTGCCGAAGGCTCGCCCCTATGCGGGAAGCGCGCGCTTGTTCAAAAAAATTCCCTCCCCCACCCTCGAACAGACCAAAACCGCCACTCGCCGCAGAACCTTCTGCGCT
>DATNAU010000013.1:0-6540 GCA_035572415.1 Acidobacteriaceae bacterium
GTAGCGGGTGCAGTCGCGCACCCTGCAGTGTAGCCGCCGCTCTTGGGCACAAATGTGTTGGTATTGACCGTGACATTACCCAGCGAGAGAACTTGATCGCCACCCCATCCCGCATCCAGGACTAACGTTACCGAACTGATCGCGTGACCTGCGAGCAACGACTGGGCGTGAGTATAGGTGTCGTAAAAGGTCCCGCCGACTTGCGTCGTGTCATAGCGCAGGTCGGTCAAGCCGATCATGTTTACGCCGCTTTGGTTCGTGCTCGGTCCTGTCGACGTGCAATCGGTGTAGCTGGGAGTACCGCCGTAATAGATAAAGACAGCCCCGGTTCCCCCTTGATAAGGAATGTCCGTGTTGATGGACCAGCGAAGCGCCCCGCCATGGCAATTCCCAGTGGTGAAAGTGTAGACAGCAGTAAGATTCGTAATCTGGTCAAAGGTAAGCGCGGGGCTGGGCGCGAAGTCCAGGAACGAGTACGTACTGCCAGCCTGGTAGGACGAAAAGACAACCGGCCCATATCCAGTCAGCACGTCGTATTGAACAGGGATAGTTGCCTTGGACGACCATACGCTGGAGCCGTCCGAATTGATCGGTTGGTCGATACTAAGCTGAGTAACTTGTGATTGTGGCGGATACAGCGTCCAGTTTCCGGTTTGTGCGTGGAGGGCTGTGGTAAGCAGCCCAAGAGAAACCAGGGAGAGAAGTGCGGCAGATTGTTTCATAAACCCTCATTTCATAAACTCTGGTAGTGAAGAGTGGGGCCATTTCCCAATGGCGTCTGTCGCCCGCCGACCTGGCCGGGTGAGCCTGAGAATCAAGTTAAATTGGGGGGAGGAGCCCGATTATATCGAGGCTCTCGTTTTGTGTCACAAAAAAAGCAACAATGATTGAATTTGTCTCGGGTGGTTCATCCGCGGGACGGCGGCCGATATCGAGTGGCAGCCTCTCGCCCCCATAACCGGTCTCTAAATCCTAAGGGCTATAGCCTTTAGCCCTTCGCTCGCCGCGTAGCTACATTCGCTGCAACGGCATGCCGAGCGTTACCGAGCCGGCCATACCCACTTCGCTGCTCCCGCAATCAGGCGAGCGAGCGCAGGCAGCAGGTCAGGATGCAGGCTCGTCTCCGGCTCGTTCAGCACCATCAACTCCGGCGGCCGCGGACTCAGCAGCGCCGCGGTCCACAACAAAAATCGCAGCGTCCCAGCACGCGGATGAAGTCCCGTGCGTTTTCCTCGTCCTTCGCACCCGAACCTCGAACCCTGCCCTCGAACCTCCGCCACTGCTATCCTTGTCTGCGATCCACCACAAAGAGCTATGTCCCACCCTTCCTTCTCTCAGCCCGAGCGCCGCAACTTCCTCATCCCGATTCTGGTGGTCGCGGTCATCGTCGCGGCGGTCTTCGTAATGATCCATTTCTTCGCCGAGAGCCGCGCGGCCGACGCATCCGTTACCAAGGTCTCCATCCTGCCGACCCACACCGCGTACTCCACCGGATCCAAAGTCGTCGGACATCTCGAGGCTTCCGAAGACGATCTGTACGTCCTCGCCACCGTTCGCGTTCACGACGATGACCCCAAACTGCCTCTCTTCATCAAGGACCTCACCGGCACGCTTACCACCCAGGAGGGCACCGAAATCACTACCAGCGCCATCGAAAAGAACGATCTGGACTCGGTCTACATGGCCTTTCCATCGCTCAAGTCGCTGGCAGGGCCGCCGCTGCTGCGCGAGATCGAGATCTCTCCCGGAGCATCCGCCGAAGGCATGGTCATGCTGCACTACTCAGCGACTGAAGCGATGTGGAAGCAGCGCAAGTCCGCTTCCGTTACCGTCGAGTTCTATCACCAGAGCCCCATCACCGTGCCCATCCCGCAGTGATCGCTTCGGCCCTGCTCCTTTGCACCCTCAGCCCCGGATCATGCACGTGCCTCTATGACTCGCCGCCGCTGGATTGCCGACTCCTGGTCTCCCTCAACAGGGCATCCGAACCACGCTGCCCTCTCCGGCGAACAGGCTCAGCACCTGGCCCGCGTGTTGCGTGCCGAACCCGGTCAGATCTTCGATGTGGTCGCCAATGGCTTCCTTCATCGAGCGGAGATAACCGAGGTTCGCGGCACCGGAACCCGGCAGGCAGCTGAAGTTCACTTCAAGCTGCTGGAGGAACTCGAAGCCGACGCAGCCCTGCCCATCCATCTGCTGCTCGCTGTCTTCAAGTTCGATCATTTCGAGTGGGCCGTCGAGAAAGCGACCGAACTCGGCGTGGCCCGCATCACGCCCATCCTCGCCCGGCGCACGGAGAAGCATCTCGCCCAGGCTGCGCCCAAGCGCGCCGACCGCTGGCGTCGCATCGCTCTCGAATCCGCCAAGCAGTCGCGCCGCACCGACGTTCCTGAAATCAGCGAACCGGCCAGGCTCGATTCCGCCCTCAAATCCGAGACCGCGCCACTTCGCATCCTCCTCAGCGAGGTCGAGCAGTCCGTCTCGCTGGCGTCCGTACTGTCTCACTCGAACGAACAACCGACAACGCATAGCGGACAACTCGCACTAGCCATCGGCCCCGAAGGCGGCTGGGCAGCGGATGAGATGACGCTGTTCACGCAACACCACTGGACGCACGTCACCCTCGGCCCACGTATCCTCCGCGCCGAAACCGCGGCGATCGCGGCGCTGGCCATTGCGGCGTCACACCTTGAACCTTGAACCTCGGCCCTCGAATCTAGCTGAAGATGTCCTTCATCTTGTCGAGAATCCCCCGGCTGTGCGGAATATTGTCCACCTGCATCGTTTCGGCAAGCTGGCCCAGCAATTCCTTCTGCTGCTTTGAGAGCTTCTGCGGCGTCGCCACACGAATCTCCACAATCAGATCGCCCTTTCCGCGTTCGTTGAGGTGCGGAACACCTTTGCTGCGCAGCTTGAACGTTTTGCCGCTCTGCGTACCCTCGGGAATCTTCAGCGTGGCCGGGCCCTCGAGCGTCTCAATCTGCAACTCCGTGCCTAGCGCGGCCTGGGGGAACGAGATCGGCATCACGCAGTGCAGGTCGTCGCCATCGCGCTCGAAGAACTTGTGAGCCTTGACGCTGAGCACCACATACAGGTCGCCTGCAGGTCCGCCGAAGCGGCCTGCCTCGCCCTCGCCCTGGTAGCGAATGCGCGTGTCCTGCTCCACGCCCGCCGGGACCTTAACCAGAATGGTGTGCTGCTTCGACTGCAGCCCCTCGCCGCGGCAGCCGGCGCATGGATCGGTAATGCGCGTGCCCGTGCCGTTGCAGGCTGAGCAGGTCTTCGCCACGGAGAAAAAGCCCTGCTGGAAACGCATCTGCCCGCGACCGCCGCACTGATTGCAGGTCGCTGGAGGCTTCCCGTTGGCGCTGCCGGAACCTTTGCAGTCTTCACAGGCCTCCAGCCGCCGAATGTTGATCTCCTTCTCGACGCCGAACACCGCCTCCTCGAACTCGATCGTGAGGTCATAGCGCATGTCGCGTCCCCGCTGCACACGCGAACCGCGCCGCCCTCCGCCGCCGAACATCTCCCCAAAGATGTCGCCGAAGATATCGCCCAGATCGCCCTGGAATCCGGCTCCGGCAAACGGATTGCCCGCTGCGCCGCCGCCCGAAAACGCGGCATGGCCATAGCGGTCATACGCAGCGCGCTTCTCCGGGTCGCTGAGGACCTGGTAGGCCTCACTGCATGCCTTGAACTTCTCCTCTGCCTCGGGATTGTTCGGGTTGCGGTCCGGATGATACTGCATCGCGAGACGGCGGTAGCTGGCCTTCAGCTCCTGCTCGCTTGCGTCGCGTGAAACTTCCAATACTTCGTAAAAGTCTTCCCTGGTCACGTTCGCCGTCGCCATGTCTCTTCAGAGTCTCCCAACTGCATTCGGCCAGACGCTGCCGCGTCGCCGCTTCCCTAACTTGCGTTGTTCACCTGCGCCGGATTCACCGCGATCTTCACCAGCGCAGGACGCAAAAGCTTCTCGCGGATCTTGTAGCCGCGCCGGATCTCTTCCACCACCTGATGGTCCGGGAACTCCGCAGTTTCGATGCTGCCCAGCGCCTCGTGGATTCGCGGGTCAAACTGCGCGCCCACTGTCTCCACGGGCTGCACGCTGAGGCCGCGCAATGCCTCTTCCATCTGCTTCAGGATCAGTTCCACACCTGCCCGCAACTGATCAGCCGACCCCTGCGCCTTCAGCGCAAGCTGGAAGTTGTCCATCACCCCGAGGAACGGTTCCACTGCATTCTGCACCGCATAGTCGCGAGCGTCCGCGCGCTCCCTGGCCTCGCGCTTGCGGCTGTTATCGAACTCTGCCTGCAGACGCGCCAGCCGGTCCAGCAATTGATCTCGTTCACCGCGTAACTGCTCGGCCTCGCCCTGGAGGCCGGCTTCTGAACCCGCGCTCTGCGCACTTGCCGCGTCGCCTGTCCCAGGCTGGGGAGCAATCATATCCTCAGCCCCGAACTCCTGCGCGCTCTCTACCAACGTCTCTGGTGCCATCTTGTGCTTGCTCCTCATAAGTTTGCCTCAGACTTCATTCTCGCCGATCCTCGCAGACAGCGTGTCCGCACTAACTTGACCCCGCAGCGGACGTACCGCCGCCTCACGCCGTTGGATGCAGCATCCGTTCGAAGACTTGCGCGACATAGCCGACAGCCGCCATCGTATTTTCGTAGTGGATGCGCTTGGGTCCGATCACGCCCACCGTTCCGCGCGCCTCTCCCGCCATCCGTGTTGGGGCCGCGATCAATACCAGGCCTGCCATCTCCGGCGCGTGCTCCTCCAGGTCGAAGATCACGCGCACACTCTCCTGGCGGGCATCGATGTATGCATCCAGCAGCTCGGCAAGCCGCTGCTTCTCTTCCAGCGCTGCCAGTAGTTCGCGCAGCCTTGCAATCTCCTGCGCGCTAGCCATCCCACCGCTGCCCAGCAGGTTTGCAACCCCCTCGACGTACACCGCAGGAAGCTCCGGCGCACCATCGGGCACAGCAGCCGACCAGAGCCGCTGCGCCGACGCCAATAGCCGCTGATACTCACTCCGTTCGCGCTCCAGCATGGCTGCGATCTCCCGCCGCACATGCTCAATACTCCAACCGCGGAACCGCTCATTCAGCAGGTTCGCCGCGGCCTCCAGTTCGCCACTGTTGACGTCCGTCTCCAGCGTCAGCATGCGGTCCCGCACCAGTCCGGAGGTCGTAACCACCACAGCCAGCACCTGGCCCTTGCCCAGACGGGAGAAATGCACATGCTCCAATGCGTCGCCACCCGCAACCATTGCGACCGCAACACCAACACCGCTCGATACCGTCGCCAGAACATGACTTGTGCGCTCAAGCAGTGCCTGTGTTCCCGAAATGCCGGCATAACTGGACTCGATTTGCGATACAAGACGCAGACGGTTGGCCATCAGACTTTGCGACTGCCCGGGGAGCAGTGCGTTTGCCCCGGTCGCGCTCAGTTGATCCACATACAGGCGAAACGCCGCCGCAGTTGGCACGCGGCCCGCTGAGGTGTGTGGCTGGTCGAGAAACCCTGCACTGGCCAGTTCCGCCATTTCATTGCGAACCGTCGCCGAACTCACAGTCCCGCCCAGCGTCTGCGCAATGCTCGCGGCAATCGCCGCCGAACCCACCGGCTCCCCTGTCTTGATATAGCTCTCAATGATCGCGGTCAGAATGGCCCGCTGCCGCGCCGAGATCCGTTCCAACTGCGCCATCCATTCCACCTCTGAGTCCATTTTATTGCATCCGTCAAATCGCATCCATGCATCCGAAGCCAATAGGCCGTTCCCGGTGGCGGGAGAACACCTATACTTTCTGTATCTTGCGCGTAGACCGTCCTTCGCCACGTTTCCTGATGACCGATCCTTCTCCTTTTCCGATCCTCAACGACCCAGCCGCACGGCGGGCGCGCCATCCGCACGAGAATTTTGCGCAAGCCCACGCTCTGGAGGCGCGTCTCAAAGCCAAAGTCCGGGGAGAAGTTCGATTCGACGACGCGTCCCGCGCCCTCTACTCGATGGACTCCTCGAACTATCGCCAGGTGCCGATCGGCCTTGTGCTGCCACGTGACACCGAAGACGTGATCGCAACCGTTGCCGCCTGCCATGACTTCGGCGCGCCGGTCCTGTCGCGGGGCGGGGGCACCAGCGTTGCCGGCCAGACCGTCAATGTTGCCGTAGTGATGGATTTCTCGAAATACATGCGCAATATCGTCGCGCTTGATCCTGAAGCGCGGCGCGCACGCGTGCAGCCGGGCATTGTCCTCGATGCTCTGCGCGACGAGGCGGAGAAACACGCGCTTACCTTTGCACCCGATCCTGCCACACACAGCCGCTGCACACTCGGCGGCATGATCGGCAACAACTCTTGCGGCGTCCATGCCCTGATGGGCGGTAAGACGGTCGACAACATTGAGGCCCTCGATATCCTGCTCTACGACGGCACGCGGATGACCGTTGGCCAAACCAGCGAAGAAGAACTCAGCGCAATCATTGCCGCCGGTGGCCGCAAGGGCGAAATCTATACCGGGCTGCGCCGCATCCGG
>DATNAU010000014.1:0-11837 GCA_035572415.1 Acidobacteriaceae bacterium
CATGCGCGTCGGCGGCAAGCGCCGCCTCTTCATCCCCTACCCGCTGGCCTACGGCGCGCAGGGACAGCCGCCCACCATCCCGCCGCACACAGACCTCATCTTCGACATGGAACTCGTCAGCCAGAGCGACTCAGCCCCCGCACCGAAGACGCCTCCAGCTCCGCCCGCAGCCACAACGCCGAAGCCGCCGGCATCATCCACTGCGCCTGCAACTCCGCCGGCATCCTCCACTGCTCCGGCCACTCCACCGCCGGCATCCGCAGCGCCCGGCACGCAGCCCAGCGAGAAGAAGTAGTGCAAACAGGTCCGCGCCCGCATCCACCCGCGGGCGCGGATCATCCAACTTCAGTTACCCGATGAACAAGATCCGCCCACTCTTCCCCTACCTGCGCCGTTACTGGAAGCACTTCGCCTGGGGAGGCGTCGCGGTCATCGCGTACAACGCCTTCCGTGTACTGATCCCGCGCATCGTCGGCCACGCCGTCGATGACATGAAGAACGGCGTTACTGACACCCTGATTGAGCACTATGCGCTCCGCCTGCTTGGTCTTGCCGCGCTCGCCGGCGTCTTCCTTTACGTCACGCGGCAGGTCATCATCGGCGCCTCGCGCGAGATCGAATACGACCTCCGCAACGACCTCTTCAGCAATCTCTCGCGCCAGTCCGCCAGCTACTACCACACGCATCGCACCGGCGACATCATGGCCCGCACCACCAATGACCTGAATGCCGTACGCCAACTCCTCGGCCCGGCGATCATGTACTCGGCCAACTGTCTCGTCTTCACCGCGGCCGCGCTGCCTTTCATGGTCCGCATCAGCCCGATGCTGACGCTCTATGTTGTCGGCCCGCTGCCGCTCGCCTCCGTCCTGCTGCAGGCCTTCGGCCAGCGCATCCATCGCCGCTTCGAGCTCATTCAGGCGCAATTTTCCGACATCTCCGCGCAGGCACAGGAAAACTTCTCCGGCGCGCGCCTGATCCGCGCCTTCGCCCAGGAAGACGCCGAAATCGCCCGCTTCGAGGCCGCCAACCGCGAATACATCTCGCGCTCCCTTCTCCTCGTCCGCCTGATGGCGATGCTCTGGCCGTCGCTCGAAGTCGTCCTCGGCCTCGGCAGCTTCCTTACACTGCTGGTCGGCGGCCACATGGTGATCGAGCATCGCATCTCCGTCGGCGACTTCACCGCCTTCAGCGTCTACGTCCTCCAGATGTTCTGGCCCATGATCGCGCTCGGCTACGTCGTCAACCTCTTCCAGCGCGGCACCGCCTCCGTCGTGCGCATCGATGAGCTCCTCAAGCAGAAGCCCGAAATCGCCGACGCGCGCGCGGCTACCAAAGCGGGTGCCCCACATCTCTCTGAGATGTGGGATGGGGATCCGCTGCCGCTCAAAGGCCAGATCACATTTCGCAACCTCAGCTTCACCTATCCGACCGGCGGCCGTGAAGTGCTCCACAATATCTCGCTGGACATCCCAGCCGGCTCATCATTGGCGATCGTCGGGCCAACCGGCTCGGGCAAGTCGACGCTGGTCTCGCTGATTCCGCGCCTCTTCGATGCAGCCGAAGGTTCCGTCCTCATCGACGGCGTCCCGGTCCGTAAGCTTCCCCTTGAGGATCTTCGCCGAAACATCGGCTTCGTTCCGCAGGAGACCTATCTCTTCTCCTCCACCATCGCCGAAAACATCGCGTTTGGCCGTCCGGACGCCACGGCGCCCGAAATCCTCGAAGCCGCGACTACAGCGCACATCGCCGATGAGATTCTTGAGTTCCCGCGCGGCTTTGAGACCGCCGTCGGCGAGCGCGGCATCACGCTTTCCGGCGGACAGAAACAGCGCACGGCGATTGCGCGCGCGCTCGTGCGCAATCCGCCGATCCTGATCCTCGATGACGCCCTCGCCTCCGTCGACACCTACACCGAAGAGAAAATCCTCTCCGGCCTGCGCGAGGTGATGCGCGGACGCACGACCATATTTATCTCGCACCGCATCTCCACTGCGCGCAACGCAGACCGTATCGCGGTGCTCGTCGGCGGACGCATCGCGGAAGTGGGCACGCACGATGAACTCCTCGCCCGTAACGGCTTCTATACCGCGCTGGCCGAGAAGCAGCAACTTGAGGAAGAACTGGCGGTTGCAACTTAGGCTGCATCAGGCGCGAGAGCGTCCAAAATAGATGGTGATGCGAACGATCGCAATTTTCCTGGCGCTGACACTATTCGTTCGCAATGCACCCGCGCAGGCGGCCACCGACAAACCATTGCCCGATATCCCATCGCTCCTGCGCGATGTCGAGGCGAACCAGCGCAAAGCGGAGGCTGTTGAGAAGGATTATATCTATCATTCCGTGCTCACCGAGGAGCACCTCGATTCGCGCGGCAACGTGAAGAAGAGAACCACCACGGAGGCCGATCACTTCTGGCTCAATGGCGTTCCTGTAATGCGGGTCGTGAAGAAGGACGGCAGGCCCCTCAGTGCAGACGAACTCGCCAAGGAGGACCGGAAGATCGACAGCGAGGCGGCCAAAGCTCGCGACCGTCGCGCCCATGCCGACTCAAGCGGAAAAGAGACCGGACCCCATGGCGAAGACGAGGTCACCGTCTCGCGCCTGCTGGAATTGGGCAAATTCACCAACCCGCGCCGCGTCCAGATCAACGGCCGCGACACGATCGCCGTCGACTTCACCGGCGACCCCACGGCAAAGACACGCAACCGGCTCGAAGACATGATCCACGATCTCGCCGGCACGGCCTGGATCGACGAGCAGGACCACGTGCTCGCGCGTACGGAAGGCCGCTTCACCAACACGTTCAAGGTCGGCTTCGGACTGGTCGCGAATATCCGGCAAGGTACGCACTTCACCGCGCAGTGGACCAAGGTCAACGACGAGGTCTGGCTTTTAGCCAACGCCGAAGGCGAAGGCTCCGCACGCGTCCTGCTGTTCTGGAACTTCGACGGTCGCGCCACGGTCAGTGACTCGGACTATCGCAAGTTTCGCGCGACCTCCACCGTCCTGCCCGCGACTGCATCCCCTTCGACACCAAGTCCGCCGATCGGCCATTCGCCGCAGCACCAGCCTTAACGGCGCAAAGGGACAGCAGAAGCTGTCCCTCACGCAAATCCTGGTGAATCGCCGGGTTGAATTACGCCCGGGTTGAAGCCGTCAAACGACCCAAATTAGAGAGGCTGAACGTCCGACGCCTGCCAGCCCTTCGGTCCCTTGACCACGTTGAACTGCACCGCCTGACCCTCCTGGAGGCTCTTGAAGCCGTTCGTGTTGATGGCGGAGTAGTGCACGAACACGTCCTCGCCATTCTGACGGCTGATAAAGCCAAACCCCTTGGCATCGTTAAACCACTTCACTGTTCCCTGTTCCATTGTGTTGATTTTCCTTAGTTAAGTGTTGAATTTGCCGCTGGATCCAAATCGGGGTCGACAATGCGCGATCGTCGCAAAAACCAATCTGTTTCAAACGATGGGTGAAGGTTAGCACAAAGGGCAAGAGAAAAGTGCACAAATATTACCGATATTCGGTTTTGCACACAAATCGGTGCATTTTCAACAGGCAGCACCTGCCCGGCGGCCCGAACTTCCCTCGCGCCCTCGCTCAGTCCGGAGGCAGATGGGTGCGGACAATCTCCTCGGCCCGGGTCAGGACCTCATCCAGCTTCATGGCGGTGGAATCGATCACGACCGCATCCTCGGCTGCACGCAGCGGCGATTCCGCGCGGCTGCGGTCTCGCCGGTCGCGTTCCCGCATCTCTTCCAGAACTGCCTGCCGGGCACGCTGCTCCTCTTCCGTGGCAGGCTCTGGCGAGATCACCGGAGCCAGTTCACCTGGAATGGCCTGACGAAAGCGCCGGTTGCCACGCACCTCCGGGGCTGCGTCGAGGAAGATCTTCACCTCGGCATCCGGAAAGACGGCCGTTCCGATGTCGCGGCCTTCCATCACCACGCCGCCCGCAGCGCCCAGCGCGCGCTGATGCTCCACCATCCATGCACGGATACGGGGATGCACTGACACTTGTGACGCCGCCGAGGTCACATCGGCCTCGCGAATACGCCGCGAAACATCCACACCGTCCAGCAGCACACGGTTGCCCTCCTGCTGCGGCTCCAGTTGGATCTTCGTTTCTTCCGCTATGGCGAGAAGCCCCGGCTCCTCATCGAATCCGATGTCGCCTTCAATCGCCTTCAGCGCAAGCGCGCGATACATCGCGCCGGTCTCAAGGTTCAGAAAGCCGAACCGCCGCGCCAGATGGGCAGCGAGCGTGCTCTTTCCGGCTCCGGCCGGACCGTCAATCGCGATGACGGGCCTCGATCGCCTTGCCGGCGCGGAGTCGGCCGCTCGTGCCTGCGTGCTTTCGCTCATGCCTCTTGGTCGTCCTGAGACCGTTCCGGCTTGCGGTCGCCTTTCGGCTTACCGAAAGGTTTGGCGGCGAATTTTCCGCCGGGTTTCTGCCCGCCAAACTTTTTACCACCAAACTTTCCGCTATCGCCAAATCTCGCGCCGTACGGTTTCTTTCCAGCAGACCGATCGCCGGGCCTTCCTGCACCGGGCTCTTTGCCGCGGAACGGCCTGCCTGCAGCTGGGCGAGCCGACCCTGCAAAAGGCCTCTTTGCGCCGAAACTGCCTTCCGTGCCCTTCGTCCTGTCGCCCATCTCTTCGCGTTTACGGTACGGTTTCGAGTTCCCGAAAGCCCTCGGCTTGAGGGCGCTTTTCCCAGCCTCTTCACCGGACCCAAATTCTCGCTTCGGTCTAAGCCGATTCGGCGTGCCAAAGGGCTTTCGCTCCGGTCGCTCGCCAGACCGCTCGAACGGTTTGCGCGGCCGCCTCTCTCCGCCCTCCGCGCCACCAAAGGATCGGCGCGCTGGCCGATCGTCCGCCGTACGGTCGAAGGGTTTGCGCCCACGCCGATCACCACGCTCAGGCCGTTCAAACGATCTCCCCTGCAACCGGCCTTCACCACGCTCCGCGCGCACAAACGGGCGTCGTTCACGCTGCGGGTTCGTGCCTTCCCCTTCACGCCTCGCAAAGCGCGGCTTGAACTCAGCGTCTCGCGGCGGGAACCGCTTTTTTTCAAATCGCGGCTTGCCTTCCTCGCGGAAACTCGGACGCTCACCCCGTGGGGCACGTTCCGCTCCACCTTCGGATGAGCGATTGAACCCGCGACGCTCTGGAAACGGACGGCCGCCTTTTGAATCGCGGAATGAAGAACGTTGCGTTCCTTCGCGCCGAGCAAACGGCTTTTTTTCGCCAAACGGCTTGCGCGTTTCTCCGAATGGCTTACGCGCAAACTTCGCAGGTCTCGCTTTGGCAAGCTCGCGTGTGGTTGGCTTGTCCCGCGGCACAAATTTTGCGATGCGCGAGCCGCGCTCTGCCGGCTCAGTTTCACCGGCTTCCTTAGCGTCTGAAATCGCAGCTTCGCCGTCCTCTGCCCTGGACTCACTCACCGTGTCACTCTTTGCAATCGCACCCACCGCCACCGTCGGCTCTTCGCTCAAGAATGCCGGCGCGGCACCCGCGACATGCAACATGGTTTTGCCTTCGATGGCAACCGTGTCCAGTTGGCGCGCCGCAAGGAGCGCATGGACCACATCACGAGTCCGCGAGCGTGCCGTCAGGGGCGAGAGGAAGCTCTCGATTTCGTCCTCGCTCGCGACGATCGCCTGCCCCAGATACAGCGAGATCAAAGTGGAAAGCGCGGTGGGCAGGCCGGCATTGGCGCCGGCTTTGATCTGCTTCGTCAGGCGCGCTGTCGCCAGCTCCCATACGGTTGCGCTGCCATCCGGCTGCGGCAGCGGCAGCACGCGGAGATGCGTCCACAATTCGCCGAGGGAGCGTAGCACGGCGGATTCTGTGACCTCCTTGCCCAGTTCGCCCGCCAGTTCATATGCCGATAGCTGCCCGCGCCCCGCCAGCGCTTCGTATGTCGCAATCGCCAGGTTGGAAAACTTCACCGCTCCTGATGACTGCGGCGGTTGCTTCCATCCCTTGTCGCCCCGCAGCGTAAAGATATATGAGAAGACCTGCGCCCCAGCGATGAAGTCCGGTGTATCGCCGGCCGCGCCAATCACTGAACCGACACCGAGCAGGTTCAGCGGCACCGCCAGACCCTCCGCTACCAGCCGCGCCAGCAGCTCGCGCGCCGCGGCAAACTGAGCCGGCGTTGGCGTTGCGATCGACGCTCCCGCAACCGCTTCCACAAAGGATGGGGCAGGTGCCGCGATCTGCGGACGCGGCGCGAACAGCACCAGCCCCGCTGCATTCAAAAAGCTGCGCGCGTTCTCGATGGTCAGCAGCGCCTCGCCCTGCTGATGCCATTGCTTCATGCGCGCTGCGCTCAGCTGTGCTGTAGCCGAAAGTTGGTTGCTGTCCGGGAGATGATTCAAAACGGGGGATGCCTTCCTCAAATAGCGCGCAAAAGTCGCGCGGCGTAAATGCACAATCCACGCAAAGTACCGCGAGATTTCTATGGTCTAGATGCGCTGGAATGCGCGCTGTATGTCTTTATGAGAATACCGCAATGCAATCGGCCGGCCATGCGGGCAACTCGTCGGGTGCTCGGTCTTCGCCAGCTCCTTGAGCAGCCAGTCGATCTTTGTCGGCTCCAGAGGCATATTCACCTTAATGGCGGCATGGCAGGCGATCGACGCCGCAATTCGCCGCCGCCGCGCCTCCGCGTTCTCCGCTTGCTCCTCGCGCTCGGGAACTCCCAGTACCTCTTCGAGCATCCGTTCCAGTTCCCGCCCCTCAAGCCCGACGGGCGCAGCTTTGATGGCCAAGGTGCGCGGCCCGAACGGCTCCGCTTCGAACCCATTGCGCTCCAGTTCGTCCGCGATCTGCGCGAAGCGCACCATCTGCGCCGGCTGCAGGTCCACCAGCACCGGCATCAGAAGCCGCTGCCGCTGCACCTTCTCAACTTCGCGCTCACGCAGAATCTTCTCGAACAGAACGCGTTCATGCGCCACATGCTGGTCGATGATCCACAGGCCTTCATCGTTCGCAGCAAGAATGAAGGAATCGCGCAACTGTCCCAGCGGCTTCAACGTGCCCAGGGCATTAAGGGTTACTGAGGGAGAATCGGGTGCGAAGCCCCCGGCTGCGTCATTTGTCGCCGCAGTCCCGTTCGTGCCAACGCCATCCTCTTCTACGGAAACTTGGCGACTGCCCTCCTGGACGGCTTCCGGGTCGACATACCCGACCGCGATGCCGTTCCCCGGAAACGCGAAGCGGCCCGGCGACTCCGCCACAATGGGCGCGCGCAGCGAAAATGCCTCCGCATCTCCCGCATTCACGGCGCCTTCAGACTCGGCAATCATTTCGCGTGGCCCAAACACCGGATCGCTCGGCGCTCCCGGCATCGGGCTCACATCTATTAATAATGACGCGCTTGCCGTCGCCCCTCCGTGCAGCGCCGCGGCAAAGCTCGCCGCCGGGCGCGCATTCATCAGCGTCGTACGCACCGAATCGCGAATGAAGTCGTGCACAAACGCCGACTGCCGGAAACGCACCTCCGTCTTCGCCGGATGCACATTCACATCCACCTCGTGCGGAGGCATATCGAGAAACAGCAGAACGACAGGAAAGGATGTCGGCGGAATCACGTTGCGGTACGCCTCGCTCAACGCGTGCAGCACTACGCGATCACGCACCAGCCGATGGTTCACAAACACGTAAATCGAGTTGCGGTTCAGCTTCTGCAGCTCCGGCTTGGACACAAACCCGGAAATCCGCAGCGCACCCGGCTCTGGCGGGGTGTAATCCGCCTCGCGCTTCCATGGTGGCGGCTCAGGGATTCCGGCGCGTGCGAAGTCCGTCTCTGCCGCCGTCGGCAGCATCAGGGCAGCCGTCTCGCGGCCGAAGATCTGGTACAAACGATCTCCCGCGCTCGCAACCCCGGGTGCAGCCAACAGCGCCTGCGTCGCTGAGTGCAGTTCGAAATGCCGCTCCGGATGCGCCAGCGCGTAATGCGTGACCAGAGCGGCGATATGCGCCAGTTCCGTCTGCTCGGACTTCAGGAATTTCCGCCGCGCGGGCGTGTTGTAGAACAGGTCGCGCACCGCGATCGTCGTGCCCGGGGGCATCCCGGCATCTTCCACACGCAGAAACTTGCCGCCGGCGATTTCAACCGTCGTGCCGGCGTCATCTTCCTCCGCGCGCGTCTCCAGGGTCAGCCGCGAGACGCTCGCGATCGAGGGCAGCGCCTCGCCGCGGAAGCCCAGCGTGCGAACCTCCAGCAGGTCGTCGGACGTGCGCAGCTTGGATGTCGCGTGCCGCTCGAAGGCCAGCAGCGCGTCGTCGCGCACCATCCCGCAGCCGTTGTCCACAATGCGGATCAGCTTGCGCCCTCCGCCCTCGACCTCCACTCGCACCCGCGTCGCTCCGGCGTCGAGCGAGTTCTCCAGCAACTCCTTCACCACGGACGCGGGCCGCTCCACCACCTCGCCGGCGGCGATCTGATTCGCCACCTGATCGGACAATACGCGGATGCGTCCCATGGGTCGATTGTAGGTCGCAAGCCTCCAAGGAAAACGCGTGCGTGGAATTTGCGCGGCCGCGGAAAATGTTCGTGTCACGATATAGATGGCAAAATTAGAGAGCTGAATGCGCATCACTTTGCATATTGATAGCGTCGCATCTTCCACATATTGCGGGAATTGAGCCTGTACGCAGCGTTCAGAAATGGCACGAGGATTGCATTTTGAGAAATCGTTTCATGCACGCAAATTTTCTTGAGTAGCATAAGGGCCTTTCCTATGAAGCGCTTTTGTCTTGTCCTGGGCGCATTGGCGATCGCCATGCTTCCGGCATCCTCTGCCTTAGCCGATACCTTCGACTTCAACTTTGCCGGTGCCGAGTTCTCGGGTTCCGGTACCTTCACCGCAACCTATCAGTCCGGCGACGAGTGGCTGATTACCGGCATCACCGGGTCACTCACCGACGGAATCAACACAGCTCAAATTGACAGCCTGCTGGCTCCAGGAACATACCCAACTGGATCTCTGATTGGGCCAAACGACAACATCCTCATCTATCCGCCCGAGCTCTTCGGTACGAAGTATTTCGACCATAACGGCGTCGGCTTTGAGCTCGCCGGCGGCATCGACGTCAACCTCAACGACACCTTCGGATTTGAGAATGCGGCGGCCGGGTTCAACGGCGGTATTCAAGCCGAAGAGCTGACAGAGGTCTGCGTCACTCCGTCCCCAACGCCCGAGCCCAGCTCGCTGCTGTTCCTTGGCACGGGAATCCTCGGGGTCGCCGGGGTCATGCGCCGCAGAATCACGTCCACGGTCGTATAACGCTTGCAGCATTTCTCTGGGAGAGCCGCCTGGGCCCAAAGGCGGCTTCATTTTCGTCTTCCGTTAAGGCGTCGTGATCTCCCACAGATGCGTATCGTCGCGGGTAAAGGCGCCGACGGTTACGCTGCCGCGCTCGCCCATGCCCAGAGTTGCGCCCGTCTTGTTGCGGATTCTACAGCCGCCGTCAGGAAACTGGTCCAGATGCCACAGCTGTCCGTCTGCGCTGGTAAACGGCTCGAGTTTGAGTTGCAGTGAGTCTCCTGCAATCGCGGCATCACTGTTCACCCCAAGCGCATCGCCCGTGCCGGCGTTCACAATCTTGTAGAAGCCGTTCGCGACAGGCGCAATCGTCCACTTCTGGTTCTCGAGCGTGAGATAGCGATTGAGCCGAGCTTGCCCCGGCTGAATTGTCGGTGCCGGTGCGCTGGTCGGAGCAGGATCGGTTCCCGCCGGGCCTGCCGGATTTACCGCTGGCGCGACCGTCTCCTCCAGCGTGTTCTCGCTCATCCGCGAGACCAGCTGATACGTGCCCTCGCCAAGGTTGTCGCCGGCCGCAGGCCATCCATCGACTGACCACAGCAACGGCCGAATATCCAGCACGCTGCGTCCGCCGCGCGTCATGTCTGCCTCATAGTGGATGCTGAACCGCTCCGCGCCTACGTTGTCGCTGCCCGCCTCCACGTCCTTCTCATCGTTCGCGTCATAATCCACCACCCGCCCGAAGTGCCCGGGCCCGATGCGGTGATCGTGCGCTGCGAGAAACAATGACCCGCCGCCCTCCGCCATCGTGCGCCCATGCTTATCGATGTAAGGCCCCAGCACATCCTTCGACCGTCCCACGCGGATGTTGTACTCGCTGTTCTTCCCCTTGCAACAACTGTTGTGGTTCACAAACAGGTAGTAGTAGCCATCGTGGAAGATCAGGTCCGTCGCCTCGCTCTCGCGTGCGGTCGCAATCGCCGCGCCTAGCCTGCCCGGCTCCTTCGCCAGGCCCGTCTTCGGGTCCAGCTCCGTCACGCGGATGCTACCGTGATAGCTGCCATAGCAGATCCATAGCCGCCCGTCCGGCCCTTTCATCACGCCCGGATCGATTGCATTGAGGTCCTCATTGCCGTTCGAGCTCACCACCACGCCGCGATCCGTCCATTTGTAATCCGGGTCCTTCGGATCCAGTGTCGGATTGGTCGCCAAGGCCACCACGCTCTGGAACGATCCCCAGCTCGATACGGCGTAGTACACGTAGAACTCGCCGTTCATGCGGATCACGTCCGGCGCCCACACGTCTGTTCCATTGTTCTTCGGCACCGCCGCATGAACGTCTTCAGGAATCTGGTCGAATACGCTGCCTTCGCGCGTCCACGTCACCGTATCCGGCGACGAGTAGAACGGCGCGCCGCGCCCCGTCGAAAACACCCAGTACTTCCCTTTCCACCGCACCACGGTCGAAGGGTCATGGACAAACGGCATTCCCTCCACCGGTACGCCGATGGGCGCCATCATCCGCCCGCCCCCTCCACCGCCCTGCCCCTGCGGCCGTGGTGTGCCCGGCTGGCCCACACTCTGCGGGTGCCCCCCATCTGGAACAGATGTGGGATTCGCCTGCCGTGCAGTCTGCGCGCCGCCGCTTGTCTGCGCCACGCAAAACGCACCCGCCGCCAACAGAACCCCTGTCGCAACCGCACTCATCCCCGGAATCCGCATTTTTCTCACCTCAACTTTTCGACCCGACCAGCATACCCGCTCCTGTTGGTCCCAAGCGAAGCGGCCCGCCACCGAACAGTCGCGCGGCATTCGAGCAGCTTTGAAAGGGTGCGGCTTTAGCCGCGCCGCAAATGGCCCTCTCGTGAGAAGGGGCTTTAGCCCCTGAGGTCAACCCTCTCTCCACCGCGCGACGCGATCCTCAAAAAAGAATGAATCCGGTTCCACCTGCATTCTCATCTTGAAAGCCGGAACCACAGGGCTACACTGGTTGCCGCCGCAAGTTAAGGGGAGGACCAATGCTAAGGCTGTTGGCCGCCACCACGTTACTCGTTCTTGCAACTGCCTTGCCGCTCCGCGCCCAAGGCAACAACGACGACACGGGCGTCGAGTCCAACCTCCCCGGCGCGGGCTTTGGTGCGCCGCCCGCGCAACCTTCTCCCGCCGCACCCGTCGCACCCACCATCGAGGTCTACACCCGCGAGACCATCGTCGACGTCACAGTCACCGACGCCCACGGCAATCCCATCCACGGCCTCACGCGGAACGACTTCACCATCAGCGAGGACAAAAAGCCGCAGCCCATACGCGGCTTTTCGGAATCGGATGTTGCAACCGCGTCCGCACCCGCGCCCCTTCAGCCAATCGCGCCCACCGTCCACAGCAACGACCGCCCAGCCGCTATCGGCGTTGGCCCCGCAAACATCATTCTCATCGACGCGCTCCACTCCAACTTCGCCAACGTGGCCCACTGTATCAGCGCCGTCGACCGCTTCATCGACCGTATGCGCCCCGGCACTCCTGTCGCGCTCTTCTCGCTCACCCAGGGCGGGCTGC
>DATNAU010000015.1:0-24975 GCA_035572415.1 Acidobacteriaceae bacterium
TGCGAACCGCTCCAGCCGCGACACCTGCACCTTGTACCTTGCACCTTGCACCCGCCTCGCACCTCGCACCTCGAACCTCGAACCTGCCGGATTCCGTCGGCGAGCCGGCGGAATCCGGCCTTACGCTGGTCGAGCTCATCATCACCGTTGCCATCGTCGGGATACTCGCATCGGCTGCTCTGCCTATGGCCCGTTTCGAGGTGAAGCGCCAGAAGGAGCGCGAATTGCGCCGCGATCTGTGGGAGATGCGCGATGCCATCGATCGCTACAAGGACGCCGCCGATCGCGGCGGCATGCAGGTCAAGGCCGATAGTCTCGGATACCCGCCCGATCTTCAGACGCTCGTGGATGGCGTTGACGTGCAGGACAAGAAGGTTCGCTTCCTTCGTTCCATCCCCGTCGATCCCATGACCAAGACGACCGACTGGGGCCTGCGCTCCAATCAGGATGATGCCGACTCCGATTCCTGGGGCGGCCAAAATGTGTTCGATGTATTCACCAAGAGCGACGGCACCGCACTCGACGGGACGAAATACAACACATGGTGAACTTCTCGCCAATCCGCATCGGCCGAATCTCTGTGAAAGGGACCAGGTGCTGGTTACCAGGGACTCGTAAAGGCACAGCCGCGGGCACTCTAGATTCGGCCCCGGGTCGCCAGTCCCCAGTCCCCAGTCCCCAGGAAGGCTTCACCCTCCTCGAACTGATGATCGTGATGGTGATCATCGGCGTCCTCGCGGCACTCGCTGTCCCGTCGTACATCCGCAACATTCAGCACGCCAAGGAAGCTGTTCTCCGCGAGGATCTGCACGTCCTGCGCAATGCCATCGACTCCTACACCGTGGACAAGCAGCAGGCGCCGCAGTCGCTCGACGATCTCGTCAGCGCCGGCTATCTTCACGAGGTCCCGACCGATCCCTTCACCAATCACAAGGACTGGATCACCGACACCTCCGGCATGCTTACTTCGGTCGACCAGACAGACTCCGGCGGCGTGGACGACGTCCATTCGGCTTCGCAGAAGAGCGCGCTGGATGGCACCACTTACAACACCTGGTGATGGGCCCGCCTGCTCGGCCGAGCGAAATTAGGGGCTTGCGGCCTGCCAGCCATTACCATAGGAATCGTGCCTTACAAAGATCTTCGCGAATGGATCCGGGCTCTCGACAAGGCCGGCGAACTCCGCCGCATCCGCGAGCCCATCTCGCCGCGCCTCGAAATGGCCGAGATTGCCGACCGCGCCGCGAAGCTGGGCAAGGGAACGGCTAAGGCCGGCGGCCCCGCGCTGCTGTTCGAAAACGTTACCGGCCATCCCGGCGCGACCGTCCTGATGAACCAGTTCGGCTCGCTTCGCCGCATGCACCTCGCGCTCGAGACCGAATCGCTGGACGCGATCGCCGACCGCATTCGCGTACTGCTGCGGCCGGAGGTGCCGACCTCGCTGCTCGATAAGATCAAGCTGTTGCCGAAGCTCGCCGAGATTGGCAGCTTCTTCCCCACGGTCATCGACCGTAAGGACGCCGCGTGCAAGGAAGTCATTCACCGCAGTGTGCAAGACGGCGGCAAAGGAATCGATCTCACGAAGCTGCCTGTCCTGACTACATGGCCGCAGGATGGCGGCCCGTTCATTACGCTGCCCTGCGTCGTCACGCGCGACCCGCGTACCGGCAAGCGCAACATCGGCATGTACCGCATGCAGGTCTACGACGGCCAGACCACCGGCATGCACTGGCAGCGCCAGAAAAATGCCGCGGAGCATTTGCGCGATCATCTCCGCGCCACTGCTGAAGGCCAGCCGGACGCGGTCGACATCATGGCGCTCACCGCCGGCGGCACCACCGCCGCAGCCTCGACCGCCTCCATCCCGCAGACGACGCAGGCCAAGGTGCGCGACGGGCGCATGGAGGTTGCGGTCGCCATCGGCACTGACCCGGCGACGACCTTCTCCGCCATCGTACCCGCGCCGCCTGAGGTGGAAGAGTTCCTGATCGCCGGCTTTCTGCGCGGCAAGCCGGTGGAACTCGTGAAATGCGAGACGGTCGACCTCGAAGTTCCCGCGCACGCCGAGTACATCCTCGAAGGCTATGTGAACCTCGCCGAGTTGCGTACCGAAGGCCCCTTCGGCGACCACACCGGCTTCTACACCATGCCGGAGGAATACCCGGTCTTCCATGTCACCTGCGTCACGCACCGTAAGGACCCTATCTACGCCGCCACGATCGTCGGCAAGCCGCCGATGGAAGACGCGTGGATGGGCAAGGCCGTTGAGCGCATCTTCCTGCCGCTCATGCAGCTCACGCTGCCGGAGATCGTCGATGTTTGCCTGCCGCCCGAGGCCGTGTTCCACAACCTGATGATCGTCGCCATCCGCAAGTCCTACGCGGGCCACGCGCGCAAGGTGATGAACGGCATCTGGGCGATGGGCCAGGCCATGTTCACCAAGTGCATCATCGTCGTCGATGAAGACTGCGATGTGCAGGACCTCGCCGAGGTGACGCTGCGCGTCGCCAACAACATCGACCCTGAGCGCGACATCCAGTTCACGCTGGGGCCGGTCGATTCGCTCGACCATGCCTCGCGTCTGCCCAACTTCGGAAGCAAGATGGGTATCGACGCGACGCGCAAATGGCCTGCCGAGGGTTTCAATCGTCCGTGGCCCGCAATGCTCACGCAGGACGCGGCCGTGGTCGCGAAGATTGACGCGCTCTGGAAGAAGCTGGGGATCGAATGAAAGTTGCTCGAACGATCGTCGTATTTGCCACTTGCAGTCTCGCGGCGCTGGCGCAACCGAAGGCAAAGACGCCTGCCCAGCCGCGCTACTTCAACTTGGTGAACGCGGTACAGGGTCCGGTGGAGCTTTCGGACGCGGAGCTGGCAGTTCTGGCGAATGACGATTTGATGCGTAAGTTCAGCCCCGCATCTGCCGGGTCGAAGCTGACTCAGGAAGGCCTCGAAGCCACGGTAGTTCCGCTGTGTGGGGCGGACGAGCGGGACCTGATCGTGATCGGCAATGGCGGGTCCTATGCGACGACCTACACCGGGCCGTTCTGGATCATCCGCGATCTTCCGGCTGGACCGAAGATCGTGCTGGCCGAAAGTTCGCTGAGCCTGTCGCTCGATACCAAGCGGTCCAACAAATGCCTGAATGTCGAAGCCTTCGCAGTGACCGCGACCGAAGGCATCACCACCGAATACAAGTTCAACGGGCAGCAGCAGTATGCCGTCTCGAAGCAAACTTCGGTCAAGTTGCCTTAATCGGCAGCGTCAAACGAAAGGCTTGCCCGGCAATGCCTGATTGCATTCATACTTGAGGTATGAAATTCCGGTCCAAAGTCGGTGAGCGCGGCCAGGTCGTTATTCCAAAGCCCATCCGCGACAATCTCGGCCTCGGCAAAAACTCTTCTATTGAGTTTGAGCTTAAGGGTACGAATGTAACCATGCGCGCCGAAAAAGACCTGAGCAAACTCGATCTGTCCATTCGGAAGTATGGCGGCACGCTACGCAAGCAGCTTCTCGCGGATGGGTATAAGAGCGTAGACGACTACATCGCCGAGAGTCGTGGCCGATGATCACGGCGGTCGGCGCGAATATCATTCTGGATACGCTGGCCGGAACGCAACAGGAAATTTCGCTTGCGCACGCAGCGCTGCGGTCTGCGGAAGCCACAGGCGAGGTTATCGTCTCCACGGTTGTCTACGCCGAGGTGTCTCAGCGATTCGCATCCAGGGCGAAAGCGAAGGACTTCTTTGAGCTTTTGGGATGCCGGATCGATCCTTTGGATGAGGAGTCAGCGTTTTTCGCCGGACAGTTCGCCCGCGCATATCGTCTCCGAGGCGGCGACCGGACGCGCATCCTTCCAGATTTCCTGATAGCCGCTCATGCGCAGACGCGCGCAAACAGGTTGCTCACACGGGACGGACGTTTTTTTCGGCAGTTTCCGCAACTCAAAGCCGTTAGTCCCGAAGAGTTGATCTGAAATCCTACTTCGCCGGCGCGGGATTCGAGATCAGCAGGAACGTCACACTGTCCTCGGTGGAGCGCTTATGCAGTGTGCCGCGCGGGATCAGCAGCATGTCGCCCTTCACCATCAGGATGGACTTGCTGCCAGTCGATCCGGTCGCATGCCACTCGCCGGTCCCCGGCATCACCTTCGTACCGGTTGGCGTGCCGCCCACCTCGTAGAGCGTTGAGCCATCGAGGATCTGAACGATGTGATCGCGGCCCTCATGCCACTCGAACTCCGCGGCGCTCTTGTGCTTCTCCGTCGTCAGGATGATCTGGACCGGGATCGCGTTCGAGGTGTAGAGGCGATTGTCTCCGGGCGCGGCGTCCAGCGCCGCCCTGTCCGCGTCGAGTTCCTTGCTGGTCCAGAGCTTGATTGGCTGCGCGGCCGCGTTCACCTCGGCGCCAGGAGCGGCCTGCGCCATTGCCGCGAGCGAGTCTGCAAGAGTAAAGCCGGCCGCCGCGGCCACCGGGGCCGTGCGGAGGAAGTTGCGCCGTGAGGTCTTCTTCGCCATGCCGGAAAGTGAATCACATCCGCGCTACGGCTGCCAAGTCGTGGCTTCTAAGCGTTTTCACCGGATAAGCGCAGCGAGTATGCGGCTGTATACTTAAGGTATGTCCATCGTCAAAAACGTCGGTGCGATCGCCAAGGGAATGAGCGTCACCTTCGGGCAGATGTTCGAGCCTACGGAGGTAGAGAACTATCCTGACGGCAAGGGCCCGTTGCGCGGCGCGCAGTTCCAGGAGCGCTTCCGCGGCAAGCACCAGTTGCAGCGTGACGAGAACGGCCTGGAGAAGTGCGTCGCCTGTTATCTGTGTGCCGCCGCGTGCCCCTCGAACTGCATCTATATCGAGGCCGCTGACAACACAGCGGAACAGCGCATCTCGTCGTCGGAACGCTACGCGAAGGTCTACAACATTGACTACAACCGCTGCATCTTTTGCGGTTATTGCGTGGAGGCCTGCCCCACCGACGCCATCACGCATGGCCACGGCTTCGAACTCGCCTCGCTGAACGCCACCACGCTCGTGATGCGCAAGGAGGACCTGCTGGTGCCCACGCCGCCTGTGCCGGACGCCATTGCGTCTCCCCAGGACGAGGCCGGGGTTCTCGCCTAGCGGGAGCAAGTGGTCGAAGGTTTATCATAGACAGATGGGCACAACGCACATTTCGGTCGAGGATGCGCTCACGGAATTTCCGCGCCTGATCGCGAGGGCCCGCGCGGGCGAAGAGGTGTGTATCGACGAAGGAGCGGAAACTGTCGCCATCATGCAGGCGCCGCAGATGCTCCGCGCGCCCCGGCTTCTCTCCGAAGTCCTTGCGGGATTGGATTCCCCTCATGTTGGGCCTCCGTCGGACCCGTCCTTTATGAGCGACGTGGAAGACGCCGTTCGTGGCCATGAACATGAGAGGCTGATCGATCCTTGGGAGTCATTCTAGATTCAAGCGTAGTCATCGGCGCGGAACGCGCAGGCCTTACACCTGCGGACCTCATCCGCCAGACGATGGCCCAGTTGGGCGATCGGCCGGTGGCGCTCTCCGCAATTGGCTACGCGGAGGTAGCTCACGGAATATATCGCGCAAAATCGGAGAAACAACGGCAGGCACGCCGATTGTTTGTGGAGGGTCTGCTGGCCCAACTCGGCGTCTATCCGTTCACGCGCGAGGCAGCCGAACTTGCAGCGCGCATTGGAGCGGAGGCGGTTACTGCTGGGAATGCGGTGCCGGTAGCTGACCTGTTCATCGGCGCGACCGCCCTATCGCTCGGTTACGCCGTCCTGACATCGAATGACCGGCACTTTCGCTTGGTGCCTGGCCTCACAGTGATTTCTTTCAAACAGCGCGCCTCAACGGGACCGAAGGAATAGATGACCGCACGCGAAACACATCCGCTCGAAAAGATTTTGGAAAGCCGCATCGCCATCCTTGACGGCGCGATGGGTACGACGATCCGCACCTATGGCATGAAGGAAGCGGACATTCGCGGCGAGCGCTTCCAAGATGCCGACAAAGACCTGTTGAACAACGGCGATCTGTTTTCGCTGACGCAGCCGGCGATGATCTGCGACATTCATCGGCGCTTCCTGGAAGCGGGTGCCGACATTATCGAGACCAATACCTTCGGCGCGACCACCATCGCGCAGAGCGAGTTCTTCGTCGAAGACCCGCGCGAGCATGGCGGCCGCAAGGACCCCGAGTTCTACCAGAAGGTGATCGGCGATCCTGCGCTGCAATTGCTTGCGGCGGAGATCAACGAGCAGTCCGCGCGCCAGTGCCGCGAGTGGGCCGACCGCGTCGCCAACGAGACTGGCCGCCAGCGCTTCGTCGCCGGAGCCATCGGGCCGCTGACCGTCTCACTCTCGAACTCACCCGATGCCGATGATCCGGGCTTCCGTGTCGTCACGTTCGACCAGGTGAAGCAGGCCTACGCGGAGCAGGTGAGGGCCCTGATCGCAGGCGGTGCTGACCTATTACTTGTTGAGACGATCTTCGATTCACTGAACGCAAAGGCCGCGCTGGTCGCCATCCGCGAGGTTTTTGACGAGCAGGGCCGACGATCCGGAGGGCCAAAGCCGGAGCTGCCGATCATGATCTCCGCGGCGGTCGGACGCGGCGGTGAGACGATGATCTCTGCCCAGACGGTCGAAGCCTTCTGGAATGCGATGGAACACGCGCGGCCGCTCTCCATCGGCCTGAACTGCTCTCTTGGTCCAGACCTGATGTACCCCTTCCTCTCGGAGCTGGCCGATAAAGCAGGATGCGCGATCTCCGCCTATCCCAACGCGGGCCTGCCCAATCCTCTCTCGCCCACAGGCTTCGATCTCGAGCCTCCGGATATGGCGCGTTCGCTGGGCAGTTTCGCGGAGGGCGGCCTGATCAACATTGCCGGCGGATGCTGCGGCAATACGCCGGAGCACATCGCGGCCATCGCGAAGGCTCTCCAAGACCGTGCGCCGCGCCCGTACGGCGCTGCGCGGCTTGCTGAGGCTGCCGCATGAGCGTGGCGGAAACCAAGCACGACGCAAAGCGGGAGACGAGGCAAGAGATACGGCCGCTGCGCCTCTCCGGCTCGCAGCCCTTCACACAGCAGCCGGGCGTGTTCATCATGATCGGCGAGCGCACCAATGTTGCCGGGTCGCCAAAGTTCGCCAGGCTCATCAAGGAAGGGAAGTACGAAGAGGGCGTTGCCATCGCGCGCCAGCAGGTGGAGAACGGCGCCAACGTCATCGACATCTGCATGGACGAGGGGATGATCGACGGCGTCGCCGCGATGACCCGGTTCCTGCTGCTGCTCGCGAGCGAGCCCGAAGTAGCCAAAGTGCCGTTCATGGTGGACTCCTCCAAATGGGAGGTGCTGGAAGCCGGCCTCAAACTTTTGCAGGGTAAAGGCATCGTCAACTCCATTTCGCTGAAGGAGGGTGAAGAGGCCTTCCGCGCCCACGCGCGCACTGCGCTCACGTTCGGCGCGGCGGTTGTGGTGATGGCGTTCGATGAGCAGGGCCAGGCCGCGACGTACGAGGATCGCATCCGCATTTGCGAACGCGCCTACCGCATCCTTGTTGACGAGGTCGGCTTCCCGCCGGAAGACATCATTTTCGATCCCAACATCCTCACTGTCGCGACCGGCATGGAGGAGCATAACAACTACGCGGTCGACTTCTTCCGCGCCACACGTTGGATCAAGGAGAACCTGCCGCATGCCAAGGTCTCCGGCGGCGTATCGAATATTTCTTTCAGCTTCCGCGGCAACAATAAAGTTCGCGAGGCAATGCACTCGGCGTTCCTGTTTCATGCCATCGCCGCGGGGCTTGACATGGGCATCGTAAACGCCGGCATGCTGGAGGTGTACGAAGAGATAGAGCCTGAACTTAAAATTATGGTTGAGGATGTTCTACTCAATCGCCGGCCTGACGCAACCGAGCGCCTGGTCGACTATGGCGAGAAGCTCAAGGCGGCGGGAACCGACGCGTCTACAGGCTCAGAGAAGAGGGCGGAAGAGTGGCGCAACGGAACAGTAGAGGAGCGCCTCTCGCACGCGCTGGTCAAGGGCATTGACACCTACATCGATACAGACACGGAAGAAGCACGCCAGAAACTTCGCCGTCCGCTGGCCGTGATCGAAGGCCCGCTGATGGACGGCATGGGAGTCGTGGGCGATCTCTTCGGCGCGGGCAAGATGTTTCTGCCGCAGGTGGTCAAGTCCGCGCGCGTGATGAAGAAAGCGGTCGCGTACCTCACGCCGTTTATGGAGGCGGAGAAGGCGGAGCTTGCCGCTGCGGGCCAGGAGGTACGCTCGCAGGGCAGGATCGTGCTCGCGACGGTGAAGGGCGATGTGCACGACATCGGCAAGAACATCGTCGGCGTGGTGCTGGCCTGCAACAACTACGAAGTGATCGACATGGGCGTGATGGTGCCGGCGGACAAGATTCTCGCTCGCGCCAAAGAAGTTCGCGCCGACATCATCGGCCTCAGCGGCCTCATCACGCCGTCGCTCGACGAGATGGTGCATGTCGCCCGCGAAATGGAGCGCCAGCAGTTCAAGGTGCCGCTGCTGATCGGCGGCGCTACCACCAGCCGAGCGCATACCGCCATCAAGATCGCGCCGCATTACAGCCAGCCCGTCATCCACATTGTGGATGCCAGCCGCGCCGTCCCGGTGACGACCAGCCTGCTGAGCGAGGAAGGCAAGTCGGAGTTCGTCGAGCAGCACCAGGCCGAGTACGAAGCTGTGCGCAAGTCGCACGCCGCGCCGCGACAGCCGCTGGTGCCGATCGAGGAAGCTCGCCAACGCCGCACGCCCATCGAATGGCGCGCAGAGGACATCGCGAAACCCGAATTCACCGGTGTTCGCGTTCTGAACGATTTCCCGCTTGCCACGCTGCGCGAGTTCATCGACTGGTCGCCGCTCTTTCACGCATGGGGGCTGAAGGGCATCTACCCGCGCATCCTCGACGACGCCAGCCAGGGCACCGAGGCGAAGAAGCTCTTCGCCGATGCCAACGCGCTTTTGGACCGCATCATTGGCGAGAAGCTTCTTACTGCGCGCGGCGTCTACGGCCTCTTTCCGGCAAACGCAGTCGGCGATGATGTGGAGCTCTACGCCGATGCATCACGCTCAGAGCCGCACATCCGCTTCCACTTCCTCCGCCAGCAGGCCAATCGCGAAGGGAGCGAACCGTGCCGCTCGCTTGTGGACTTCATTGCGCCGAAGGAGACCGGCCTCGCCGACCACCTCGGCGCCTTCGCCGTGACCTCAGGCATTGGCCTCGATGTTCTGCGCGAGCAGTTCCGCGTGGCGAACGACGATTACAACGCCATCATGGCGGAGGCTATCGCCGACCGGCTCGCCGAGGCCTTCGCCGAATGCCTGCACAAGCGCGTGCGCGAGGAGTGGGGTTATGGTTGCGATGAGAAGCTTACAAACGACGAGCTGATCCATGAGAAGTACCGCGGCATCCGTCCGGCTCCCGGGTATCCTGCGTGCCCCGATCACACTGAGAAGGGAACAATCTGGAAACTGCTCAACGTGGAAGCCGCCACCGGCATCCAGATCACCGAGTCGTTTGCCATGTGGCCCGGCTCCAGCATCAGCGGACTCTACCTTGCGCATCCGCAGTCGCGGTACTTTTCGCTCGGCAAGATCGGCCGCGATCAAGTGGAAGATTACGCGCAGCGCAAAGGCATCACTCTCGTCGAGGCCGAACGCTGGCTCAGCCCGAATCTCAACTACGATCCGCCGTAGCTGCCGTGCGACCAAACTGGGTTAACATCCGTCTCACTGATATCACATCCAACGCCAGCACTGAAGTTTTCATTGCTCTGGTGATCTCTGCGTCTGTTTGGGCCAAATTTTGAACGATCTCTCTCCGAACCCCCATTCTCCCGCTATTCTTCACGTTTGCCGCCGCGAGATGCTTTGCCCTGTGCGGGACGAGATCCTGCGCATCTCCGGCTTCTACGTCGAATCCACGCTAAGATTTGCCGATGCGAGGCAGATGTTCGCCGCGCGGCCGTATGATCTTGTTCTGATCGATGTGGAAGGCGAACGCGGCATTCCCGACGCCGAGCATCTCTGCTCAGAAATTAAGACCGCAAAGCACGAGCAGCTGGTGGCGTTCACCTGCAACTGGCGCGTCGCGGTCCTTACCGACTGTCCCGATGACATTGTCCGCAGCGAGTTCGATCCTGCCGCATTCGTTGCGGGTGTTCGCAAGGTGCTTGAGAAGGCCGACGGGTCCTCCACCGCTAATTAGTCGGCGGTATCGCCGGGCGCACCACCTGCTCGCGCACGATGGTATAGTCGGCGGGCGGCTCAAACAGCCTCGGGTCCGGCTCATTGAGCGACACATGGTTGACCACGAAATTCTCTGATCCGGCGCGCGGGTCGAACCGCTTCGTCACCAGATTGATGCCCAGCTGCGGCGAGTACCAGAACTCCTTCACGATCGGCTGGGGGCTGGCGTTTCCAAAGGTGCCTGCGGGAAGCGTTGTTATCTCACGAGATCCGATCGCATCGAGATTCTCAATCGTCTGGCGGTCCAGCGCCTCCCGCTCGATCCTGATGCCGGTCCCGGGCCTGCTCGCGCAGCCGCAGACCGCCAGGCCCGTGATTCCCGCAGGCATCTTGTACAACACCGGCCGCAGGTACTGGGATTCGTAGCAGATTTTGCGCTGTGGATTGCACGTCAGCAACTCGTGCCGGCCCGGGTCGGCATACTCCAGCGCGGACAGCTGTGGCAGATCCTGGTCGCCTGTCGGGGTGAAGTAGCGGCGCTCCTGAAAAACGCGTCCTGTGCTGTCGCGCGCTACAGTACGGTGGTTTTTGGTGATCGCCGCGGTGCCGTCCGGGAGGATGCGCGTCCACTCCGTATCGACTCGCGCAGTGAAAGGAGCGTTTTCCAGCGGTGCGATATCGATGCTCTGGATGGTGAATCGCGTTCCGCCATCTGGTGCGTGCTGCAGGGCCGGGTTCGGTGGCGGCGCGCTCTCGTGGATCGCCTGGATTTGCGCTGGTACCGCAATGCTGGCGGCGATCAGGCCAACTGCACACAGAACTTTCATCGTGCTCACCTCTGCGATTGCTGTCAGCCTTCCACAGGGCAGAGGCCAAGTCAAGGAAAAGCACCTGCCGGCCTCGGAAGCCCCGCGATTGCTACCCCTCGTGAGTGCTTCTGAAGTGGAAGTGCAGTTCCTGCCTGCTGGAAATCGGAAGGCCGTCTTTTGTGGCCGGGCTAAATGTCCACAGGCTTACGGTCTGGATCACGGTGTGGTCAATCGCAGGGTCGATGCCGCTCAACAGCGTGAGATGACTGATTTTCCCCTGTTCGTCAATCAAAGCCGTCAGCACGACGTCGCCCTCAGTTCCCGGGCGCATGCTGGACAAGTCGGGCGCCGGGTGCGGAAAAAACTTCGGGTACGCAATCGTGATTTCTCCTTTGCCCCAGGCGCTTTGGCCCGAGATTCCCTCGCCGGTTTGCGGCGTTCGGCTCAGGCGGCCATGATGTGGCGGCGGGGGTGGCGCCGATTGCGATACCATATCCGATTTCGGTTTGGCGATATCTTTCAGTGAGCTTCTGGGTGATCCCGCTTCCACACTGCCAGGCAGCGACAGGATTACATGCTGCGCAACCTGAACTTTGTTTGCGGAATGGGTAGCCTTCGCGCTCGGAAGGTGTTTCACGATCACCACAATCGCGGCGAGGACGCTGATATGAATCAGGAGAGAGGTCACGCGATAGCGGTTTATCTGGGAGACAACCCTGTTGATCTTCATTGCTGCCCACTGCCCGTTCACAGATTGGGGTCCGCCACTATTCTGCGCCTTTCGCAGTGCGGCAGGCGATCAAAAAGATACATGGAGCAATTTGTGTACGTTGGCTTCTATTCGGGTACTTCGGCGCTCACACGGCGGCGCCACCTGGGGCCACTGGACACCCTAAAATGAATCCATGGCGAAGTTGAAGGCCAAGACGTTGCGTTGCCCCACCTGCGGCACACTCGTGCTCGCTGACAGTGAGGACGTGCCATTCTGCTCCGACCGTTGCCGCCGCATCGATCTGGGTAAATGGGCCAGCGGGGCCTATGTTGTCAGCTCGCCGGTCCATGATCCTGGTCTGCTCGATGAGCTCGAAGGCCTGCGCGGCCGCCAGACCAGCGGCAACGTGGCAAAGAACTCCGAGGAAGACGAGTGAGCGCGCAGCACGACTTGGGTGCCCCACATCTCGCTCCTGAGATGTGGGAGAAGCCGACAACTGCCCGCACGCGCTGGGCATGGCTCGTCGGCACGTTCTTCGGCATCGGCCGGCTGAAGCCTGGACCGGGTACCTACGCGTCGGTCGCTGCGACGATCATCTGGTTCATCGTCGCGCACATCGCGCATGTGGGCATCGCCGGATTCGCAGTCGCGACTGCACTCGCCGCTGTGCTGGCAACTGCGATCGGCATTCCTGCGGCAACGCTCGTGGCGCACGAGGCCGGCCGCGAAGACCCGGGCTTCGTCGTCATCGACGAGGTCGCCGGTCAGTGGATTGCGCTGATCGCCATCCGGCCCGACCCGCTGCACACGGTGCTCGCACTTGTGCTCTTCCGGCTCTTTGACATCACCAAGCCGTGGCCCCTTCGTAAACTCGAGCGCCTGCACGGCGGAACCGGGATCATGCTCGACGACATCGCCGCCGGAATTCTCGCACTCGTCTGCGGTCTGCTTATTTCGCGCTGGGTGTAGCTCCGCCGCTTGGCGGCGCAGCTGTGGGGGCGACAAACGCAGGCGGTCCGTTGCTTGCGGCAATTGCGGCAAGCTGGGCCTCGGATTCCTTGGTCGCCGCTTCCGTTCCGGCCGGAATCGGCAGCGGCGCCTTCAAATACTTCACCAACGGACTCTTTGCGATTTCGAGCGCAATCACCACGCTCTGCGCGTTCAGGTCTGCGCCTTCAGGACTTGTATGTACCCAGTCGATTGGGAACCACTTTGCTGCCGCATCTTTCCCGACCGAATCCATCCGCACCGCCTCCACGGCGGCCATGTCGATAAACGCGAGATGGTTCTCCTGCGCGATCTTCCACATCACCGGCCCGAAGCGCATATCGAGCGCCACACGCTCCACCCCGTTCGCATCCGGCTGAAACTTGTCATGGATCGTCATGGACAGGAACATCGGCGTCGCGTGCTTCGCCAGAATGTCCGCAACGTATTTGCGGTTGTACCAGCCGTACGTATGGATGGTCTCCACCTTGCCCTTCATCGGACCGACCGTCTGTTCAACATCCTGGGTCGCGTCGCCGTCGCCGCGCAGGTCGCCGCGCGCATTCCTGCTGCCCGCGCCACCCAAGTCCCCGCCATCATTCTGGCCCCACTGCAACAGGACATAGTCGCCGGCCTTGATCTCCGCGAGCGTGCTGTCCCAGTGGCCTTCGTCTATGTAGCTGCGGCTGCTGCGGCCGGCGATGGCGCGATTGGCCACGTTCACCTTCGTCAGGTCGAAGTAGTCGCCCAGATGGCTGCCCCAGCCGAGGTTCGGTCCGTTGCTCGCCGTGGAATCCCCCACGATGAAGATCGTCGGCAGCGCCGGATTCAACGGCGCGCGATGCGGCACATTGGTCTGCGGCGGAGGAGGAGGGACAGCCTGCTCTGCTGCCGGCGTCTGAGCAGCGGCGGTGAGCGTCATCAGTGCTGTGAACGCAAGAGCGAATGTGAAGCGGCGCGTGGAAGCGATTCTGGTCATGGCGATGCTCCGGAATGAGATCGAGTTAGTGGGCAGAGGGGTACGTCGGCGCCTTCGGCGGCGCGAGATACTGCACCAGCTGCGAGTTGGCGTTCTTCAGCGCGGTCACCACAGACGCCGCGTTCATCTCCGCGCCCACCGCGCTGGTGTGCGTGTGGTCGATCGGGAACAGCAGCCGCGTCGTGTCCGGCCCCAGCATCTCGAACTTGTCCGCCGCAACCTTCGCCATATCCACCAGCAGAACATGCTCCGCCTCGGCAATCTGGAAGTCGTAGTCGCGATAGCCCATGTCCCGCTCGATGTGCAGCGCACCGTCGGCGCCCGGTGTCCAGATGTCGCGCACCGTCACGGTAAGCAGGATCGGCGTCGCGCCTTTGGCGCGTGTGTCCGCGATGTACTTGCGGTTGTACCAGCCGTACGTGTGCACGGTTTCGGTGGTTTTGCCTGCGAGCGGACCAACCGTGTACGGCGTGGTGATGGGGATATCTACCGACTCATCGCCGATGCCTTTGCCTTCACCTCGTGCTTTGAACTGTGGCGTCAGCGCCGGACCGCCGTCGTTGTGTCCCCATTGCAGCAGCACAAAGTCGCCAGGCTTCATCTCCGCCAGCACCTTGTCCCATGCGCCCTCGTTCATATAGGACCGCGCACTACGGCCGGCGATGGCGCGGTTCGCAACATTCACCTTTGTCAGGTCGAAGTAATGTGCGAAGTGGTCGCCCCAGCCGAGGTCGGCTTTATTGCGCGCCGTGGAATCGCCGACAACAAAAATCGTCGGCAGGTTCGGATTGAGCGGCGCATTCTGCTGTACGCCGGTCTGGTCGGGCACGGGCAGATTCGGTCCAGGCTGCCCTGCGACTGGAGCAGCCGCCGTCTGTGCATTCGCGTTCGCACCGAAGCAAAGCAGCGGCAGCAGGCACAACGCAACGCTGGCGCGCATCAGGCTACGCAGCAATGGAGAAAACGACCGGCCGACAGGGGCCCAGCCGTGCGAAGCAGGCGAGAAAAGGGAATCGCGCATGGCCGAAAGCCTAGCATCCGCCGCGTTCAGTTGTCATCCGGAACTATTCCTTGTTTGAAATACCCCGCCCCAGCGCGCTAGGATGGTTCGCGATTGGAATACTCCATCCCGCGATTCGTCGCCTCCTCCGAGGGAATCTATGCGCCGCCTTGCCTCCACCGCATTCGCCATCGCAACCATCTCCGCTGCAGCCGTCATCGCCTGCGCCCAGACCGCACCCGCCACCTCGCCGGAAGTTCCTACGGGCGGTCCCGCCTATCTCAATCCCGCCACCTGGAACTCCGTCACGCCGACCGTCACGCCCAACATCGTCTACGCCCAGGTGCCGCGCATTCCAAATCCTTCGGCTGCTGCCTCGCCCAACCCCGGCACGCCCAACGGCATTCGCCCAGCGCTGCCGAACACCGGCCCCGCCGGCACAATGGATCTCCACCTCGACGTCTACACCGTTCCTTCCGACAAGCCGACGCCCGTCGTCATCCAGATTCACGGCGGCGGATGGATTCGCGGCGACCGTCCCAGCTCGTCGCGCTCCTTCGGGCCTTTCTTCGCGGCCGGCATGAGCGTTGTCGCGGTCGAGTACCGCAATGCCATCGATGCGCCTGCGCCTGCCGCGATTGAGGATGTGCGCTGCGCGATGTCCTGGGTGAAGAAGAACGCGGCAAAGTACAACTTCGATCCCAACCGCGTCGTCACCTGGGGCGGTTCGGCCGGCGGACACCTTGCGCTGATGGCCGCTTACGCACCTGCATCCTTCAATCCGCCCGGCTGCACCGACCAGCCGAAGGTCGTCGCCGTCATCGACATGTATGGAGCCAGCGACGTTGCCGAATCTCTCACCTACCCCGGCAGCCGCGACTTCACGCACCAGTGGATCGGCCTCGATCTGCCGCTGCCGCCCGATCCCGCGCCTGCGACCACGCCCGCGCCGGCTTCGACCTCCGCAAATCCTGCCGCACCCACCGCAACCGCCGCAGAGCCGGCCAATCCAGATGGCATGCCGCGTCCGCGACGTGTAGCCCCGCGCTGGGCCGAGCCGACCGAAGCGATGCTTGCGCGTGCCCGCGAAGTTTCGCCGCTCACGTATATTCATCCCGGCCTGCCGCCGACTTTCATCATCAACGGCGATCACGACCACACCTACAATCCCACGCAGTCGTACAAGCTGAAGGCCGCGCTCGACGCGGCGCATGTGCCGAATGAAGAGGACATCGTCGTAGGCGGAGGCCACGGCAACTTCTCACCCGCGGAGAACCAGAAGGGAACGATCCTCTGGATGAAGTTCCTGCATGACAATGGCGTCCTGCCGTAATCTGTGTTGGTCATGAGCGCCACCGCACTCACCTTCGCCCAGAACAATTCGCAGCGCTTCGTCGACGAGCTGAAGGCCCTGCTGCGCATCCCGTCCATCTCCACGCTGCCGGAGCACGACGCCGACACGCGCCGTGCCGCCGAGTTTGTCGCTGCCGAACTCGGCCGCATCGGCATGGAGAACGTCCGCCTCATTGAGACGACGACTGCTGCACATACCAACGGCCATCCCCTCATCTATGCAGACTGGCTGCACGCAACGCCGATGAACGGCAAGCCCGCGCCGACGGTGCTGATCTACGGCCACTATGACGTGCAGCCGCCCGATCCGATCGACGAGTGGACGACTCCGCCCTTTGAGCCCACCGAGCGCAACGGCAATCTCTACGCGCGTGGCGCGGTCGACGACAAAGGCCAGATGTGGATGCACGTGAAGGCGCTCGAATCGCTCTTCGCTGCGAACTCGGGCTCGCTGCCTGTCAATGTCCGCGTCATTATTGAAGGTGAGGAAGAGGTCGGCGGCGAAGGCATCGCCGCTTTCGTGCGCGAGCACGACGACCAGCTTGCGGCCGACGTCGCGCTCGTGTCGGACACCGAGATGTTCGCGCCGGACCTGCCCACACTGTGCGTCGGCCTGCGCGGCATGATCTACACCGAGATTGAGGCCCGAGGCGCGCGCACCGATCTTCACTCCGGTATCTACGGCGGTGCTGCGCCCAATCCGTTCGTCGCGCTCGCACAGATCATCGCGCAACTCAAGGACGCGAACGGCCACATCCTCATCCCTGGCTTTTATGACAAGGTTGCTACGCCTACGGCGGCCGAACTCGCCGCGTGGAAGGCCCTTCCGTTCGATGAGGAGCACTACCGTGAAACCGAAGTTGGATCATCGGTCCTTACGGGCGAGCCGGATTATTCCGTTCTGGAACGCACCTGGGCGCGGCCGACGCTCGAAGTGCATGGCATGCCGGGCGGCTTTACCGGCGCAGGCGCCAAGACCGTCATCCCCGCGCGCGCGACAGCAAAAATCTCCATGCGCCTTGTGCCGGACCAGATGCCTGCCGAGACGTTCGCGCAGTATAAGCGTTATGTTGAGTCGCTCTGCCCTGCGGGGATTTCGCTCGACGTGCGGTTGATCCATTCCGGCGATCCGGTTGTGGTCTCCACCGATAACCCATACGTTCAAGCTGCGACAGAAGCCATGCACGCCGTCTTCGCCAAGGACACAGTATTCATCCGCGGCGGCGGGTCTATCCCCATCGTCGGCGACTTCATCCGCGTACTCGGCATTCCCACACTGCTGATGGGCTTCGGCCTGCCCGACGACAACCTGCACGCGCCGAACGAAAAGTTCCACTTGGCCAACTTCCATCGCGGCATCGCGTCGATCATCCGCTTCCTGTCGACGGTCGGCGCCGCTACTACTGCCTGATTCCAAGGTGGTAGTTACTTCATATCTAGTTGGGGTCACACCTAACGCGGATGAGGGTCTAATGATGTCGCGAGTGATCGTAATGGGTTTGATCGCAGCGTTAGCAATGGTGATAGTGAGTCTTTTCTTATATGAACATGTGACTGGCGTAGGTGTAATGAGAGCATCGCGCAAGAATAAGCGCCAGAAAACTGAGCCGAAGAGGAGGCCCGCAGCCAGAGCGTACGTCATCGGGTTAGATCATGAGCGCGAAGGATCACGAGTTGAAGTCCCGATTTTTTTCTGTTACCACTATCTACGCAGCGGTAGGAGTCGGGCCAAATGAGTTCTCCCAATGGCAGGGGGATGGGTTTGGAACGTCCGGAAGAACCAAGGAGGGAGTCCTCTTTGTACCCAATTATCCCGTCCTCTCGAAAATTGCTTGGATGGGCATTGATACGATCGATTTGTCGCCTGCGGAAACGTCGATCCTAATCGAAGAATGCACAAGGGCAAGAGGTAAGTGATTCGCGGAAAGTTGTCCGCTGGTGCTCCATCCAAGTTCCGCATGGGTGGGATTCAGCCGCGAATCTCAGCCGATCCCCCACTACAGATCGAACCTGTCATTCTGAGCCGTAGGCGAAGAATCCCCGCATTTGCCTTTCGTTCCGGGAAACCGCGCTCTACTTCCTCGTCAGCCGGAACTCGATCATCAGCCGCTCATTGCCCTTGTCATCCACCACATAATGCCGATGCAGCAGGACCTTGCCGTCCTCTTCCAGGTGCGCGCGCGCCACCGTCTTGCGCCCCTGCTGCTCCTCCATGCCCGGAATCTCCCACAGCACAATGTTCTTGCCGTCAAACGTGCCGTCGCTCTGCCGGATCGACATCGACGTCTGCCGCGAGTCATACCACACCGTCGTAAACCGGTTCGTCTTCGAATCGAATCCTGAGATGCCCGTGCCCGTGCTGGTCTTCTTCCCATCTGCATCGACAAACGTAAAGTCCGACTGCAGGAACTTGCCGTCCTCGATCATGTACTGCTTGCACGTGCCTTTGCTGACGTTCGGCTTCCCGCCATTTGCCGGAAAGAACGTCTTCACCACGTCCCACTCGCCCACAAACTGCGCCAGCAGCTTCTGCCCCGCACCCGCCGCATTCGGCGGCTCATACTGGTTGTGCGTCTGCTGGCCCTGACTCCGCGCCCCCATCCCAAAAGCCACACTGCCCGCAAGCAACACCGCAACGATCCATTTCCTCATAGCGAGAGATGATATTCGATGCACAGCGGCATTTGCATTCAAGCTCGGCTTGGGTGGTAACTGCGAGTTGTGGGTGCTGGTCTGCATGAGAGTTTTGTACCCCCTCCCCCCCGGTATCAAAACGCTATGATCTAGAAAACAAATCGGTTGCGAGTTTTGATCTTGAAAACAAAGGACTTGGCACTTCTGCGTCTCTCGGCATCGGTTCCATTGTCGCGTCCCCTACCCCATACCTGGGTATGTAGGATATCCCTTTCAAAGGGCTTAGGTGGCCTCAGGTATCCCCAAGATATTGCGGTTCGTCGTTGATTTTTGTTGAAGACCTTGGGATGGATACGCAAGACTGTTTGGCCAGCCGCCTATCTGCCCCTTTCTTCTATTCTACCGGAATGGGTGCGCGAGTTCTGGTTTGGAAGTGGCGTGGGGAGAGTTGGTTGCGAAAAAGAACTTGACAGGTATTTGGCGAGCGCCGGAGGCGCGATGCTATACCCGCATGGGGCGGAGCCCCATGGAGCAGGCCACCCAAAGGGTGAGAGAGGGCTGAAAGCCCGACCTATCTCAAAAGGTTCCCCTGCACTCATACGCCTTCGTCCGCGATGCTACCCTGATCCCGCCACACCACCCGAACCACGCGGAGAATCCAGATGTTCGGAGTTACTGACGACGCACCCACCCCGAAAGAACCATCCCTCAACGAGATCAACCTGAAAATCCCGCGCCATGTGCGGCTCTCTGACGACGGCCGCAGCGGCCTTTGGATGGTCCTTATCTTTCTCGTCGGCGGACTTATCTGGCTGGGAGGCTTCGGTAGCTACCTCGCCCACAGGTGGCAGCGTCAAGCAACTCTCGTTCGCGAAGGTCGCGAGGCGCCGGCGCAAATCACGTACATCAGCCAGGGGAAGGGGTCACGCGTCCATTACACATTTTTTGTCGCCGGTGCAAGTTATCGAAACTCCGCTGTCCGGACGGATTCGCCTCATTTTGACCATTTCAGCGTCGGGTCTTCTCTCACCGTCCTCTATCTTCCATCTGACCCGTCAGTCAGCTACCCGAAAGACTGGCAGCCGTGGGATTTGATGATGCTCACCATCGTCCTGCTGTTTGCGGGTGCGGCTGCGACAGTAATTGGAGTTCGCGGAGCATGGAGCCTCATCCGCGATCACCATCTCGCCCGCCATGGCCTCGTCACCGAAGGCAAGGTCACGCTCTGCGTACCGCAAAGAGGTGGCAATAACTATATGGTCGACTACGAATTCCGCACCCAGCCCGACTACCACGCGCAAAACGATCAGCTGATCGAAGGCTCCAACAACAACTGCCCCGACGAATACAAAACCGACGCCAAAATCCGCGTCATCTACCTTCCCCACCACCCCAGCCGCAACACATCCTGGCCACTCGACTCCTTCGAAATGGTCGACCGCAAACCACAGCCCGGCCTCCTCATGGCCAACCGCTAAGTTTGAGCGCCAACGGCGCGACCTATACTAGCGTGGGGCGCAGCCCCAGGTGTGCGCCCACAAACCGCATCAGAGGGCCAAAGGCCCGACCTATCTCAGAAGATTCTCATCGAACAGCAGCTTCACGCGACCAGAATCTCTGACTTCCGTTCACGGTCCGCCGCAAATGGCAGACACGCGCGGATGTCATCTTCCGTCAGATAGGGAAAGTCGCGCAAAATCTCCGCGTGCGCCATCCCCGCTGCAAGGTAGCCGAGCACGTCGCCCACCGTGATTGGCAGGCCACGAATGCATGGCTTACGGGAGGAGTGTACCAACTCATGCCAACCAGCACTCACAACTCGCGGTGCTACCCTAGCCATATGAAGTTTGGCGTCCTCGTCTTCCCCGGCTCCAACTGCGACCATGACACGCACCACGTCCTCGGCGAAGTGATGGGCCGGCCCGTCACCTACCTCTGGCATGAAAGCCATGATTTGGAAGGCTGCGACGCCATCCTCGTCCCCGGCGGCTTCGCCTACGGCGACTACCTTCGCACTGGCGCGATCGCCCGCTTCGCGCCCATCATGCAGCAGGTCAAGAAGTTCGCCGCATCCGGCGGCCTGGTCCTGGGCATCTGCAACGGCTTCCAGATCCTGTGCGAGTCCGGCCTGCTGCCGGGAGCGCTCATGCGCAACGCGGGCCAGCGCTACATCTGCCGCCATCTCCACCTGCGCGCGGAGACCGCCGACTCGCCTTTCACCCACGGCCTCACCGCGGGTGAGGTGCTGCAGTTGCCGATCGGCCACATGGAGGGCAACTACTTCTGCGACGCCGCCACGCTGGCGGAATTAAACAAATCCGCCCGCATCGCCTTCCGCTACTCGACCGCCGCGGGCGAGATCACGCCGGAAGCAAACCCCAACGGCTCGCTGGAAAACATTGCAGGCATCCTCTCCGAAGGCCGCAACGTGCTGGGCATGATGCCGCATCCCGACCGTTCCAGCGAGCTGCTGCTCGGCTCCGCCGACGGCCTCAAGCTATTCGAGTCGATGGCGCGCTCGCTGGCCACCGCATAAGAGACATGGTCGACATCCATCATCATCTGCTCTTCGGCCTCGACGACGGCTCCGACTCGCTCGAAACCTCCATCGCCATGGGCCGCCTGGCCGTCGCCGACGGCATCACGCACATCGTCTGCACGCCGCACGCGAACAGCACCTTCACCTTCGATCCGCACGTGAACCAGCAGAAGACCGCCGCGCTGCGCGACCGGCTCGCCGCCGAGAATATTCCGCTCACGCTCGGCAGCGGATGCGACTTCCATCTCTCCTTCGACAACGTCGCCGAAGCCAAGCGCGATCCGAAGCGCTTCAGCATCAACGGCCTCGGCTACCTGCTGATCGAAATTCCCGACTATGGCCTTCCGCCCGGCCTGAACGAGACCTTCTATGAGCTGAATCTCGCCGGCCTCACGCCGATCCTCACGCACCCGGAACGCAACCCCACGCTGCAACAAGAGCCACAGCGCATGGCCGAGTGGATGCGCGCCGGCATGCTGGTCCAGGTCACGGCCGACTCGCTCACCGGACACAAAGGCAAGCGCGCGGAAAAGATGGCGCACGAGCTGCTCGAAAAGCGCTGGGTCCACTTCCTCGCCACCGACGCGCACAACACGAAGTCGCGTCCGCCGCGGATGAAGGCTGCGCACGATCTCGTCGCCGAAAAGTACGGCGCAAGCTACGCGCACGCGCTCTGCCTGACCAATCCGCTGGCGGTCTTCCTCGGCAAACAGTTCCAGGTGGAAGAAGAGCCGCGCGGCCTCTATGAAGAGCCGAAAGCGCCCAGCCTCTGGCAGCGGCTGATGGGAGCGAAGAACTGATGAGCGCAGAAATTTGTGCCGAGATAAATGCGGGGATTCTTCGCCTGCGGCTCAGAATGACAAGCGTTGGGAGCTAGAGCCCGAGGCCGCCGTCGACCGTCATCAACTGGCCGGTGATGAAGTGCGGCGCGGTGGCAAAGAACTCAACCGCCGCCGCGACGTCCTCGGCGGTGCCGTTGCGTCGCATCGGCGTTCGCTCCGCAAACTGCGCGTAGGCTTCGCCGACTTCGCCCTGCACGATCATTCCCGGCGCAACGCAGTTCACGCTGATCTCCGGCGCCCATGCCTTCGCCATCACCTGCGAGAGCATGTGCAACGCAGCTTTCGACGTGCAGTAGTGGCCGTGCGTCGCCCACGGATGCGTTCCGCCGAGCGAGCCAATGTTGACGATGCGGCCCTGCGCGGCGCGGAGATGCGGCAGCGCTGCCTGCGCCACAAGGAACGGCGCGCGGGTGTTGGTCGAGAACATGCGATCCCACTGGGCCGCGGTGATTTCTTCGAGCGCGGCGGACTCGAAGATCCCGGCATTATTCACAAGGATGTCGAGCCGGCCAAACTCCTCGATTGTGGAGGCGACCGCTTCGCGGATGTCCTCTGCGTCTTCGAGATTCGCGCGCACAGAGAAGGCTTCAACACCCAACGCTGCAAGATCGCGTACCGTCTGTTCGGCATCCGGCTGCGAATCGCGGTAGGTAATCGCCACATGCGCGCCGTTGGCTGCAAGCTTGAGTGCGATCGCCCGGCCGATGCGCTTTGCGCCGCCGGTGATGAGCGCAACCTTGCCCGCGAGTGCGCGGGAGGAGTTGTCAGAAAAATTGGCGGACTCAGGCATCGGCGCGTTCGTCCGCGGGGCTACTTGCTGTTGGAGTTCTGTGAAGGCTGCTGGCCAGTCGCGGAATTGCCGCTCGCGCTTCCGCTTGTTGCCGACGGGGTCGGTGCGCTCTGCGGAAGCGGCCTGCCGTCCGGTCCCAGCTTCGGCCGTACTGGCTCCTGCACGCCGGGCTTCATTGTGGATGGCTTGCCGAACTCGTCGACGTAGGTAGAAACCTGCGCGCGCGGACGCTGCATGTCGATGGTGATCTTCCGCTGCGGCTCCGCGATCTTATAGTCCTCTGCGTAGGTTGCGAACCCCGTAGCGATCACCTGAATTCTGACCTGGCTGCCGGTGGGGATCACATCGATCTTGGCTTTGCCGTCGGGATCGGTCTTCATCTCCAGGAAGCCTTCATCCTTGCCGTCGGCATCCACAGGGTGAAATACGACCGCAGCGTTCATGATGGGCTTCTTGTTGAAGCCCTTGAGGACCGTCACCTCGATTTCCGAGGTTTCCGGCGGCGCCTTGTACTTGCGACCGTGACGGCCATCCTCTTTCGGGGAGTCGTCCTGCGCAAAGAGAGACCGCGGGACGAGTGCCAAGGCAACAACGAACAAGGCGGAAAGACTGATTAGAATGGCACGGAGGCGGGTAGTGCGGCACAGCATGTCGCCATTTTACGCCAGCAGGTCAAGGGCTGGCGACTGCATAGCTGAGAGTCCCATCGTGAAGAGTGGCATATGGCCATGTCACTGAATTTGAGTAATTTATTGCGGTTTCAAGGGCTACTTTAGTGCGATCCACTCATATTTATCGCGAGCTGCTTGACATGCACGTTCGGCTTGCCCTACCTTAGCAATTGTGGGTTGTGAGTGCTAAAACACTCCTTCGTGCCACGCGGAAAGCAGTTTCTCCCGCGCCGTGCCGCGACTCCCCACGCAATAGCCAAGAAGCAATTTCAACCTTCCGCAATAAGGAGACACACGCAAATGGCAGCCAAATTTACGCCCCTGCACGACCGCATCCTGGTCCGTCGCATGGAAGAAGCCGAGACCGTGCGCGGCGGCATCATCATCCCCGACTCGGCAAAGGAAAAGCCCCAGCAGGGCGAGGTCATCTCTGTCGGCAAGGGCAAGTCGAACGACGAGGGCAAGGTCTTCCCGCTGGACGTGAAGGCGGGCGACAAGATTCTCTTCGGCAAGTACTCCGGCACGGAGATCAAGCTGGACGGCGAAGAGCTGCTGATCATGCGCGAGGAAGAGGTCCTCGGCATCCTCAAGTAGGCACTTCGGTACTTCGTACGGTTCTCGAGCACTTCGTGCCGTTCTCGACCCCGCTTACGCGGGGTGAAAAGACTGGATCTGATTCAGTCGCAACTTCAAAATTCTTGCCGGCGCATCGTCGGCGTGAGGAGCAGCAACAATGGCAAAACAGATTCTGCATGGAGAAGATTCCCGCCAGGCCATCCTGCGCGGAGTGAACATTCTGGCCGATGCCGTCAAGGTGACGCTCGGGCCGAAGGGACGCAATGTCGTCATCGAGAAGAAGTTTGGCAGCCCGACGATCACCAAGGACGGCGTGACCGTGGCCAAGGAGATCGAGCTGCGCGATGGCCTGGAGAACATGGGCGCGCAGATGGTGCGCGAGGTCGCATCGAAGACCTCCGACGTGGCCGGCGACGGCACCACCACCGCAACCGTGCTGGCGCAGGCCATCTATCGCGAGGGCGTGAAGACCGTGGCTGCCGGCGCGAATCCGATGGCGCTGAAGCGTGGCATCGACAAAGCCGTCGAGGCCATCGTGGGCAAGCGCGATGACAACGGCGCATCGCAGGGCGGCGCGCTGAACAAGCTGTCGAAGCCCGTCTCCGGCGACATGATCGCGCAGGTGGGCACCATCTCCGCCAACTCGGACTCGCAGATCGGCGTCATCATCGCCGAAGCGATGAAGAAGGTGGGCAAGGACGGCGTCATCACCGTGGAAGAGTCGAAGACCATGGAGACGCAGCTGGACGTGGTCGAGGGCATGCAGTTTGACCGCGGCTATCTCTCGCCCTACTTCGTGACCGACGCCGAGCGTATGGAAGCCGCGCTCGAGAACCCCTACATCC